>REAW01000038.1 GCA_004293725.1 Curvibacter sp.
TATTGCCGGGAGGATTCACATATCTGCTGCGAGCAGCAGTTGCTGCTGACCGCCCAAAGTTCGTTTGATTCGAGAATTTGAATTCTTCAACACCGACTACGTAGCCGCTGGCGTGTGGAGCGAGCCCAGCAGCAACAACGGCGCCACGAGGAGTGCCGGGTGGCGCAGGCGGAAGGTGCCCAAAATCCGCAGCACCGTGGCGGCAACTGCACCGCCCAACACCCAGGCCGCCAGCACTTCACTGGGGCTGTGTGCTTGCACCACCACACGAGAAATACCCACTGCCGCTGCCAGGCCTGCGCCTGCCCATGCGCCCCACAAGCCCACGGTGGGCAGGCCGCGCAGCAGCAGGGGCAGCAGGGCGGTAGCCAGCAAGGTGTGGCCGCTGACGCCCGTAAAGTCCCAGGCAGCAAGCCCGAAGCCCCATCCGTAAAACGCAATCTTGCTAACCAGCGTGAGCCCAACCGCCGCGCCCAGGGTCAGCACCAGCCACTGCAATGCCCGGGTTTGCCGGGTGCGCCACAGCCCCCACATCAGTAGCAAACATGCGGGCAGCAACAGGCTGGACGAACCGAGGTGCGTGACGGTCCACCACGTGGCACTGGCAACCTGTTCCAGGTTCATACGATCAACGGGGCTTCCTGCATGGCCTCACATTGGTCTTGCAGCATCTGTACCTGGCCCTTCCAGTAGTCGCTGCTGCCAAACCACGGAAAGTTGGCGGGAAAGGTCGGGTCAGTCCAGCGCCGGGCCAGCCATGCGCTGTAGTGGATCAGTCGCAGCGTGCGCAGCGGCTCAATCAGCGCCAGCTCGGCACGGTCGAACTCGCGAAACTGTTCGTAGCCGTCGACCAACATGCCCAATTGGCGCGTCTGCTGCTGGCGGTCTCCACTGAGCAGCATCCACAGGTCTTGTACTGCCGGGCCTGTGCGGGCGTCGTCCAGGTCTACAAAGTGCGGGCCCGGGCCTGCAGCCGCAATGGCGTCCGTCGGTGTCCAAAGAATGTTGCCGGGGTGGCAGTCGCCATGCAGGCGCAACTGGCGTATGCCGCTGCTATTGGACTTATTTTGGCCCTTTGCGCCCGCCATGTCTGCGCGAGCAGCTATTAAATCAATAGCACTCTGGCAGGTGGAGCTCCACGCACTTTGCACATCCAGCGGCACCATGTTGTGGTCCAGCAGCCACTGCATGGATTCGATGGCAAAGGTCTGCACATCCAGCGCCGGGCGGTGTGCAAAGGGACGCTTGGACCCGACGGCATGGATGCGTGCCAGAAAGCGACCGATCCACTCCAGCACCTCGCCGTCGTCGAGCTCGGGCGGCCGGCCACCACGGCGCGGGCTCACACTAAAAGCAAACCCGCCAAAGTGGTGCAAGGTCTGCCCCTCCAGCACCAGTGGGCCCACCGCCGGAATTTCATCGGCCATCAGCTCGGCGGCAAAGTCGTGTTCTTCCTGGATCTGTGCATCGGTCCAGCGTTCGGGACGGTAGAACTTGGCAACAACCGGGCCACCGTCTTCGAGCTGTACCTGGTAGACGCGGTTCTCATAGGATGAGAGTGCGATAAGGCGGCCATCCCCGCGCAGGCCCACGCTGTCCAGTGCGTCCAGCACGAGGTCGGGGGTCAGGGATTCAAAAGGGTGAAGGGCGGTGCCCGTGTTGCTGTGCATGCCCCGATTGTCCTCTGCGGGCTTGCCCCTGCTGCTTGGTTGGCTTAACCCAGCGGCCCCAGGTCATCTCCGTACAAGCGCTGTGCCGCGTTGTCCGCGTCGGAATCGGAGTAGCTGTTCGCGGGCGTTGGGGTGTGCGCCGGGTCAATGCCCAGCTGCGCAAACGGCAGGCTTTGTTTCACCAGAATGATGGTGCAGGGCGCATCCATGGCGACCTTGATCGGCACCGTGGCCACAAAGCGTTGGGTCTTCAGCCCATGGGTCGCTGCGCCCATGACGATGACGCTCACCTGGTTGCCGCGTGCATAGTCCAGCAGGGCCTGGGCTACGTCGCTGCTCTCCAGCACATGGCAAGAGGTCTGGTGGCCCGGGTGATCCAGCGGCTGGGCCCACAGGCGCAGTGCGGTGAGGTGGCGGCGATGAACATTCGTTTCGCTCTTGTCCTCTTCTGATGCACTGGTCAGGCTGCTGCTAATGACGGTGACGCACGCCAGGCGGGCGCCGGGGCGGTTGCCCAGCGCACGGGCTACCGCCTCGCGCAGCGAATACAGGGTGGCATCCGTCACGTCCTTGTGCGGCACGGCCACCATGACAATGGGCACTTCTTGCAGCTGCTGCGTGGGAACAGGGCTGGGCTGGTATTGCATGCCCGCAGCCTTGATCCAGCGCTTGAAATGGGTGCGAAACGCCGTGCCCTTGATGTTGGTGCCGCGCGTTGTTACATGCACCTGGGTGGGGTGCACCAAATCAAAAGCCAGGTGGGCGGCTGATGGGTAGCGCTTGGCGGCTTCGGGCTCCAGGCAGCGCAACACCACTTCTTGCAGCCAGGCCGGAATGTCCGGACGCAGCTTGCGAGGGGGCGTCGGGTCCATCCACAGGCGCTGGCGCAGGCCACCGGCCGTCTGGGGCTCGCCAAAAGGGAGCGCACCAGTGCACAGCTGGTAGAGCATGACGCCAATCGCAAACACATCGCTGCGCGGATCGCCGCGCACGCCCACCACCTGTTCAGGGGCGATCCAGGCGGGCGAGCCCACCGCCTTGCGCAACTGCTCGGCCAGCAGGTCGGGGTAGTGCGCGTGGCATGACAGGCCAAAGTCCAGCAACACCGCGCTGCCGTCTTCCCGCAGCAATACGTTGGCGGGTTTCAAGTCCAGGTGCACCGTGTTTTGCAGATGCAGCGCATGCGCTGCGCGGGCCATGGCCGCTCCGAGTTTGGTGATGGTGTCCACCGCCACCGGTTGGGGGCCGTCCAGCCAGTGCTGCAGGGTGTGGCCGCTCAGGTATTCCATCACCAGGTAGGGGGTGCGTTGCAAGTCGCCTGCAGCTACAAAACGCGGGGTGTGGCTGCCCTGCAGAGCCTGCATGATTTGGCACTCCACTTCAAAGCTCACAATGTTCTCGGCACCATCACCCGCTGTCATGCGCGGGATTTTCATGGCCATGGCAAAACCCGGACCCGGGCGGCCGTCGGCGTACACCACCCGGTAGATATGCGCCATGCCTCCGGAGTGGATGCACTCCTCAATAGTGAATCCGTCCAATTCGGTGCCTGGTTCCAGCAGTTTCATCGTCCTACCTCCAGCCTATGGGCAAAAAACTCGGGCAAGCCAGCGCGGCGAACGGCCGCAGCAGCACTGTAGTGGTCGTACGGAACGCGGTGGAAGGTGAGTTGGGCGCGCTCGGTGTCCAGCACGGCGTACATGGCTTTGGGGTTGCCATCGCGGGGCTGGCCTACTGAGCCTATGGTGGCCAACCACTGGCGGTGTTGGGGTACAGGAATGGCCACACCTGGCTGTGGCGCAAACGCCATCAGTCCGTCGGTTATGCCGCGGTAATACAGCGTTTGCAGGTGCACATGGCCGCCAAATACATACCGCACCCCGGGCCAGTCATTGGCGGCGTTGAGGCTGGCTGTGGCGGAGCGCTGGTCGTACACATAACGCCAGAGTTCGGGAGCGTCGGCGCTGGCATGCACCAGCAATACCGTGTCGAGGTGAATCGCATAGGGCAGTGTGTCCAACCACAGGAGCGCCGAGAGGCCGAGTTGTCGGTGGGTCCATTCGGCTGTGCTGTCGCCGACGGTTTTTACCTGGGGCGGTGGCCGCACGGCCATTTCGTCGTGGTTGCCCTTGAGCACCATGGCCCCCTCTTCGGTGAGCAACATCACCCGCTCGATAACTTCCTGCGGATTGGCGCCATACCCTACCAAGTCGCCCAAGAAGGCAAAGCGCTGCACCTGCTGCCCGCGGGCGTGGGTCAGGCAGGCGTCCAATGCTTGAATATTGCTGTGGACGTCAGACAGCAGGGCCAATCTCATCGAAACTCCGCAGGGCAAGTGTGCATGCCCCGATCATGCACCGTGCCCCTGACAACAAGATTGCAGGGGCCGAAGAAACTCTATAGCGACAGCATGTGGCCGCTGCGTGGGTCGCCTTCACCCGCCAGTATGGCTGCGTAAGCTGCTTGCACCGCGCTGGCGCCTAGGTGGTGGTGCACCTGCACCCATGGTGTCGGTGCTTGTTGTGCACGGGCTACAAAGGCCTGCCACGACAGAACCAAGCGGCGGTTGAGCTCAGCGCCGCCCCACTGGCTGCTGCGCTTCTTGATTTGGGCGGGTGCAAAGAACAGCGTGGGGCGAGGGCCGGGCAGGTCTTTGCCGCTGCCCAGTTCGGAAACATGGGTGCCCCCAATAGAGCTGCTGTAGACCAACGCCGTGCAATGGGTGTGCAGAGCCTTGCGAAGCGCCGCGTTGCCCGCAAAGTCAACATAAATTGTCGGTGTGCCGGGTGCAATCTGGTCCAACTGCGCATAGCTGAGTACCCGGTGGTAGACCCCCAGGCTTTGGCAAAACGCCACATTGCGTTCTGACGTGAGCCCCACCACTTCGATGCCGCTACGCTGCGCCAGCTGAAAAGCGGTGCCGTAGGCCGTTTTGCTGGATGCGCTGGACAGCACGATGCAGGGCGTGCCAATGTCCCCGGCACCAAACCAAGCGTTGTCATCCAGAAAATCGTCGATCAGCCAGGATGTGATGAACAAGGGCCGCAACAGGGCCTGCAAGTCTTCGGTGTCGGCGGTGTAGAAAGGGTCGGTGGCGCAGCGGGTGTACTGGTTGTAGACCGCATGCAACGTGGCGCGGTGCGGCGCCACATCGGCCCAGCCACTGGCGTGCACTTTGCCGGGCATCAGGTCTACCGCGCTGGCCATGGGGAAGTAGCCGTATACCCGTTCACCAACTGGCACTTCGGGGTGGCGGCTTTGCAGCACCGTGGCAAAACCCCAAACGGGAATGCGGCCCCACTGGTCGGCATCGTCGACCCCGTGCACGGGGTAAAACTGCCAGTACTGCATGGCGTCGCCAAAGGCGGCGTAGGTAATGTTGTTGGAGGTGAGGGCAAAGCGGTCGATGTGCACGCGTACCTGGCCATCGGCCAAGGCGGGCAACGTGTGTGTGTGCAGCTGGGTCTGGCCGAGCTGGGCTTTGCGAATGAGGAGGTTGGTGGTGTCCATGCGGGGCACCATAAATCAAACGGCCGGTCCCGCCAAGCGAGACCGGCCTCCTAGGTGACAGGGCGCAAGGCCTTGTCAGCGCTGCTGATTTAGACCACGGTGATGGTCACGTCGATGTTGCCGCGGGTGGCGTTGGAATAGGGGCACACCTGGTGGGCCTTGTCGACCAGCGCCTGGGCTGCGGCCTTGTCCATGCCGGGGATGGACACTTCCAATTGCACCTCGATGCCAAAGCCAGCGGGAATCTGGCCAATGCCCACGGTGGCATTGATGCTGGTGTCCGCAGGCAGGGCGATCTTTTGTGTACCGGCCACAAACTTCATGGCGCCAATGAAGCAGGCGCTGTAGCCGGAGGCAAACAGTTGCTCGGGGTTTACGCCATTGCCGGGGCCGCCCATTTCTTTGGGCACGGCCAGCTTCAGGTCCAGCAAACCGTCGGAGGTGCGGGTCGTGCCGTCGCGGCCGCCGGTGGAGGTGGCGTGGGCTTGGTAAATCACTTTTTCGATTTTGTTGCTCATGGCGCTTCTTTCATAAATGGCTGCGGTAGTGCAGCGGGTGGGTAACTTGGAATTGGGTGCGTATCAAACGGCGGTGAGCCGGTCACGCAGGGATTGCACTTGCCCGGTCAGGGCCATCAGGTCTGGCAAGGGGCAGCCACTGGCGGCCACCACGCAGGCGGGAATACTTGCCGCCTGGACCTTGAGGGCGCGCCCGGTATCCGTCAGGCGCACATGCACGCGGCGTTCGTCTTCGGCGCTGCGCTGGCGGCTCAGCAGACCGCTGGCCTCCATGCGTTTGAGCAGTGGGGTCAATGTGCCCGAGTCCAGAAACAGGCGCTCGCCCAGAGCCGAAACGCTCAGGCCATCGGACTCCCACAGCACCAGCATGACCAGGTATTGCGGGTAGGTAAGCTGCAGGGCTTCTAGCAAAGGCTTGTACAGCTTGGTCATGGCCAGCGAGGCGGAATACAGCGCAAAGCACAACTGGTTGTCCAGGCGCAGGGAGGCGTCGTTGGAAGAAGTAGTGCGTCGGTTTTGCATGGGATTGAATTGTAGCTAACAATTAAATTGTGTGCAATCTAAATATGAGTACGCCTTTCTAAACTTCACAAGGGTAAACCTTGGCTTGGCAAACCGGGGCGCCTTCAGGTAACGTTAACGGAACCCTGCATTCATACGGAGACGGTACGTGTTTGACTACATCATCATTGGCGCTGGATCGGCTGGCTGTGTACTGGCCGCGCGCCTGACAGAAGACCCCGATGTCAGTGTGGCCCTGCTGGAAGCAGGCCCTGCCGACAAAAGTGTGCTGATTCATTGCCCTGCAGGGCTGGCGCTGTTGGCCAAAAACGGTCAAGCCAATTGGAGCTTTGAGACAACGCCACAACCCGGCCTGAACGGACGGCGCGGCTACCAGCCACGTGGCAAGGTACTGGGTGGCTCCAGCTCGGTCAACGCCATGATCTACATTCGCGGGCAGCGCGAAGACTTCGATGAATGGGCCTCTGAGGGCAACCCCGGCTGGAGCTATGACGAGGTTTTGCCTTACTTCAAAAAGGCGGAAGACAACGCCCGCGGCGCAGACGCCTTCCACGGCCAGGGCGGCCCCCTGCACGTGCAAGACCTGACCACGCCCAATCCCCTGGGCCCCGTGTTTGTGCAGGCCGGGCAGCAGGCCGGTTATCCCGTCAACCCAGACTTCAACGGGGCCAGCCAAGAGGGCGTGGGTGTCTACCAGGTGACCCACAAGAATGGCGAGCGCCACAGTGCTGCCAAGGGCTATCTCACGCCCCATCTGCAGCGGCCCAATTTGCATGTGTTTACTGGCGCGCACATCACAGCCATCTTGCTGGAGCACAAGCGCGCGGTGGGCGTGCAGTTTATGCACGAAGGCGAAATGAAGGAACTGCGCTGCAGCCGCGAGGTGCTGCTGAGCGCTGGCGCGCTGCAGTCCCCGCAAATCCTCATGCTCTCGGGCATTGGCCCCCACCAGCACCTGGTCGACAAGGGCATTGCCACGCTGCACGACCTGCCCGGGGTCGGCCAGAACCTGCATGACCACGTGGACGTGGTGCAGATGGTGAATGCGCCACAGTTGAAAGAAAGCTTCGGGGTTTCATTCAGTGGCATAGCGGCCGCAATCAAAGGCATCTTCGAGTGGCGCAAGAAACGCACCGGCGTGCTGACCACCAACTTTGGCGAAGCGGGGGGCTTTGTCAAAAGCCAGCCCGAGGAGCGCACGCCAGACCTGCAGTTCCACTTCGTCATTGCCAAGCTGGTGAACCATGGCCGCAGCACAGTTTTGGGTCACGGTTACTCCTGCCACGTGTGCCTGCTACGCCCCTTGAGCCGTGGCAGCGTGACCTTGGCCAGCAAAGATCCGCTGGAAGCGCCGTTGATAGATCCGAACTTTTTGGGCGAACGCGACGATGTAGAGCGGCTCAAACTGGGCTTCAAGCGCATGCGCGCCATGTTGCAACAACCCGCCCTGGCCCAACTGGGTGGGCATGAAGCCCCCAAGTCCGCCCAGGCAAACAGTGACTTGGCCATCGAGCAGTTCATTCGTGACAACGCCGACACCATCTACCACCCGGTGGGCACCTGCCGCATGGGCAATGGCCCCATGGATGTGGTGGACCACGAACTGCGCGTGCGCGGCATCCGGGGCCTGCGCGTGGTGGACGCCTCCATCATGCCCCGCATCGTCAGCGGCAACACCAATGCCCCGACGATCATGATTGCGGAGAAGGCGGCGGATTTGATCAAGGCGGCGCAAAAGGCGGTGAGCTAGGTGCTATTGATTTAGTAGCTGCTTGCGCAATATTTTCGAGCGCTAAGTGTCGATTTGGCTCGGATGGTCCAGTGTGCGGGGAAGCGGGCGTCAACATGGGGCGCATCAGTGAATAGCTGTCTGGTGCTGGCCCTGAGGCGAGACTGCTGGTTTGCCGCTTGCCGCCTAGAATTTTGCGCATGTTGACTAGCCAACGAGCCATCAGTTCTCGGACATTCATCAGTTGAAGACCACGAAGGTCAAGGATTTGCCCCTTGGAGCAGTGACACATTCACCTTCCTCTACGGCAAGGGGCAGATGCACTATCCCGACAAATCAACCATGTCCGCTATAAAGCAGTTTTTTAGCCTGGCCGTTTGATCATCCGGGGGGGATGCAACAACCTTCCGACAGACACCCACTGTTACGAAAAATTCTATGAATTTCGCGCAATCATTCCAATAAGTCAGTCCGCGCCCACAAGCGGCCAAAATACAGAATTCGAATTCGATCTGGGTGATGTTATGGAACCTCTGATGATTGCGCTGGCCTTTGCGGCTGGCTTTGCCGTGCAAATGGTGCGCCTGCCGCCCCTGATCGGTTTTCTTGCTGCAGGATTCGCCCTCAATGCCATGGGCTTCGAGCGCAGCCCTGCCCTGGACACGATTGCCAACCTCGGGGTCACGCTGCTGCTCTTCACCATTGGCCTGAAGCTCGACATCCGAAGCATGTTGCGCCCCGAGATATGGGGCTCAGCCACTTTGCACATCATCGGCTCATCGCTGGCCCTGAGCGCCGTCTTGTTCGTTTTGAAGCTAACGGGCTTGGCCATGGCCACCGAGTTGGGCTGGACCGCCATGGTCATACTCGGCTTCGCACTGAGTTTTTCAAGCACAGTGTTTGCCGTCAAAGTCTTGGAAGATCGCAGCGAAATCGGCTCTCTCTACGGACGCATCGCGATCGGCATCCTGGTGATGCAGGATGTCTTTGCCGTGATTTTTCTGACGGCCACAACAGGTAGTCCGCCCAGCCCTTGGGCCTTGGGCTTGATCGTGCTGTGGCCCGCGGCACGATGGATGCGGGCCATGCTGGATCGCGTGGGCCACGGCGATCTGCAGGTGCTGTATGGTGCCTTTCTATCGTTGGTCGTCGGCTACAGCCTGTTCGAGGCGGTCGGCGTCAAGGGGGATTTGGGCGCGCTGATCGTTGGCATGCTCTTGGCGTCGCATCCATCGACCGCCGGGTTGGCCAAGTCGCTGTTTCATCTCAAAGAACTATTCCTCGTGGGTTTCTTTCTAAGCGTTGGCTTGGGCGCGCTCCCCGATGTGCCCATGCTGGTGATGGCACTCGTGTTGATTCTTTTGCTGCCTTTGAAGAGTGGTCTGTATTACCTGGTGCTCATGCGCTTCAAGCTGCGCACCCGCACCGGCGCTCTCTCGACGCTGGCGTTAACCAACTACTCGGAATTCGGCCTCATTGTGGTGGCTGTGGCGGCCACGAGTGGCTGGCTATCGGCCGATTGGCTGGTGGTGCTGTCGCTGGCTGTGGCCGGTAGCTTTGTGTTGGCCGCACCACTGAATGCTGCGAGTGAACGGTTCTATGGCAGGTTTAAAGGAACACTGGCGCGGTGGGAGTCGAGCGCTTTGATTGACGCCGACCAGCCCATCGTGATCGAGCAGGTCGACGCGGTGGTGCTGGGCTTGGGTCAAATCGGAAGTGGCGCCTACCTGCGCCTCACAGAGGGCCACCACATGAAGGTCCTCGGCATCGACAACAATTCAGACAAACTGGCGCCGCATCTGGCTGCGAAGCGCAATGTCATGCAGGGCGACGCCGTGGACTCCGATTTCTGGAACAAGCTGATCCTCTCGGACTCCGTCAAGCTGGTGTTGCTGGCCATGCCAGGGCATGCCGGCAACGTGCATGCCTTGCAGCAACTCAAGCACCGGGCTTTCAGTGGCCACATAGCCGCCATCGTCAGTTACCCAGAGGAGGTAAAAATTTTGCGGGAGCTGGGTGCAAATACGGTGGTCCATGTCTACGACGAAGCAGGCACGGCCTTTGCAGACGATGCGCTGGCCGCATTAAAACTGTGACCCGCCGTTCGCGAGTACCCGCTCGCGGAACCAAACGGACTCGCCTCACATGGCAAACCGCCTGCGCGTCAACGCCAGTGCAACCCAGAACGATCCCACTGCATACGCCGCCAGCACAGCCAAATGCCGCACAGCATCGGTCGGCCACTGGTCCATGAACAGCGGCCGCACCAAGGCCACGGCATTGGACAACGGCAGCCAGTCGGCCACCACGCGCACCGCCGTAGGCAGTTGCTCCAGCGGGAAAAACACACCGCTCAAGAACATCATGGGGGTGAGGAACAGCGTGAAGTAGTAGGTGAAGAAGTCGTAGCCCTTGGCCAGCGCGTTGAAGATCAGCGCGATGCAGCTGAAGGTGATGCCCACGCCAAACAGGATGGGCCAGGCCACCAGCAGTTTGGGGCTGTGGCTGATGCCCAGCGCCAGCATCACGCCCAGGATGGCGGTGACGGTGAACAGTGCCTTGAAGGCTGCCCACAGCATCTCGGCCAACACCACGTTGTCCAGGCTCACCGGGGCGTTCATGATGCCGTCCCAGGTCTTTTGCACATGCATGCGGCTAAACGCCGAGTACAAGGCCTCGAACGATGCCGCCTGCATGGCGCTCATGCAGATGGAGCCGCTGGCCAGGAACAGGATGTAGGGCACGGCCACACTGCCTGCGGGGCCCGCCACATTCACTTGGCCCACCAAGGCGCCCATGCCGTAGCCAAAGGCCACCAGCCACATCAACGGTTCGGCAATATTGCCCACCAGGCTGGGGATGGCCAGCTTGCGCCACACCAGCAGGTTGCGCAGAAACACGGGCCAGAAGCGCATTGAAACCTCTGGCGCGCGCCAAATGCTTTGCGGCTTGGGCGGGGTGTAGGTGGATGCAGTGCTCATATCAAGCGTCCTCACGGATCTGGCGTCCGGTTAGCTTCAAAAACAAGTCTTCCAGGTTGGCTGGGCGGTGCAGGGCGCGCAGCTGCGGGTACGCGGCCAGGCCTTGCAGCAGGGCGCCTGCATCTTGCGTGTAGAAGAACACGGTTTCGCCGCTCACCTCCACGCGTGCGGCCAGGTTGCGCAGCGGGCTGTCCACCAGCGCCAGCGCACCCACGCCATACACCTCCACCACATCGGGCTCCAGGTGCTGGGCGATCAGGTCGCGCGGCGTGCCTTCAGCAATCTTCTTGCCATGGTCCAGTACCAGCAGGCGGTTGCACAGGCGCTCGGCCTCGTCCATGAAGTGGGTGGTGAGCAAAATGGACTTGCCTTGTTGCAGCAGCACTTGCAATCGCTCCCACATCAGGTGGCGGGCCTGCGGGTCCAGGCCGGTGGTGGGTTCGTCCAGAAGCAGGAGCTTGGGGTCGTTCACCAGTGCCCGCGCCAGGCTCAGGCGCCGACGCATACCGCCGGACAGTTCGCCGGGCTTGGCGTTGGCCTTGTGGGTGAGGGCGGCAAACTCCAGCAGCTGCGGAATGCGCGCCTTGATGGCGGCGTCCTTCATGCCAAAGTAGCGGCCATAGACCAGCAGATTCTCGGCACAGCTGAAGTCGGGGTCCAGCGTGTCGAACTGGGTGACGACGCCCAGCGCGGCCTTGATGGCCAGTGCGTCGCGCGGCATCTCCAGGCCCAGTGCGTGGATGCTGCCGCCATCGGGCACGGTGTGGCCCAGGCACATGCGGATGGTGGTGGTTTTGCCCGCGCCGTTGGGGCCAATCACACCCAGGCACTCGCCGGGCGCAATCGTGAAAGACAAGTCATTGACTGCAGTAAAGCTACCGTAGGACTTGCGAAGGTTCAGGGCTGAGAAAAAAGGCATTTCCATAGGACGATTGTGACGTAAGCCCTACCGATGGTTTGGCGGACCTGCAATCTGGCGGACTTGTTTGTCCACGCCCTGGCCTTATAGATGGCAAGAGCATATGCAAACAACAAACAATTCGTTGTTGATTGGGGGCTGATTGCACAGAATCGCAGCTTCCGGTGGTTCATCGCCGTCCTTCATACCAGGAGTTTTTCATGCGTTTCCAACAAAAAGCGAGTCTGTTACTGGGCGCCTTGGCGCTGACGGCCAGTGGCTTTGTCGCCGCCCAAACCACGTTGCTCAACGTGTCGTATGACGTTTCCCGCGAGTTTTACAAGGATGTGAATGCTGCATTCATTGCCCAATACAAGGGCACGACCGGCAAAGACATCAAGATCGACCAGTCGCACGCCGGTTCCAGTGCGCAGGCCCGGGCAGTTAACGATGGCCTGGACGCTGATGTGGTGACCATGAACACCGTCACCGATGTGGAGTTTCTGGCCGGCACCGGTGTGGTCGCCAAAGACTGGACCAAGAAGTTTCCCAACAATGCCGCCCCCACCAGCTCCACCATGCTGTTTCTGGTGCGCAACGGCAACCCCAAAGGCATCAAGGATTGGGATGATTTGATCAAACCCGGTGTGCAAGTGATTGTGGTCAACCCCAAGACGGGCGGCAACGGGCGCATGGCCTACCTGGCGGCTTGGGGCCAAGTGCGCAAAAAGGGCGGCACCGATGCCCAGGCTGCTGATTTTGTGAGCAAGCTTTACAAAAATGTGCCGGTGCTCGCCAAAGGCGGGCGGGATGCCACCACCATCTTTTTGCAGCGCAATATTGGTGACGTGCTGATTACGTTTGAGTCCGAAGTGGTTTCTGTGGACAAGGAGTTTGGTGCCGGCAAGGTGGATGCGATTCACCCTAGCACCTCTATCGTCGCGTCCAACCCCGTGGCCGTGGTCGAGCGTGCCGTGGCCAAAAAGGGCACGGGCGACGCAGCCCGTGCGTACCTGAACTTCCTCTACACCGACGAGGGTCAGGAAATTGCGGCCAAACACGCCATTCGCCCCAGCAACCCCGCAATCTTGAAGAAGTACGCCAGCACCTTCAAGCCGATCGCCCTGTTCAATGTGGAAGAGTACTTCGGCTCATTTGCTGAAGCGCAAAAAGTGCACTTCAACGACGGTGGTCAGTTCGACAAGCTGTATACGGTCAAGTAAATGAATGCTGTTGTAACTGCAGGCAGCCAGGGTGGGCTGCCTGCTCAGACGGGCACGCGTCGCGCAGCAAAGCGGGTACTGCCGGGGTTCAACATCACCTTGGGGTTTACGCTGCTGTACCTCAGTTTGATCGTGTTGATTCCGCTATCGGCCCTGTTGCTCAAGACCTTCACGCTGACGTGGGACCAGTTCATGGCCGCTGTGACCAGTCCCCGCGTTGTTGCCTCTTACCAGCTCACCTTCGGCGCAGCTTTTTTAGCGGCATCGGTGAATGCGGTGTTCGGGTTGTTGTTGGCCTGGGTTCTGGTGCGCTATAGCTTTCCGGGCAAAAAAATCATCGACGCGTTGGTGGACTTGCCATTTGCACTGCCTACCGCCGTCGCCGGTATTTCGTTAACGGCGCTGCTGGCGGGTAACGGGTGGATCGGTAGCCTGTTGGAGCCACATGGCATTCAGCTCGCCTTTAACCGCAACGGTGTCGTGATTGCACTCATCTTTGTGGGCCTGCCCTTTGTCGTGCGCACCGTGCAGCCCGTGCTGGAAGACGCCGAGAAGGAGCTGGAAGAGGCCGCCACCTGCCTGGGTGCAACCCGTTGGCAAACTTTCCGTTACGTCATCTTCCCCACCATCGGCCCGGCGCTGCTCACAGGTTTTGCCATGGCATTTGCGCGCGGCGTGGGCGAGTATGGCTCCGTCATCTTCATTGCAGGCAACATGCCCATGCTTTCCGAAATTACACCGCTCATCATCATTGGCAAGCTGGAGCAATACGACTACGCCGGTGCCACTGCAGTGGCGACGGTGATGCTGCTGGCGTCCTTCCTCATGCTGTTGGTCATTAACGCCCTGCAAGCCTGGCAGCGCAAACGAGGAGGGGACTGATCATGGCGCATACAGGCACCACGCGCAACGCCAGGTCAGGCACTACTGAGCCCACGTGGGTCAAGTGGACGCTGATCGGCATCGCCCTGTCGTTCATCTTTCTGTTTTTGGTGCTACCGCTGGCGGCGGTGTTTACCGAAGCTTTGCGCAAGGGCGCGGAAGCGTTTTTTGAAGCATTCAAGGAACCCGATGCCTGGAGTGCGATCCGCCTGACCTTGATTGTGGCCGCCATTGCGGTGCCCCTGAACCTGGTGTTCGGCGTGGCCGCAGCATGGTGCATTGCCAAGTATGAGTTCCGCGGGAAGGCCATCCTCACCACGCTGGTAGACCTGCCGTTCTCGGTGTCCCCGGTGGTCGCAGGGTTGATCTACGTGTTGTTGTTCGGAGCGCACGGCTGGTTCGGGCCTTGGCTACGAGAACACGACATCAAAATCATTTTTGCTGTCCCCGGCATTGTGTTGGCCACCATTTTCGTGACTTTCCCTTTCATCGCACGCGAGCTGATTCCGCTGATGCAGGCGCAGGGCACCGAAGAAGAGCAAGCCGCCATGGTGCTGGGCGCCACCGGCTGGCAGACCTTTTGGCATGTGACGCTGCCCAACATCAAATGGGGCCTGATCTACGGTGTCATCTTGTGCAATGCCCGCGCTATGGGTGAGTTTGGTGCGGTATCGGTGGTGTCGGGCCATATCCGAGGCCAGACCAACACCATGCCGTTGCATGTAGAAATTTTGTACAACGAGTACCAGTCGGTCGCCGCCTTTGCCATTGCATCGCTGCTGGCTTTGCTGGCGCTGGTAACGCTGGCGATCAAGTCCTTTGTGGAATGGCAGTTTGAGCGCGACCAAAAGGCCGCTGCGGCCTTGCCACCCGAGCGGCCCATGGTCGCCCAGCCCTGAAAACTTTTTGAGAATAACCATGAGCATTGCCATTCGCAACGTCAGCAAAGACTTCGGCACCTTTAAAGCCCTGCGCGATGTGAGCCTGGACATAGAGTCCGGTGAACTGGTTGCCCTGTTAGGCCCATCGGGCTGCGGCAAGACTACCCTGCTGCGCATCATCGCCGGGCTGGAAACGGCCGACCAAGGCAACATTTTGTTCAGCGGTGAAGACACCACCGACGTGCACGTGCGTGAGCGCAACGTGGGCTTTGTGTTTCAGCACTACGCGCTGTTCCGCCATATGACGGTGTTTGACAACGTGGCCTTTGGCCTGCGCATGAAGCCGCGCGCCACGCGCCCGTCCGAGGCTGTCATCAAACAAAAGGTGCACGAGCTTCTGGGCTTGGTGCAGCTCGATTGGCTGGCCGACCGATACCCGGCGCAGCTGTCGGGTGGGCAACGCCAACGCATCGCCTTGGCGCGTGCATTGGCCGTGGAGCCCAAGGTGTTGCTGCTGGATGAACCCTTTGGCGCACTGGATGCGAAGGTGCGCAAAGAACTTCGCCGCTGGTTGCGCCGCCTGCACGATGACCTGCACGTCACCAGTATTTTTGTGACACATGACCAGGAAGAGGCACTGGAGGTAGCGGACCGCGTCGTGCTCATGAACTCCGGCGTGGTGGAGCAGATTGGTTCTCCGCAAGATGTGTGGGACCACCCTGCCAGTCCGTTTGTGTATGGCTTTCTGGGTGACGTGAATCTGTTTCATGGTCGTGCCCACGAGGGAGAAATGCTGATTGGTGAAGACCAGCGCGGCGTGCGTCTGGCCAGCCCGGAGCACAGCGGCGCACAGAATGCAAAAGCGTTTGCCTATGTGCGCCCGCATGACCTCGATGTGCGCCGTTACGTGGCGGGAGAAGACGCCTACGGAGTGGGCGACCAAGCCGAGCGGGGCATTTCAGCAAAGCTGGTCCGCGCCATCGTGGTGGGGCCGATTGCGAGGCTGGAGCTGCTGCCGCAGGACGCCTCAGCAGCGGGCAGTGGCGACATCATTGAAGCGCAGATTGGTGCGCAGCAGTTCCGCGAGATGGGCCTCAAAGACGGTGAGGTTTTGGTGGTCACGCCGCGCAAGGCGCGGGTTTTTGTGGCCTGAACCAGCAACGGTGGGCACGGGAAAATTTCCCGGCCTGCCATTGGCTGCTATTGGAACGCCACCTCAGCAAAGCTGCGCAGCTTGCGGCTGTGCAATTGGTCCACGCCTTGGGCGCGCAGCAACTCGACCGCGCGAATGCCGATGCGGAGATGCTGGTCCACCCGCTCCCGGTAAAAGTGGTTGGCCATGCCGGGGAGTTTGATTTCACCATGCAGCGGTTTGTCGCTAACGCACAGCAGCGTGCCATAGGGAACGCGGAAGCGAAAGCCGTTGGCGGCGATCGTGGCACTCTCCATATCCAAGGCCACCGCCCGACTTTGGCTGAAGCGGCGCTGGGGCTGGTTGTCTGGCAGCAGCTCCCAGTTGCGGTTGTCGGTGCTGGCCACGGTGCCGGTACGCATGATGCTTTTGAGTGCGGCCCCCTGTATCTGCGTGACATCGGCCACCGCTTGCTCCAGGGCGACCTGTATCTCGGCCAACGCGGGGATGGGAACCCATAGCGGCAGTTCTTCGTCGAGCACGTGGTCTTCACGCACATAGCCGTGGGCCAGCACATAATCGCCAAGTTGCTGGCTGTTGCGAAGGCCTGCGCAATGGCCCAGCATGATCCATGCGTGAGGCCGTAGCACGGCAATATGGTCCGTGATGTTTTTGGCATTGGCCGGCCCTACACCGATGTTGACCATGGTGATGCCAGCGTTATCGCCGCGCACCAGGTGGTAGCCTGGCATTTGCGGCAGGCGGGGCGGCTCTTTGCCCAGAGCGTCGGCGGCTAAGGCGGGCAGCCCCACCCGCCGGGTGATGACATTGCCGGGCTCTACAAAAGCGATGTATTCACTGGCGGGGTCCGCCATGGCTGCATGGCCCAGCGCGATAAATTCGTCGATGTAGAACTGGTAGTTGGTAAACAGCACAAAGTTCTGAAAGTGCTCTGGCCCGGTGCCGGTGTAGTGGCGCAGGCGGTGCAATGAGTAGTCCACGCGCGGCGCGGTAAACAGTGACAGCGGCTGTGGTTCGCCGGGCTTGGGTTGGTAGGTGCCGTTGGCGATGCCGTCGTCCATGGCGGCCAGATCAGGGAGGTCGAACACATCGCGCATCAACGTGCGGCGCTGGTGCGACAAGCTGCCTTCCACGTGGTCGTGCTCAGCAAACGAAAAATGAACGGGAATGGCCAGGGAGCTCGTGCCAACTTCAAGCTCGACGCCGTGGTTCTGGAGTAACAGGCGGAACTGTTCCAGGTAGTAGCCGCTGTAGAGGTCTGGGCGTGTCAAGGTGGTCTCGAATCGGCCAGGGCCTGCCACAAAACCAAAACTCAGGCGTGCCGCCTCGGAGCCCGGCTTGCGCGACACCGTGTCGGTATGGATGCGCACCAGGGGATAGCAAGCGCGCACATGACCCAGGCTATCGTCGCCGGCCACAAAGCGCTGCATGGCTTGGCGCAGATGCTGAATGCTGCTGTCGTAAATGCGTTGGACCTGTGCCAGAGCAGCGGCTGGATCGGAGAAGCGGGCTGGGGCGATGAAATGCGGGAGGGTAGACATGGTGAGATTGTGCCGTGAAGGTGATTTCCTCGGCGGTTTCCAGTACATTGCGAACAGGACCACCACAAAGGTAGCGGGTGCCTGACCCTAAAGACTCTTCCTTTCAAGAAACGGGCTTTCCCTCATTGCAGTGGGAAGAGGAAGACTTGCCCACACGGCCCATGCCTCTCCATGAGAGGCCATTGCAGGCACGGGTTGACATCGAGATGGCCATCATTGCCCTGCACCACGCGCGCATTGCCGCGTCTATCCAGAGATTTTGGGGCCACCGGGATTGCGTGGAGTACTTGCAGAGCCTGGTGCTGAGTGGCGGCTACAGTGATACCGATCGCAACCGTGTGGGTTTCAAGCCAGAAGTGCTGTCTGCTTTGATCAATTTGGCCGCGTTGCATCGGGTCGAATAGACGATGTGGTTTGCCCCCCTGCGGCACAGGCGGCGCAAATGCAGGCCTTGCCCCGCGTTTCCAATGGAACGGACGCCAATAATTCGGGGCTGAATTGGGCTTGGGTGCACCAGCAGGGTGGTTGCTTGAGACCCGTGGCGCGTTCTACCTCCATGGCGCACTGGTTACCTTGCCCGCATAACGGGCACACTTCGGGGGGTACGGGGCGGTTGTCGGGCATGGTGCCCACAGTGTAGCCACGGCACCTTTTTTCTGGCAGGGGCACGTGTCACCATGGCTGTAGAAATTGAACGCAAATTTTTGGTTACTGGCAATGCATGGCAACAGGTTCCTGGTGTCCTGTACCGACAGGGGTACCTGAACCGCGACAAGGCCCGTACCGTGCGGGTGCGCGTGGCTGGGGAGTCCGCATTTCTGACCATCAAGGGCGCCAACGTAGGCGCAACGCGTGCCGAATTTGAATACGCCATTCCCCTGGCAGATGCCCAGGCGCTACTCGCGCTGTGCGACGGGCCATGGATCGAAAAAACCCGCTTTGTGCTCACCCATGCCGGCACTAGGTGGGAGGTTGATTGGTTCGCCGGTGACAACGCGGGTTTGGTGGTGGCCGAGGTAGAACTGACATCAGAAGATCAGGTGTTCGAGCGACCTCCGTGGTTGGGTGACGAAGTGACACATGATGCGCGTTACTTCAACTCCAATCTGGCCGTACATCCCTTCCGGATGTGGGGCCAAGGCGCACCTGACGGCGTATGACGGCGGTGTACTGAGTTACCTATTCTTTGGCTTGGACCATCAAGCAGCCATAGTGCGCCAAAGCAAAAATCGCACAAACTCCAGATGACCAAAGCATAAATGGCGTGCGCATGGATGCCATAAATGGTGCCAAGATGAATGGAATTGCTGCACGCAAGCCGTAGATGCCGGTGATGCCCCAAAGGATGGTCTTGGGCCAAGGCAGTTGGCTAAAGAACCCGCCAACGGTCATCGCGTAGGCGCCAAAGATCGCCAAACCGAAGGCAATGCAGGCAGTCACTATGGCGGGCCACGGGTGGCCACGCGCAGCCATCGAGGCCATACCTTCGCCAGCGCCAAAAAAACGGTACCAAGACGGCCCACCGGCAATGATGGCCAGATGCAGGAGTGCAGCACCAAAATCCAGGGTGGCTGCGACCAGCCAAATGTTTTGCAAGTTCATGAATGTCCTTGTATTTGGGCGTAAACCATGGCGTGCAACGCTTGGTCCATTTCAGCAGCTTCATCTGCAGTGATGTATTCATGCAGGTGTTGAATGCCCACCAACTGGGCGTAACCCATGCGGGCTAACAATTGGGCCTGTTTTTCGTTGGCACCCATGGAAACCGCCAACTCCGTCAGGTACTTCAGGCGCTGTGCGTCCACTGCGTTCACCCGCGCCGCCACCTCTGGATGGCTCTTCCCCCAGGCGCGCATCGCCACTTCGGGGCGCATGTCCTTGCTGTAGACAAGTTGGCTCAGGCGTTCAGCGCGCTCACGCGTGGTTGCAACCCCCGCTACGGTTTCAATGAGTTGACGGGTGTGGGTGGACTCCCAGTGGTCGAGCAAGCCGCTGACAAAGTCTGCGTGATGGTTGAAGTGGTGGTAGAACGAACCCTTGGTGACGCCAAGCTCTTGGCAAAGCACATCGATCTTGACGAACTGAGGGCCCTTCTCAGCCAGGGTGAGCAGACCTTGGTCCAACCATTGGGCGCGGGAGAGTTGCATAAGGCGACGCCCTTAATGTGTTGCAGAGCGCTGGGGATGAAATGCCACCAACAAGCCCAAGGGCAAAAACAACCAGGCCCCGGAGATCGGCAGCACAAACGCTACCAACAGGCCCATTCCGAAAAGCGCCCAGCCAAAATTCTTTGGCAGCGTGCCGAAGCGATTCAGCCATTGCTGCATGAGCCAGCCCATCATCACCCAGCTGACGCCAGACACTTGAAACCACAAGGCGGCGAAACGATCCATGTGCAGGCCTTGGCGGTTTTCGATACTGTGCCACCAGCCGCTGGCATGCCAATCTACAAGAATGCTCCAACTCAAGAGCACGCCAATCACGCAATGGATGAGTCCAATGCCGACCAATAACCAACCTGTTCGCTGAGAGAACCACATGACACATACCGTACAAAAGTGAAGATGCCCAAAGCATACCATACCGTATGGTATTTTGTGAGGTGCAGCGCCTAGACCGTGTAGTTCAGTGCCATGCGCCCACCGTCAACCGTAACGACTTCTCCTGTGACATAGCTAGCGGCATCGCTCGCAAGCCAGGCCACTACATCGGCAATTTCGGAGGGCTCGCCCAATCGGCGCAGCGGGGTGCGGCTCATGATTTTTGCCTTGGCTGCGTCGTCGGTCAAAACCGCCTTGGCCGCCAACTCGGTAGCGATGGTTCCCGGAGCCACGGCATTCACCCGAATTCCAAAATCCGCCAAAGCCAATGCGGCCACCCGCGTAAGCTGATTGATCCCGCCTTTGCTCATGTTGTAACTGGCGATGGATGGAATGGCCAAAACACCATTGACCGAGCTCATGTTGATGATGCTGCCATGCGTTTGATGTGCGACCATTGCGCGTGCAGCGGCCTGGGCCATCAAGAAACTTCCTTTGAGATTGACTGCAATGACCGCGTCAAAGTCTGCCTCACTCACCTCCAAAAAAGGTGCAGCCTTAAAAATGCCCGCGTTATTCACCAAAATGTCGATAACGCCATGTGCTGCAAGTGTCTTGGTTACCAACGCATCGATGTCGCTTTTGTCACTGACATCGCAATGCACATAAATGGCTTGCAGCTTCTGGGCCAAAGCTTCACCGACTGCATCGTTCACATCTGCAACCACTACCTTTGCGCCTTCGCGCGCAAACCGCTCGGCGCAAGCGGCTCCAATGCCTTGCGCGCCCCCGGTGATGATGACGACCTTGCCTTGCAAGCCAAACTGAATGGTGTTGTTCATAAATCGTTGGCCCAATGCCAATAGGTGGGTGATAAAAGCTCCACGGAAAGTCGAAATCACTTCGCTGTACCGCGCGGGATGGAGCAGCGTATGCAATGGGAGCATACACAGGGGGCAAGAGTGTTTAGACTGGCTATCTGAAACAACCCTGGGAGAAACGCATGGCCCCTATCCGCCGCACCTTTTGCCTATCCGCCATCGCTGTTGCAACGCTTTTGGCCGCCTGTGCAACAGGGCCGACCAGTTTTAGCTACCAGCCCTTCATGCAGCCCGAAAGAGCGTCGGGAAATACGGAGAAGCCGGGCTGGGCCACATCCCAATTCGCAGTGGCAGCGGCCAACCCCCTGGCTACGGACGCTGGCTACCAGGTGCTCAAGGCAGGCGGCAGTGCGGTCGATGCTGCGGTGGCCGTGCAACTTGTCCTTGGCTTGGTAGAGCCCCAGTCCAGCGGAATTGCAGGAGGCGCGTTTTTGCTGCACCACAACGGCCGCACCACCGAGGCGTTTGATGGCCGCGAAACTGCCCCTGCTTCTGCAGATGAAAACCTCTTTATGAAAGATGGGAAACCAATGGCCTTTGAGGACGGCGTTGTTGGTGGGCGCTCCGTGGGCGTTCCGGGAACCATGCGCATGCTGGAAATGGCACACCAGCAATACGGAAAGCTGCCATGGGCCAAGCTGTTTGAGCCCGCTATTGCCTTGGCCGAAGGGGGCTTCAAGGTCAGCCCGCGCCTGAACACGCTAGTCAAAGCCGACCCCCATTTGAAGAAAGACCCGGTCGCAAACACCTATTTCTTCAAACCCGACGGGGATGCCCGGGACGTTGGCTTCAATCTGCGCAACCAGGCCTATGCCGATGTGCTCAAGCGTCTGGCCGCCGAAGGGAGTAAAGCCCTGCACGAGGGCGCCATCGCGCAAGCCATAGTAGACAAGGTGCAGAAGCACCCGACCAACCCTGGCAAGTTGACCATGACCGACATGGCCGAATACAGGGCCAAAAAGCGTGACCCAATGTGCATGGACTACAAAGCCAGCACCGGCAAAGACTACGCCATCTGCGGCATGCCGCCGCCGTCATCCGGCATGGTTGCGGTGGGGCAGATTTTGGGCACCTTGGCACAAACCCCGGCAGGCAACATCCGGCTTGGGGCCGACGGCTTGCCAGGGCCCGAATGGCTGCACCTCTACACCGAGGCCTCGCGCCTGGCCTTCGCAGACCGAGGCTTGTATCTGGGGGATCCAGATTTCGTGCCCGCGCCAGACGGAAAAATCGGCGGCAATTGGGCCGCCTTGCTGGCGCCTGCCTACCTCGCCGAGCGGGCAAAGCTCATTACTGATACCAGCATGAAAGGGGATGCCAAGCCGGGCAACCCTGCAGGTGTAAAAACTGCCTTTGGAAAAGCAACGGAGCAGGCCGAATACGGCACGAGCCACATCAGCATCATTGACGGGTATGGCAATGCCCTGTCGATGACCACCACCATTGAGGCCGCCTTTGGCGCACGCCAAATGGTGAATCCAAGTAACCCATCTGCGGGCGGCGGCTTTTTGCTGAACAACGAGTTGACCGATTTCAACTACAACCCCAACGATGCGACAGGCAAGCCCACTGCAAACCGCGTGCAGCCCGGAAAGCGCCCACGTAGCTCCATGAGCCCCACGCTCGTATTTGACAAGTCCACCGGCAAGGTGGTCATCACGGGCGGAAGCCCTGGCGGTGCCTTGATCATCCACTTCACGGCCAAAACCACTTACGGCATGCTCAATTGGGGCTTGAATGCCCAACAAGCCATCAATCTGCCCAACTTCGCCGCAGCCGGCGCCCCCACATTGCTGGAGGAAAACCGATTTCCCAAGGCCACCGTGGATGCTCTCAAAGGCCGTGGTCACGAAGTACGAGAACAAGTGTTGGTGAGCGGTCTGCAAGCCATTGGGCGAGCCAACCTCAATGCCGCGTCCGGTGGGGGGGCAGGATGGTTTGGCGGGGCCGATCCAAGGCGCGAAGGTGTGGTGCGTGGCGATTGAGCTTGCCCCAAGTTGGTGCTGCCTTGATGGCAAGTGGAACCAATAAATAGGCGCCGCAACCCCATTTATCGCTTTAATTTGCCCGGCCTATCCGCTACAGTCGACTGCAAAAGATCACGGAGGAACGAGGATGTTCAAATTTTTGCGAAATATTGTTCCTGCCGAGGCCAGCGAATCCCGGCCTGTGCCACCCTCGGCATCCCAATTCGCGCCCTCCAGTCTCAAGCCCCATGCCGACATCCAACGAGAGCTGGTTCGCATTGTTTTGACAGATACCTTGCGGCGCCATGGCATCCCTTCCGACTGGCTGGCATGCGACGCCCACACGGTGGCCGATGGTCCCCAAGGCGAAGAGTTGCATATCCAATTGGTGCTGATGCACTGGAACGAGTTGCTGCTGCGCTACGCACGTGCACTTGAATTGCAGCTCCTGCGGGGCCTGGACCGCTATGAGCCCACTGTCGACCATACCAAGAAGTGCACGATCACCTGGCGCATTTCTCCTGATTGCGGCTGCCCGTTCACGGTGTTGCCGCCATCGGTGGTTTGGACGCACAACGCCACACCAGCGCCGAGGGAAGAAGAGCCACTTTCTGTGCTGGATCGGCGCCATGCAAGGCGCCCATCCTCTGCCGGCGGCTCGTCTTCTGCCGCGCCACTTGCCCCCAGCTTGCCGGATGAGGCGCAGCGCAAGTCGGACGACCCGGATGATTACCAGCGTACCCAGCTTTCTCCGCTGCGTTAAGTCGCCCTTGGAATTCGGACTAAATCCCAACTAGCCTGCCTTGGTATTTTTGCGGTTGTCCGTAAAGCCGCCGCTTTTCGGCGGTTCGCTGAACCTGCATACCGCCTAGCATTTGGAATGATCAGGATCTTCATTGGCTATGACCCGCGCGAAGCGGTGGCGTACCACGTCTGTGCCAATAGCATCGTGCGCCACGCGCGCAAACCGGTGGCCATAACGCCCCTGGCGCTGAACACCCTGGATGACTACCGGGAAACCCATGCCGACGGCAGCAACCAGTTCATCTACAGCCGCTTTTTGCTGCCCCACCTGACGGGCTATAGCGGTTGGGCTCTTTTTATGGACGGGGACATGGTGCTTCGCGAAGACATCACCCAGCTTTGGGCGCTGCGCGACGACAGCAAGGCCGTGATGTGCGTGCAGCACGACTACAAAACCAAGGCCCAAGGCAAGTACCTGGGCTCCAAAAATCAAGACTACCCGCGCAAAAACTGGTCCAGTCTGGTGCTGTGGAACTGTGGGCACCCGGCCAACCGCGTGGTGACCCCCGCCTTTGTGGAAAACGGAACCGGCGCACAGTTGCACCGATTCACTTGGCTGCCTGATGAACTGATAGGCGCCCTGCCGCGCGAATGGAACTGGTTGCCCCAGGAATTCGGCCCCAACGCAGACGCTAAATTGTTGCACTGGACGTTAGGAACCCCCTGTTTTCACGAGTACGCGGACGACCCCATGGCCGCTGAATGGCACCGCGAGCGCCTGCTGGCGGATTACTCGCTGCAACGCCATGCCTGAGGCTACGCCGGGTCTGAACCACGCCCTGGCGGGCGATCAGTTTCTGGCTCAGCGGCAGTTTGCCCAGGCGTTTGACGCCTATGCGCAGGCACTGGATGCGCAGCCCCATAACGTGTCCTGGCGTTTTCTAGCGGGCGAATCCCTGTTCCACTTGGGTCGCTATGCCGACACGGTGGCCTTGCTGCACGACCTGGAGCCAGGAACAGATACTGCGCTGGCCATCGAGCACGCGCTGACACTGGGCCGATCCCTGCAGCTCACAGGCCAGCACACGGAAGCCGAGATGTACCTCATCAAGGCCTTCATGTTGGACCCCGGGCACGAAGAGGCCGCATACAACCTGGGTGTGTTTTACGAACAAGCGGGATTGCCCCAACAGGCAGTCACCTTCTTGCAAGCGGCTTCCCAGTCTCACCCGACCTCCGTGCGACTGCACTACAACCTGGGCGCCAACCTGGCCCTTTGTGGCCAGACTGCTGCTGCAGAAGCTGCGTTGCTTGCCGCGCTGGCGCTGCAGCCCGACCATGTTGACGCACACCACAACCTGGCTTTGGTGTACCTGCGCCAAGGGCAACTTGCAAAGGGCTGGCAGCACTATGCCTGGCGCTTGAACCGCCATGCCTACGCAGGCGCACCCCTGCACTGGGTGCCGGACACTCCCGTGCTGCCCGCCGATCTTCGCGGCCACGCCGTCGACGTGCGGGGTGAACAAGGTATTGGCGATGAATTGTTTTTTATGCGTTACTTACCGGCCTTGTACGCGCGCGGAGCCCAGGTGCGCTACCAACTGTGCAACTCCAAGCTTGCGCCCCTGCTGAGTCAGCCTGCTTTTGCACCTCTGGCGCCTGTCGCCGGTCAAATTGCCCCCATCACTATTCCCATACTGGCCGGTGATTTGCCCCTGGCCCTTGGCGAAGCGCTGACCACTGCCTACCCTCCGGCAGTACCGCTGCAAGCGAGTGCCGTCATGCGCGCACAACTGCAACAGCGGCATCCCTTGTTGGCCAGCGCACGTCGCAAGCTGGGCTTAGCTTGGCGCGCTGGCACACAGGCCCAATACGAGAACTTTTCCACCCATCGCTGGCTGCAAAAAACCGCGCCATTGGATGACTTGCTGAACCTGCTGGCGCCACTTGATGTAGAGGTTGTGGTCTTGCAACGCGGCCTCCAGCCCGACGAGCTGGCACACGTGCAGGCGCGTCTGGGTGCGGCCCGCGTGCTGGACGCCAGCAACCTCGACCAGGATCTGGAAGAGCTGCTGGCCCTGCTTTCCTGCTTGGACGGACTGGTGGGCGTGAGCAACACCAATGTGCACCTGTGTGCGGGGCTGGGTATAGGAGGCGATGTGCTGGTGCCTGCGCCCGCCGAGTTTCGCTGGCAGGAGCAAGGTTTGCACTCCCCTTGGTTTCCCGGTTTTGCGGTGCATCGCCAAAACGCCGGGTCCAATTGGACAAGTCCGATGGCGACATTGTCCGCCTCATTGCAATCGCGCTACCCCACTTCAGCTTAACGACTTATTCGCGAGAAACACCGAAGGCCTGCAGGCCTTGGGCATGACCGGAAAGTTAGCGGCGAATTCAGTGACAAGCGGTTCACCCTAGGCATAGCGATCAACACTATTGATTGATCTGCATCAGTTCGTTGACCTTCGGGCCGCCCAACAATGATCAGGTGTCCATCGATTCAGGAGATCGCGTCATGCTGCAGATCCGTATTCACGGCCGAGGAGGCCAAGGCGTAGTAACCGCAGCCGAAATGTTGTCGATCGCCGCCTTCGAGCAGGGGCGCCACGCGCAGGCGTTTCCCAGTTTTGGCTCTGAGCGCACGGGTGCGCCGGTCATCGCGTTTTGCCGTATCGACGACCAGGAGATCCGCCTGCGCGAACCTATTTTGTCGCCCGACGTGCTGATCGTCCAAGATCCAACCTTGTTGCACCAAGTGGATGTCTTCCAGGGCTTGCAACCCGATGGTTATGTGCTCATCAACAGCAAGCGAAGTTTTCATGATTTGGGTTTGGCCGCCATCGAGGCGCGGTTTCGCCGTGAGCGCCTGACCACATTGCCGGCGACCGAGATCGCACTCAAGCATCTGGGCCGTCCCTTGCCCAATGCGGTGTTGTTGGGGGGCTTTGCCGCACTGTCGGGTCTGATCACGCTGGACGCCGTAGCACACGCCATTCACCTCAAGTTCACGGGCAAGGTGGCGGATGGCAATGTGGCAGCTGCGACCGAGGCTTACGCTTACATCCAACGTGAAATTGAGGAGCTGGCCCATGCTTAAACAGATGGAAGGCTCCCGCGCGGTGGCCGAGGCGGTGGCAATGTGCCGCCCGGAGGTGATTTGCGCCTACCCCATCTCCCCGCAAACCCACATCGTTGAAGGCTTGGGGGAGATGGTGAAAAGCGGTGCACTCACCGATTGCGAGTTCATCAATGTCGAGAGCGAGTTTGCCGCCATGAGTGTGGGTATTGGCTCTTCGGCAGCCGGTGCCCGCACCTACACAGCCACAGCCAGCCAGGGCCTGCTGTTCATGGCCGAGGCGGTGTACAACGCATCAGGGCTGGGGCTGCCGATTGTGATGACCGTGGCCAACCGTGCCATCGGCGCCCCCATCAATATCTGGAACGACCACTCCGACTCCATGAGCCAGCGCGACTGCGGTTGGATTCAGCTGTTTGCCGAGAGCAACCAGGAGGCGCTGGACCTGCACATCCAGGCCTTCAAGTTGGCCGAGGAACTGTCCATGCCCGTCATGGTGTGTATGGATGGTTTTATCCTGACCCATGCTTACGAGCGGGTGGACATGCCCGAACAAGCCCAGGTGGACGCCTTCTTGCCGCCCTATGAGCCGCGCCAGGTGTTGGACCCGGCGGAGCCGGTGTCGATCGGTGCCATGGTGGGGCCTGAGGCCTTTATGGAAGTGCGTTACCTGGCGCATGCCAAACAGCTGATGGCCTTGGACGTGATTCCGCGCATTGCTGCAGAGTTCAAAGCGCAGTTTGGCCGTGATTCTGGCGGGCTGGTGCGCGGCTACCGCACAGAAGACGCCAAAACCATTGTCGTCGCACTAGGGTCGGTCGTTGGCACGCTGAAAGACACCATTGACGAGATGCGTGCCGAGGGTATATCCATTGGGGTGCTGGGTGTAAAGTCTTTCAGGCCCTTCCCCTTATCCGCTGTGCGCGAAGCGCTACAAAAAGCAGAGCGTGTGGTGGTGTTGGAGAAGAGCTTTTCCGTTGGCTTGGGCGGCGTCGTGTCCACCGACGTGCGCCTGGCCTTGTCGGGCTTGCACGTACACGGTTACACGGTGGTCGCGGGGCTGGGGGGGCGCTCTATTACCAAGGCTTCTTTGCACCGCACCCTGCGCGAGGCCATTGCCGACACTTTGCAGCCGTTGACCTTTATGGACTTGGACTGGCGCATCGTCAACCGCCAGCTGGAGCGCGAAGCACAGATGCGCCGCAGCGGCCCCATTGCCGAGAACCTGTTGCGTGACGTGGGCCCCGTGGCCGCCAAGGTTAGTTGAGGACGACCGCCATGA
>REAW01000008.1 GCA_004293725.1 Curvibacter sp.
TTCACGCTCGGGCCTGTCGGACCCGAACCGTCCCACCGGTTCTTTCTTGTTCCTGGGCCCCACGGGCGTGGGCAAGACTGAACTGTGCAAGGCTCTTGCTGGCTTCATGTTTGATAGCGAGGAACATCTGATCCGCATCGACATGAGCGAGTTCATGGAGAAACATTCTGTGGCGCGGCTGATTGGTGCACCCCCCGGATACGTGGGCTACGAGGAGGGCGGCTACCTGACTGAGGCCGTGCGTCGCAAGCCCTATAGCGTGCTTCTGTTGGATGAGGTGGAGAAGGCCCACCCCGATGTCTTTAACGTGCTGCTACAGGTGCTGGACGATGGTCGCCTGACCGATGGCCAGGGACGCACTGTGGACTTCAAGAACACGGTCATCGTAATGACCAGCAACATTGGCAGTCAGCTTATCCAGAGCATGGTGGGGCAGGACTATGAAGACGTGAAAGAGGCCGTGACCGGCGAGCTGAAGAACCACTTCCGCCCCGAGTTTTTGAACCGTATCGACGAAACCGTGGTCTTCCATTCGTTGGATGCGGCCCACATCGCTTCCATCGCCAAGATCCAGCTTGCTACCCTGATGGGTCGCTTGGCCAAGATGGATTTGACACTAGCCGTGAGTGAAGCCGCTGTGGCCGAACTGGCCAAAGTAGGCTTTGATCCGGTATTCGGCGCGCGCCCTTTGAAGCGTGCAATTCAGCAGCGGATTGAGAACCCGCTGTCCAAGCTGTTGCTCGAAGGCAAGTTCGCCCCCAAGTCGACCATCAGGGTGGGTGTAGACCCCATATTGGCGCCAGGGCAGTTCAGCTTCGCTTGAAGCAAAACAGGCATCGATAGAAAAACAAAGCGGGACTCAATCGACCCTGTTGGTTCCGAGCCGGTGTGGTTGGTGAGGGCCTGTTTGATGGGTGTCGGTGTTGTGTATGGAGGCAATGGGACTCGTTCGCTACAGTAGTACTGCGTTGCAATCATCGATTTCAACCGTGGCTGCTGACTAGGTATTGGCCTTGTAGGCCGCTACCCCGTAACCCCCAAACCCTGGGCTCTGGTTGTTGGATTGGTTTGCCAGTTGCTGCATCAGCGTGGACATGGCGTTTTTCTGGGTTTTGAGCAGGCTGGCGCGCTGGTTCAGTGCTTCGATGGAGCCTGCCACCGCGCTGCCCGTGGCCAGTTCTTTGGTTGTGGCCTTGTTGACCAAGGCGCCCAGTTTTTCCAGCGTGGCTTCAACACCGCTGGGGTTCGCCCGCTGTGCTGCTTCAAATTTGGCAGTGTCCACACTCAGGGTGCCATCGGGCAGTTGTTGCAAGCCGATTTTCTTCATGGCATCGACCACCGCGTGGTTACCGCTGATGGCCCGCCCCAGGTCATTGCCCACACGCTTGGCGCCGCCTGATTCTCCGGTGCTGGCGGTGTTTTTCCCAATGGTAATGGCGGTGTTGAAGGTGCTGATCAATTTGCTGACGGCAGTTTTGATATCGGCGGCAGACGAGGAGGGGGTCAGGGCGCTCAGGTTTTTTGCGGCCAACTGTGCGTCAGACACTGCGGATTTGAGCTTGCCGTAAGCGGAAAGTTGCGCCGTGGTGCTGTCTAGCTGCGACTGTATGCGGCCACCCGCCTTGGTAGCGGCTTGGGACGCCGGGCTTAGTTTGGCGGTTGCAAGGGCAGCCTTTTGCTCGGCGGTCTGGGTGCTGGTTTGGGTGCCAGTGGTGCTGGTCTTGAGTACTTGGCTGATATCCACGAGAGTCCCTTGCGCGCAATTTTTACGTGCGCACGAAGGTACCCGAGTTGCCAAGGGGCCAGAGGCCTGAATTGGGAGGTAAAGCCTGGGTACTTTTCGGTAGCGTACCCCTCAATACTTTTTACCGCGTAGTTCTTCCATGCGTTCGTTGAAGTATTTTTCTACCGTGTAGCGCTCAGACAGCACCACTTCGCGGCGGGGGTGCAAAAACAAGGGGAGCGAGATGCGGGGCTTTTTGGCAGCTTCCCCTGTCGGGTTCAGCACGCGATGCACCGTACTGGGGTAGTAGCCGCCCGATGCCTCGGCCAGCATGTCCCCGATGTTGATGATCAGAAGGCCGAAGTCGCGTGGCACGTCATGCCACGCGTTGTCTTTGCCCAAAACTTGCAGGCCGGGTTCGGTGGCGGCTGGCAGTATGGTGAGTAGGTTGATATCGCCATGGGCTGCGGCACGCACAGCGTCGGGTTCTTCGTCGCCCCGCAGAGGGGGGTAGTGCAAAACGCGCAGCAAGGTTTCTTGGCAGCCTTCAATCATGGCCGGTAGCGGCATGGAGTAGCGGGCTTTGACGTCTGCGGGCGAGTTTTCTTCTACCCACCCAAGCAACTGCTGCGCCAGTGTAGAGGCTTGGGCGTAGTAGCGCTTGGCCGCATCGCTCACTTCCTGTGGGTACCTGCCCCAGGGGTAGATATGGAAAAACTCTTTCAGGTCTTTTTTGGTGTGGTTTTTGGCGGTCTCTGAGACGCTGGGCGAAAAATATCCATCGTGCTTGGCGGCATCGTTGGGGTATTTGTTTTTGGCTTCCGATTGGAAGAAAGCCAGCCATTCAGCGTAAATGCCTTCAACCAAGTCTTGGTGGAGTGGGTGGTTCTTTAGTACTCCAAAGCCGGTCTCGTGCAGGCTTTTGCAAAACTCTTGCGGCGCGGTGGGGCTGGTGAAGTCAACTACGGGTAAATGCATGGCGTGTACTCGCGATTTCTGTGGGGCTGGTTACAGCCAGTTGGACATCAGGGTGGATTCGATTAGTTCGCGCGCGGTATCCGCCTGGAGGTTCAGGCAAACGTGCGTGTCGGGCACCTCGTCACCCCAACCGGGTTGGGGGTAGAAGATGTCCTTGCGGCGCATCATGGTCTGGCCGTTGGCGGGGCCATCCAGAGCCACGCGGACGCGGCCGGCCTGGATTTCGAACAGCTCGGGGTTGGTAAGCGCCACAAAAGCCAGCACGTCGTGGCCAAAGCAACCGTGGATTTTGGCAACATGCGGATACAAGCCGCTGTAAAAGTCGGCATAGAAGCTAACCGCGTGGTGGAGCACGTCGGTGGCGACATGTTTATGGTGGTCTGCCACCCGCTTGAAGAGCGCCAGAGGAACGATGAGTTGGTGTGTCACGTCCAAGCCAACCATGGTGAGCTTCCAGCCGGCGGTGAACACAAAGTCAGCGGAGTGGGGGTCGTTCCAGATATTGGCTTCGGCCACGGGGGACACGTTACCCGGTTCGACCACTGTGCCGCCCATGATGATGACTTCTTGCAGCAGCTTGGGCAGATTCGGCTCCAGCTTGAGTGCGGTAGCGAGGTTGCCCAGTGGGCCGACTGCCACCAGAGTGATCTCACCGGGATGCGCACGTGCCATGTCCACAATAAACTGGGCCGAAGGGCGCGGGTCCAGCACGCTGGTGGTGGGAACCCGGCTCGGTAGGTTGCCCAGGCCGTCGCCACCGTGAATAAAGTCGGGCGGCGTGCCGGGGGCTTTGAGCCAAGGGGTCTTCACGCCCAGAGTCACTGGGATTTTTTTGCCCGCGATTTCAGTCAGATAAAGGCCATTGATCGCGGCTTGTTCCACCGTTACGTTGCCAAATGTGGTGGTGATGCCCACTACGTCGATACCGGGATGCGCCAACGCGTAGTAGAGCGCCATGGCGTCATCCACACCAGGGTCGGTGTCATAAATTACTTTGCGTGCGGGGATGTTGCTCATACAAGTGTCTCGGTTAAAAGGTGGATGCTTAAAGTGAAGGGAGGCCGCAGAAAGCACGCAGTGTTTGATCGGCTTCGGCAGATGTTTTGGGATGTTGGGCAATAAAGGCCGAAACCTCTGCCGCTTCGGGGATGCTGGACTGGGCTCCCAAGCGAGTGCAGGCGATAGCACCGGCAGCGCTTGCAAATTGCAGTGCTTCTTGCAGACCCAAGCCCCGGCTCATGGCGGCTACCAGACAGCCGCAAAAGGTGTCCCCTGCGCCTGTGGTGTCCACGGGTTTGATAGGAAAAGCCCCTTGCAGAATAAATGCACCATGCTGGCGCGCGCAGCAGCCATGGTGCCCCAAGGTGACTACTACAGTGGGCACATCGATACGCGACAGACACTCGGCAATGCTTCCGTTGTGGCCTGCTACCGTTGCCAACTCGCCTTCGTTCACGACCAGTACATCAGTATGTGCCAGCAATTCAGCGGGCAGGTGCTGCGCCGGGGCTGCATTCAGTACGACGGCCACACCCTGTGCACGCGCAGCCTTGGCATAGGCAACGACCGTCTCCATGGGAGTTTCCAGTTGCAGCAAGAGATGGGTAAACCCTTTCAGGCTGGGCAGGTGTTCTGGGCGCAGTTGGGCGTTCGCGCCGGGCGCGACGGTGATGGCGTTTTCGGCATCGTCAGACACGCAAATGAAGGCAGTTCCGGTTGGGTGGTCGGGCGTGCGGATGGTGTGCAATTGCACGTAGGCTCCATGGAGAGATGCCTCCAAGGGCACCGCAAAGGCGTCATCTCCCAAGCCCAGCAACATGTGCGTGGGCGCCGCACCGGCCCTGGCGCTGGCTACCGCTTGGTTGGCACCCTTGCCACCTGGGTATGTTTTAAAGTCGCGGCCCAACACCGTTTCCCCGGGGCTGGGGATGTGATGGGCACGGACTACAAAGTCCAGATTCGCAGAGCCAGCTACTAGTATCATTGGTTGCACTTTCTGTATACAAAGAAGGTCTATTTTGACGCCGAATTTCAGGTTCAGCGATAAGCTTGGACGTATAGCCCCCAATGATCTCGCAAATGACCAGTCTTGCTACAGCCCGCTTTGCGGTGGTCGGTGGCGCCAACATGGACGTTGGAGCCCGGACTTCAACACCTTTGCTGCCCGGTGACTCCACACCAGGGCTCATTCACTACGCGCCTGGCGGAGTGGGCCGCAATGTAGCGGAAAACCTTGCCCGGCTGGGTGCTTCCGTGGCCCTGGTGTCGGTGGTGGGGGCGGATGCCTTTGGGCACGATATTGTGGCCCATACCCGTAGTGTTGGGGTTGATGTAGAGAGCATTCAAATGTTGGCCGGCCAGCGCACCGCAACCTACCTTTCCATGCACGGGCCGGATGGTGATATGGCGCTGGCAGTGAACGATATGGCGATACTGGAGCGGTTAACCCCCGAGTTGCTGACGGCAAAAAAAATCATGCCAGCGGTTTGCGATGTGCTGGTGTTGGATTGCAATTTGACCTCCCCCACTTTGGTTTGGCTGTTGGAGAGCGCGAGCCAGCCAGTGTTTGTAGATGCGGTGTCGGTAGCCAAATGCCAGCGCCTGCTCCCGGCATTGGGGCGCGTGCACACCCTTAAAGTCAACCGACTGGAGGCACAAGCGCTCAGTGGCACAGTGGTCGACACGGCGGACAGCGGATTGCATGCCGCCGCAGTGTTGCATGGCTTGGGTGTGCAGCGTGTCGTGTTGAGTCTGGGCAGCTTGGGTGTGGTGTGGTGCGATACCGATGGCAGCACCGGCCAGTGTGCTGCATCCACTGTGCCAGTCATCAACACTTCTGGTGCAGGTGACGCACTGTTGGCCGGTCTGGTGCATGCCTATGCTCAGGGGCTTTCTTTGCCCCGTAGTGTGGAATACGCCATGGCCTGTGCCGAGATCACTCTTTCCAGTCCATTCGCCAACGCACCGGATCTGTCGCAGGCAGCGGTGCAGTGCCGATTGACCGCCGTAACGGCCTAAGTTTTTTTTTGTAGCTATATGACCCTGAATCCATACCTTGATATTGCCCCCGAAGTGCAGCACGCACTGGATACCAAGCAGCCTGTCGTGGCGCTTGAATCGACCATCATCTCCCATGGCATGCCCTATCCGCAAAACGTTGCCACTGCATTGCAAGTGGAGCAGGAAGTGCGCAACCACGGGGCGATTCCTGCGACCATTGCTATCGTGAACGGTCGCTTGAAGGCGGGTTTGTCTCCAGCCGAAATTGAGGTGCTGGGCAAGTCGGGTCGCGACGTGGTGAAGGTCAGTCGCCGCGATGTTCCTTTCATCGTGGCAGCGGGCGCAACGGGTGCTACAACCGTGGCTTCGACCATGATCATCGCCGCCATGGCCGGCATTCGCTTGTTTGCTACAGGTGGCATAGGCGGCGTACACCGTGGTGCGCAGCAAAGTTTTGATGTGTCGGCCGATTTGCAGGAGTTGGCCCAGACTCCGGTGGCGGTGGTCTGCGCAGGGGCCAAATCCATCCTCGATTTACGCTTGACGCTGGAGTACCTTGAAACCCATGGCGTACCCGTGGTGGGCTACCAGACCAATGCCTTGCCAGCATTTTTTACACGCGATAGCGCTTACGCGGTGGATTACCGGTTGGATACGCCCCAGCAGATTGCGCGTGCCTTGCATGTGAAGTGGGGCATGTCTCTGAAGGGTGGCATGGTCATTGCTAACCCCATTCCTGACGCCTATGCCATGCCGAGGGCCGCGATCGACGCGGCGATCGAGCAGGCACTGGCGGAAGCGCTGGCGCAGGGCATTGGCGGCAAAGAGTCCACACCTTTTCTGTTAGCCCGTGTGTGCGAAATTACTGGTGGCGATAGTTTGGCGGCCAATATTCAGTTGGTGCTGAACAATGCGCGACTGGCCAGTGCGGTAGGGGCCGAATTAGCCGGTGTTTCAGGCGTTTGAGCGGTAAAAAGTTGAATGCTTGAAATGGAAAGTGGGTTATAACGATATCCTTATATCGGGATAAGCACTGATGGTGACAGTTCGGTGCGAGAGTATTCTTGGCTTATATTGAGAGCCGTGTTTTTTAACTACATGTGGAATTGCGAGACACTATGAACATCAAAACTACTATGCACTTGAGCCTGTTGGCCGCCACTTTGGCTGCCAGCTTCCAGGCAATTGCTGCCGATCCTGCCGTTGTGTTTGACATGGGCGGCAAGTTTGACAAGTCCTTCAACGAAGCGGCTTACACCGGTATCGAAAAATGGAAGAAAGAAACCGGTAAGAAGTACCTGTCCTTCGAAATCACCAACGAGTCGCAGCGTGAGCAGGCGATTCGTCGCATGGCTGAGCGCGGCGCCAGCCCCATCATCGGCATTGGTTTTGGCCAAGCTTCCAGCATCGAGAAAGTAGCCAAGGAATTCCCCAAGCTGCAATTTGCCATCATCGATATGGTCGTGGATCTGCCTAACGTGCAGTCCGTTGTATTCAAGGAACAAGAAGGTAGTTTCTTGGTGGGTGCAATGGCTGCATTGGCCAGCAAGACAGGCAAAGTCGGTTTTGTGGGCGGCATGGACATTCCCTTGATCCGCAAATTTGAGTGCGGCTACAAACAAGGCGCGATGTTCGTCAACCCCAAGGCAGAAATGATTGGCAACATGACGGGTACCACAGGTGCGGCCTGGAACGACCCCGCACGTGGCGGTGAGTTGGCCAAGGCGCAGTTCTCGCAAGGCGTGGACGTTGTGTTTGCAGCCGCAGGTGGCACGGGTATTGGTGTGTACCAAGCCGCCAAAGACAGCGGTAAATTGGCTATCGGTGTGGACAGCAACCAGAACCACATCCAACCAGGCACCATGCTGACCTCGATGCTCAAGCGTGTAGACGTTGCGGTTTACAACGTGGCCAAGGGCCACAAACCAGGAATTTCCGTGTTGGGCCTGAAGGAAGGCGGCGTTGACTACGCAATGGATGCCAACAACGCCAAGTTGGTTACTGCGGACATGAAGAAGAAGGTGGAGGCTGCCAAGGCCGACATCATCAGCGGCAAGATCAAGGTTGCCGACTTCATGGCCGATAACGCCTGCAAGTTCTGATGTAAGCGGGTCTGAATGGGGCAGTCAAGGCCTCGTTTTGACCGAATCAATAAAAGCCCGCGGTGCTGCACAGTGCCGTGGGCTTTTCACTTCATTGCAAGATCCCCAACAGGAGCAGGATTTGAGTGCTGATAGTTTGAGCCCCCGTGACGGCCCGTTGGCCGTCCATATGCAAGGCATCAATAAGCGCTTTGGTGCGGTGGCGGCCAATGCCGACGTTGAGTTGTGCGTGACTCCCGGCACTGTGCATGGAATTGTTGGAGAGAACGGTGCCGGCAAAAGCACCCTGATGTCCATTCTGTATGGTTTCTACCAGGCCGACAGCGGCACGGTAGACGTGTTTGGCCGACGGGTCACGATCCGCAATGCGGATGACGCCATCGCCCAAGGCATTGGCATGGTGCACCAGCACTTTATGCTGGTAGAGACCTTGACCGCACTGGAAAATGTGATGCTGGGCGCTGAGCCGCATTGGCTCTTGCAAAAGGCCGACAACACGGTACGCAGCAAACTTGATGGCCTGATGCAGGCCACCGGTTTACTGGTCAAGCTGGACGCTTTGGTGGGCGATTTGCCTGTGGGCGACCGCCAGCGTCTGGAGATTTTGAAGGCTCTGTACCGTGGCGCCAAAGTCCTGATTCTGGATGAGCCCACGGCGGTGCTTACGCCGCAAGAAACCGAGCACTTGTTCAAGGTGCTGCGCGTTTTGCGCGAGCAAGGCACCACCATTTTGTTGATTACCCACAAGCTAAAAGAAGTAATGAGCTTGTGTGACCAGGTGACGGTGATGCGCGGTGGTCGTGTGGTGCATGAACTGCCGATTGCCCAGGCTTCCATCGAAAAACTGGCTGAGGCCATGGTGGGGCGCAAGGTGCATATGGGCCGGCTTGATGAGCAAGCGCGACCCGTGGGCGAGGTGTTGCTGGAAGCCAAGGGTGTGGTGGTACGGGACACCATGCAGGTCATGCGTCTACATGGTCTCAGCTTGCAGTTACGGGCCGGCGAAATCGTGGGTGTTGCGGGTGTGTCTGGCAACGGGCAGAGCGAATTGCTGGACGTCCTTTCTGGACTCCTGGTTCCGCAAGAGGGCAGTTTGCAATTAGGCGACCGTCAATTTGTGGGCACGGATTGGATGGATCCTCGTACCGCACGATCATTGGGCCTGGCACATGTGCCCGAGGATCGGCATGCCCGCGCGATGGTGATGGATTTCGTGGCTTGGGAGTCGGCGGTGTTGGGCTATGACAATCTCCCTGAGTACTCGCGCCATGGCTGGATGGATCATGGCCGTATGCGCGTGGCGACGTCAAACATGATGGAACGCTTTGATGTGCGCCCGCAAGACCCAGAACTGATCAGCAGCAAGTTTTCCGGCGGTAATCAACAAAAACTGGTGCTGGCGCGTGAGATCGGACAGGCGCCCAAAGTGCTGTTGGTGGGCCAGCCTACACGGGGCGTCGACATCGGGGCAATTGAGTTTATTTATAGCCAACTGCGGGCCATGCGCGATGCCGGCTGTGCTGTGCTGGTGGTCTCTAGCGAGCTGGATGAAATTTTGGCGTTGTCAGACAGGGTAATTGTGATGAACCAAGGGCGGGTAACAGGGGAGTTGGCAATCGCTGACTGTACCGAAGCTGGTTTGGGCTTGTTGATGACCGGAGGTGGTCAATGAGCACGTCTCACCCCTTGCCACGCTGGGCAGACTTGGTTTTGCTGCCGGCGGTGTGCCTGATGGTGGCGCTTCTTGCTGCCGCCTGTGTGGTGGCATTGGTGGGGCAGAACCCCTCTGAAGTCATTTCGGTGCTGATCCATGGCGCTTTCGGTACCCAGCGCGGCATTAGTTACACGCTCTACTACGCCACCACGTTTATCTTTACGGGGTTGGCGGTAGCTGTTGCGTTTCACGGGGGCCTGTTTAACATCGGTGGTGAGGGGCAGGCTATTTTGGGTGGCTTGGGCGTGGGCCTAGTGGCCTTGTGGTTGTCGCCTGTTTTATCTGCTTGGATCATGCTACCCCTGATGGTGTTGTCTGGCGCGCTGTTTGGCGCTGCGTGGGCGGCGGTACCCGCTTATTTGCAAGCCTACCGTGGTAGCCATGTGGTGATCACTACCATCATGTTCAATTTCATTGCTAGTAGTTTGTTGGTGTATCTCTTGGTAAATCACTTGCGCCCGGCCGGATCTATGTCGGTGGAGAGCGCTGCCTTTGCGGATTCGGCCAAATTGCCTCCTATGCATGAGGCACTGGCTTGGCTGGGGATTGAGTGGTCCGCTTCTCCGTTAAACGTGAGTTTGTTTTTGGCGTTTGCCGCTGCAATAGGCGTGTACTTGTTTTTGTGGCGTACGCGCGCTGGCTATCACCTGCGAGCGGTGGGTTCCAGCGCCAGTGCTGCCGGGTACGCTGGTATCAATGCCCAACATCAAGTCATCATCGCAATGGCCATTTCGGGTGGTCTGGCTGGCTTGGTAGGCATGAATGAAATTGCAGGGGTTAACGGCCGATTGCTGTTGGAGTTTGTCAGCGGTGCCGGCTTTACCGGGATTGCGGTCGCACTGATGGGGCGCAACCATCCGGTCGGTATTGTGTTGGCCAGCGTGTTGTTTGGTGCCTTGTTCCAAGGAGGGGCTGAAGTGGCATTTGAAGTGACTGGTTTCAGCCGGGAAATGGTGGTGATGTTGCAAGGCTTTATCGTGCTTTTCTCTGGGGCCATGGCGTATGTCATTGCGCCGCGATTAGGTTGGATACTTGCCCGCGTGTTCAAGGTGGGAGTGCACCATGGATGAGTCCCTGATTTACGCCATGCTGGCGTCCACCCTGCGCGTATCAACACCGCTGGTTTTGTGCGCCCTAGCGGGGCTGCTATCTGAGCGCTCTGGTGTGGTCGATATCGGTCTTGAGGGAAAGATGCTGTTTGCCGCCTTTGCTGCTGGGGCTTGTGGAGCCATGTATGAGTCCACTGCCTTGGCCCTATTTGTAGGGATTTTGGTGGCCACTACTTTGTCTTGGATGCATGGGCTTGCATGTGTCAGTCACCAAGGGGATCAAGTAGTGTCCGGGGTGGCAATTAATATTATTGCCGCAGGGATGACCGTGGTCTTGGGTATCGCTTGGTTTGAGCAAGGCGGACAAACCCCTCCCGTGAGCGACGTCGTGCGGATACAGCCTCTATTCCCCGAGCTCCAAGTATCGGTGCAGTCCATTCCCTTTGTCGGAGACTTGATCGGCTTAGGCTTGTTGAGCCACAACGCACTGGTTTACGTGGCGTTTGCACTGGTCCCCGCCGTCTGGTGGCTGCTGTTTCGTACGCGTTTTGGCTTGCGCTTGCGTGCGGTGGGAGAAAACCCACAAATGGTGGACGCTGCGGGTGTCTCGGTTACCCGCCTGCGCTATGCGGCTCTTACGCTCAATGGCATTTTGTGCGGATTGGCAGGCGGCTATTTGGTGCTGGCGCAGAGTGCCAACTTTTCGGCGAATATGACTGCGGGCCGTGGTTTCATGGCACTTGCAGCGCTCATTTTTGGTCGCTGGCACCCCGTGGGCGCCTTTTGGGCGTGCTTGTTGTTTGGTTTTCTGGATGCCGCTGCCATTCGTCTGCAGGGGGTAAAGCTGCCCGGGATGGGTGAAGTTCCTGTGCAGTTTATTCAGGCATTGCCGTACCTGCTCACCGTGGTGTTGCTGGCAGGTTTTATTGGAAAGGCAGTCGCACCGAAAGCCTTGGGTAAACCTTACACCAAGGAGCGCTAGACTTAAGGGGCATGACACCAACAGTTTTGATCAGGGTAGTAGGCTTCAGCGATGTTGAGCGACATTCGCTCAACACGTTGTTTCGACTTTCTGGGCGCGAGGGCCCGCAATACAGCCTGTGGACACCCGAGTCCGCCGGCCCTGCCCAAGCGGCCCTGATTGATGTAGACAGTTATGAGGCGGGTCTGGAGTTGGTGTCACCCAGCTTCAATCACAACCTCAAAATGATATGTGTGGGTAGCGAGGCACCGCAGCTTGCATGGCGCACGGTACCCCGGCCGGTGGAATGGGCCGCCCTCGTAGGGCTGCTAGACGAGCTGTTTGTAGTAGCCCAGAGTGACGACGATCTGGGTTCTGACGAAACAGAGGTGCACACGCAGATGCCTCCTGGCGTCAAACTAGCCTTGTTGGCCGGACTGCCCAAGGACGTTCGCTTGTATCTTCGCGCCCGCTTGGCCTTGGCTGGCATTACGGTTGTTGACGAAGTGCAAACACTGGAGCACATGGACGATAGCGTGAAAGCACGGGACTACGACGTTGTGCTGGCATACGTAAACACGACAGGTAGCGATCCTTGGGTGCTTGTCAAACATCTTCAAGATTTGGAAAAGCCCGTCCGCAGCGCCATCGCCGTATCAGCAGATTCCAGCTGGAAGGCCTCCAACTTGGCGGAGCGTATGGGATGTATTGGTCTTTTGGAGATTCCCTTCAACCCCATGCAGGTAATTGGTTTGCTGCAGCGGGTTTAGGCACCGCCATTGCGCCGTCGCTTGGGCCGTCGCACATCCAGGCTGCGTGCCAAATTGCCTTCTATCGGCCAAGGTTCGCCTCCTATGCATGCCACAAGCAACTCAGCGCCGAGCGCTGAAAACGTCAGTCCTCTCGCGCCCATCCCCGCATGTATCCAGAGTGACGGAGGAACTCCATCCGTCGTATCTTGCAAGGCGCCCACCCAGGGCAAGCGGTCATGCGTTACACAACGCGTGGCGGACCAATGCTGTACTTCGCTTCGTGCGAATGCGCTCGCAAGCTCTGCGCCCACAGCGGGCAGCAATTCGCACAGTCGCTGGGCATTCGCGCGGTGTTGTTCGGAGACAGGGGCTAGCCGGTGGCCGGCTTGCTCGGGAATGCGGTCGGGCTCGAAAGTCGATCCTGCCAACCAAACCACCCCACCGTCGAGTGGAACCTGGGGTAAGAAGTTGCCATGGCCATTCACAGGGTGCGTTGGCCAATTGTCTGCTGGCGGTAGCCTCTGGTGAACGGCGTAACTTACCGTGCCATGCACTGCGTGCAGCATTTCCAGTCGTTCGACCAAGCCCACTCCTAAATGGTGCGCGTGCTTGGGCGCCATCATCAAGGGGACGCAACCCGTAGCATTGGCCAGTACCACCACCTCAGATTCTGACCAGATGGCTCCGTCGTCTCCCGAAAGCCGCCACACACCCGCGTGTTGCTGAAGGCCAGTGACCCGGGCACCAAAATGGCAGCGAATGGCCGGATGGTGGAGCCACGCCTGTACCAAGCGGCTCGGGCGAATCCAGGCACCTTCAGCGTGCCAGTGGGCGCTGCCTTGTTCCAGGTTTAGTTCTTGTACGCCCGATCGTTGCCAGTCTGATCCTTCTTGCAGCAAGGCTTTTGCATGCTGCAACATCAGCCTGGCACCCACCCGGGACATACGCGAGCGTGGGCTGTCATCCGCCGATATGTGCGGCACCACCAACCCGGCCGGCAAGCCAGAAGCCCCGCAAGCAGGTGCCGCATGCTGATCCAGCACCACCACCTGCCATCCGCGGCGCGCCAAAGCATAGGCAACGCTGGCGCCGGAAATTCCGGCTCCAATGACCGTGCAACGCTGTGGAGTTGGGTATGCCAGTGTTAGATCGCGTGCACCCAGAGACCAACGCGGTTGAAAGCGCGCTTGCAAGCTATTGCCGTCGTGTTGCACATCCACAAAACCTGCTTCATTCAGGTTGGCCTGAGCGCCAGGTGCCAAGGAATAAATAGCCAAGTAGGCACCACGCTGGCTGCAGCGCGCCAACGATTTGATGCGCCACTTGTCCCAAAGGGCATGCGTGCCGTGGACCCATACCGTGTTGGCCAGAAAATTCTGCTCCGCAAGCAGGGCAGCGGTGTCTCCAACACATAACGTGAGAGAGAGCTGGCCTTGGGCCAGCAATATGCGGTGTTGTCCATCGCCCAAGCCTGCACAGCTTGCTGCCAATGAATCGGCCAATGGAACCCACTGCGGCGTCGCTTGGGCGGCTTGTCGGGCGAGTGCAGGCAAGTGGTGCGCCCTAGCCACTGGCAGTATGCCCACGTAATGCAACATACGGGGGCGTCGGGCATCTGACAGCCACGTGTGCCAACAGTGCAAAAAAGGTGCGAGGGAATCGAAGGCGGTGTCCAACACCGTCCAGGCCGGTAGATCGGCCCAGCTGTAAGGAAGTGCAGACGACGCAAGCAGGCGCTGGGGCAGGGTGCTTGCGTCATCCATGCGCAACTCAGGCGCTAGGGGGCACGTAGCCTTGTGCTGCATCGGCGCCATCGCCGAAGAAATGGTTTTCCATCTGACGGGCCAGATACTGCCGCGCGCGCAGATCGGCCAAATTCAGCCGATTCTCGTTGACCAGCATGGTCTGGTGCTTGAGCCAGCCTGCCCAGGCTTCTTTGCTCACGCTTTCCCAGATGCGCTTGCCCAGTTCACCGGGGTAGGGAGCAAAGTCTAGGCCTTCAGCCTCTTTGCCCAGCTTGATGCAGTTAACGGTGCGTGCCATGGTTTACCTTGTGTGAATAGTGTGAAAATCAGAAGCGCGAATCTTATTCGGTTTGCGACATCCCTCGGCGGACCGGGGAACTTCGGACGCAAGGCTGGCACCAACCCAGCGAAAGTTTGAACTTCGAATGAATTTTGGTTAGGACGTGCATTTTGAAACTGGTACTGGATTGGATGGATCACACGCCGCGCCGCGTGTATGGCCTGTTGGCATTGGCGTGTGTGGCGCTATTGGCATATGGCATGTATTTGCAGCATGTGGTGGGATTGGAGCCTTGTCCCATGTGCATTGTGCAACGTTATGCTCTCATTTTGGTGGCTGTCTGCGCAGCGTTGACGGCAGCTAGCGGCCGAAAAGGCTTGCACATTGGTGGCGGCGTGCTCCTTACGATTTTTGCCGTGCTGGGCGCGTATGTGGCGGCCCGCCAGAGCTGGCTGCAATGGTACCCACCCGAGGTGATGTCCTGCGGACGCGACCTGTACGGCATGATTGAAACCTTCCCTCTCAAGCGCGCCCTGCCCATGATCTTCCGTGGCGGGGGAGATTGCAGCAAGATCGATTGGACCTTTTTGGGCGCCACTATCGCCAACTGGTCGTTCCTGTGCTTTTCCGGTTTCGCCGCACTGGGGTCGCTGATGGTTTGGCGCAGCGCCCGCAAGCGCTAAAGAATGGCGCCGCCAGGGCGCTCACCGCGCTCGTACACCACGTGTGCGCGCCCCACGAGCAGACTGTCGATGGGGCCTATATTGCTGTCATCTTTATTGGCATAGGGTAGTTTGTGCAGTGCATAACGCATAGCGTTAAGACGCGCGCGTTTTTTGCAGTCTGACTTGATGACCGTCCATGGCGCATCTGCCGTATCGGTTTCAAAAAACATGGCCTCCTTGGCTTTGGTGTAGTCGTCCCATTTATCAAGCGAGGCCAGATCAATCGGGCTTAGTTTCCACTGCTTAAGTGGGTGCAACTCTCGCTCTTTGAAGCGGCGGCGTTGCTCTTTGCGGCTAACCGAGAACCAAAATTTGATCAGGTGGATGCCGCTGCGTACCAACTGTCTCTCGAACAAAGGGGCTTGGCGCATGAACTCTTCGTAGTCAGTGTCCGAGCAAAACCCCATTACCCGCTCCACCCCAGCGCGGTTGTACCAAGAGCGGTCAAACAAGGTGATTTCCCCCGCCGTTGGCAGATGTTGCACATAGCGCTGAAAGTACCACTGACCTCTCTCGTTTTCGCTAGGCTTCTCCAACGCGACCACCCGGGCACCGCGCGGATTCAAGTGCTCCATGAACCGTTTGATCGCCCCGCCTTTGCCTGCGGCATCACGCCCCTCAAAAAGAATAATGATGCGCTGCCCAGTCTCTTTAGCCCACATCTGGAGTTTGAGTAATTCCACTTGCAGTTGGTACTTGTGCGATTCGTACCGCTTGCGTGACATCAGGTTTTTGTACGGATAGCCACCGGTGCGCCAGTCGGGGGCTAACTCCTCATCGGGTTGGATGCTTTCTGCGCCCAGTAGCTGCTGGTTATGCGCCAGCATTTTCCGGATTTCGGCCACATCATCTGGTGAACTGCCTTCCAGAATGGTCTTTAGGGCCTGGGCCTTGTTCTTGGTGCCCGCCAGTATGTGGTGCACCGCTGTTTGCTGGGCGCCTTGCGCGGCATCCAGTCGGTCACTGGATACCCGCTTGGCAATGCTGCCAGGAGTCTTTGCATCGACGGTGTCACCGCGTCGGGTCGTGCGGCTGGTCAGTGCCTTGGCAGGCTTTGATTTGGCGGTAGCAGTCACAAACTTCTCCATATGATTTATGTCGATTTTGTGACTCCTGCACCACCTCACTCTTGACCCATATCAACCAAGCTTCTTCACCAAGACTTGGCTCTTGCGGTCCCAGTTGTATTTGCGCTTGCGTGCCTCGGGCAACCAGTCTGGGTCTACTTGCACAAAGCCGCGCTTGATAAACCAGTGCATGGTGCGGGTGGTGAGGACAAAGATACTGTCCAGCCCTGCTGCCTTGGCGCGCTGCTCCACGCGTTTGAGCACCCGTTCTCCGTCGCCCTGGCCCTGCACATCGGGGGAAACGGTTAGCGCCGCCATTTCGGCCGTCTTGGCTTCAGGGTAAGGGTAGAGCGCAGCGCAGGCAAAGATCACGCCGTCATGCTCGATGATGGTGTAGTTGCCGGCGTCCCGTTCAATTTCGGTGCGGCTGCGCTTGACCAGCGTGCCATCTTTCTCAAATGGCTCGATCAGTTGCAAGATCCCGCCGACGTCTTCTTCGGTGGCCTCGCGCAGGCTCTCCAGCTTTTCGTCCACCACCATGGTGCCAATGCCATCGTGTACATACACCTCCAGCAAGATGGCGCCGTCTACGGCATACGGAATGATGTGGCTGCGCTCCACCCCGTTTTTGCAGGCCTTGACGCAGTGCTGCAGGTAAAACGCGGTGTCGGTTGGCAAATTGGCTGCGGGCAGCTCTTTGAGCAATTGTTCCGCAGCGGCCAGGGGCAACTCGGTGTCGATGGGGTTGTCTTCGCTGGCCGGGAGCGTCGGGTCCATGCGGATACCCGGTACTTCGGATAAAAAGATCAGCTTATCGGCCTGCAGGGCGGTAGCCACGCTGGTCGCCACTTCCTCCATCGTCAGGTTGAAAGCCTCGCCAGTAGGAGAAAAGCCAAAAGGCGACAGCAACACCATGGCGCCCATGTCTAGCGTTTTGGAAATGCCGGCAATGTCCACTTTGCGCACCAAGCCGCTGTGCTGGAAGTCAACGCCATCGACAATGCCTACGGGCCGTGCCGTGATGAAGTTGCCCGAGATCACGCGCACCGTGGAGTCCGCCATGGGTGTGTTGGGCAGGCCTTGGCTGAAGGCCGCTTCAATCTCATAGCGCAGTTGGCCCGCAGCCTCTTGGGCGCAGTCCAGCGCCACTTCGTCGGTAATCCGGATGCCGTGGCTGTACTTGGGCGTGTGGCCTTTGGCTGCCAACTGCTCGTTCACCTGCGGACGGAAACCATGCACCAGCACAATCTTCACGCCCATGCTCTGGATCATGGCCAGGTCCTGGGCCAGATGCGGCAGCTTGCCCGCGGCAATGGCTTCGCCCGCAATGCCCACCACAAAGGTCTGGTTGCGGAACTTGTGGATATAGGGCGCCACCGACCGGAACCAAGGGACAAAGGTGAAGTTGAAGACAGAGGTCATTGCGGCGTGTGGGCGGTCGGGTAAAGGGTGGTAAGGGCTGGGATAATCCGCAATTCTCTACGAAGACCAGCCCTTGACTGCCAGCCCCTTGCAAATCGAATTCCCAGAGTCGCTCCCGGTGTCGGGCAAACGCGACGAAATCATGGACGCCATTGCGGCGCACCAGGTGGTCATCGTCTGTGGGGAAACCGGCTCTGGCAAGACCACCCAGCTGCCCAAGATCGCCTTGGCGATGGGGCGCGGCAAGCTCAATTACCCCGAAGGCCAGCGCGGCAAACTCATTGGCCACACGCAGCCTAGGCGTATCGCCGCCTCCAGCGTAGCCAAGCGCATTGCCGAAGAGCTGAAGACGCCACTGGGCGATGTGGTGGGTTTCAAGGTGCGTTTTCAGGACCGTTTGAGCAAAGACGCGTCCGTCAAGTTGATGACCGATGGCATCTTGCTGGCCGAGACACAGACTGACCCTTTACTCAATGCCTACGACACCATCATCATCGACGAGGCGCACGAGCGCTCGCTGAACATCGACTTTCTGCTGGGCTACCTCCGCCAAATACTGCCGCGCCGCCCGGACCTGAAAATCATCGTGACCTCGGCCACGATTGATGCGCAACGCTTTGCCGACCACTTTGCCTCGAAGAAGGGCCCTGCACCCGTCATCATGGTGTCGGGCCGTATGTTCCCAGTGGAGCAGCGCTATAGACCATTTGAAGAGTCGCGTGAATACGATCTGAACAACGCGATTGCCGATGGCGTGGACGAACTGTGGCGCGACCCGCACAACCAGGGTGACATCCTCGTCTTCTTGCCCGGCGAGCGCGAGATCCGTGAGGCGGCGGACCATCTGCGTAAGCACCTGAGCCACCAGCCGGTGATGCGCAACGCCGAGGTGCTGCCGCTTTTTGCCCGCCTGAGCCCGGCAGAACAAGACCGCATTTTTGACGGCCACACAGGGCGACGCATTGTGTTGGCGACCAACGTGGCGGAAACCTCGCTCACGGTGCCCGGCACCCGCTACGTGATTGACGCTGGTACTGCGCGCATCAAACGCTACAGTTTCCGTAGCAAGGTGGAACAGTTGTTGGTGGAGCCCATCAGCCAAAGCTCGGCCAATCAGCGTGCCGGGCGCTGTGGGCGTGTGGCCAACGGCATTTGCATTCGGCTCTACGACCAAAAGGAGTTTGACGGACGTCCGCGCTTTACCGACCCGGAAATTTTGCGGTCCTCGCTGGCCGGCGTCATTTTGCGGATGAAGTCGCTGCACCTGGGCATTGTGGAAGACTTTCCTTTTCTGGAGCGGCCCAGTGGACGCGCGATTGCCGACGGCTACCAGTTGCTCAACGAGCTGGGTGCGGTGGACGAGGCCAACGAGCTGACGCCCCTGGGCCAGGAGCTGAGCCGCTTGCCGCTGGACCCGCGCGTGGGCCGCATGTTGCTGGAAGCCCGTGGCAGGGAGGCGCTGGACGAGGCGTTGGTAATTGCGTCGGCACTGAGCGTGCAGGATGTGCGTGACCGGCCCATGGAGGCGCAGCAGCAGGCGGATGTCGCGCACCAGAAGTTTGATGATGAAAAGAGTGAGTTCACGGGCTACCTCAAGCTCTGGAAATGGATCAACGATGCGCGGGGTGGCTCGCACGACCCTGTTGCGGGCGCTACGGGCGCTGGCGCCAGTGCTACGCGGGGTTCCTCGTCGCGTAGCTCAATTTCGGCACCCCGCGCAGCCCAGTCACCAGCACCCTCCGGTGGATTGGTGCAGGCTGCAACGCACAAGCTATCGAATCGCCAATACGAGCAGCTACTGCGCCAGAACTTCGTCAGCATTCGCCGCGTGCGGGAGTGGAAAGACATTTATTCCCAACTCCACACTGTGGTGGCCGAGCACAAATGGCGCTTGAACACCAAGCCCGCCAGCTACGAGCAATTGCACCTGTCCATGTTGTCCGGCCTGCTGGGAAACATCGGCTGCAAGCTTGAAGAAGGGCAGAACGGCGAGTACCTGGGGGCACGCAGCATCAAGTTTTTTGCGCACCCCGGCGCGCACCTGAACAAGAAGCCGGGCAAGTGGATCGTTGCCTCTGAGCTGGTGGAAACCACACGCCTGTTTGGCCGCGGCATTGCGCATATTGAGCCACAGTGGCTGGAGAGCGTGGGCGGCCATTTGCTGAAAAAGCAGTTGCTCGACCCGCACTGGGAAAAGAAGGCCGCCGAAGTGGTGGCGCTGGAGCGCGCCACGCTCTATGGCATCGTGGTCTACAGCGGGCGCAAGGTGAACTATGGCCGTGTCGACATGCAAGGCGCGCGGGAAATTTTTATTCGTGAAGCGCTGGTGGGTAAGGAATGGGAAACCACGCTGCCGTTTTTGGCAGCGAATCAGAAACTCATCAAACAGGTAGAAGACCTGGAACACAAGGCGCGCCGCCAGGACGTGCTGGTCGACGACGAGCTGATCTACGCCTTTTACGACCAGCAGTTGCCCGCCGATGTGTGCAGCGGCTACAGCTTTGAGCGCTGGTACCGCGAAGAAGTGAAGAAGCAGCCCGACCTGCTGAAGCTGACCCGCGAAGAGCTAATGCGCCATGAGGCAGCGGGTATCACGACGGCGTCCTTCCCCAAAACGATACGCCTGGGTGGTGTGGACTGCGCGGCCACCTACCTGCACGAACCCGGCGACGCGCGAGACGGCCTGACGGTGACGGTCCCGCTGTTTGTATTGAACCAGGTCAACGACGAACGCTGTGAATGGCTGGTGCCCGGCATGCTGAAAGACAAAGTGCAGGCGCTGCTGAAGACGCTGCACCAGCGCCCGCGCAGCCGTTTGGTCCCGCTGCCCGAGACTGCGTCCAAATTTGCTGAGGCCTTGAATACGCCAGAAAAATTTGGCAGCGGTGGCTTGGTGGAAGCGGTGTTGAAGCTGGTGCGTGAAGCCACTTCGCTGGACATCGTCAAAGCGGACATCAAGCTGGACATGCTGAGCCCGCACTTTTTCATGAACCTCAGGGTGGTGGACGAACACGGCCGCCAGTTGGGCCATGGCCGCAACCTGGGCGCACTCAAGGCAGAGCTGGGCAGCCAGGCACGTGGTGCCTTCCAAGCGCTGGCCAGTTTGAAGCTGGCCCATAGCCAGTCGGTGAGCCAAGAGAGAAGCACCACCGAAGCAAGCGGGATGGCTGGGCGTTCTGCGCAGGTAAAGGAGGAGCCCGCAAAGCGGGCGGGGGACACGGAGCAGAGCGCTCAGCCATCCCGCGTCGCAGTGCCCACCAAAACTGCGCAAGCAGCTACAAAAAACGTAGCAAGTAGCAGTGCCACCAAGAACAGCACACAAAGCATCCTCGACGGCCGCTTCACCGCCTGGACCTTTGGCGAGCTGCCAGAGTTGCTGGAAATCCGCAAGGGCGGGCAGACATTGATTGGCTTCCCAGCGCTCATTGACGCCGGAGAGGCCGTGACAGTGGAAGTATTCGACGAACCCGAAGTGGCCGCTGCGAAACACCGCGCCGGTCTGCGCCGCCTGTTCGCCATCCAGATCAAGGACGCGCTCAAGTACCTGGAAAAGAACATCCCCGACCTGCAGAAGATGGCGGTGAGCTACATGAACGTGGGCAAAGCAGACAACGGCAAGGATGGAGGTTCCTCTGGAACGGGCGGGACGATCGAGGAACTGCGGGAGCAGATCATCGCCGTGGCGCTGGACCGCGCCTTCCTTCTGGACCCACTGCCCACAGACGAATTTGCCTTCAAGCGGCGGATTGAAGAAGGACGGGGGCGTCTGACCTTGATTGCCAACGAGGTGGCGCGCATGGCCAGTGTGATCCTGCTGGAGTACGCCGGTGCGGCCCGAAAAATAAAAGACACCAAGAGTGCACCAGACGCAACGGCCGATGCCCTGCAGCAGCTCAACCGGTTGATTCCCAAGAAGTTTTTGCAGGCCACTCCGTGGGACCGTCTGCAGCACTTGGCGCGCTACCTGAAGGCGATTACCCTGCGGTTGGACAAGTACCGGGCTGATCCGGCCCGTGATGCCGCGCGCCTGGCCGAGCTGCGCCCCCAGGAACAGCGCTACTGGCGCCTGGTAGCCGAGCGCAAGGGGGCTGTGGACGAACGCATGGCCGAGTTTCGCTGGTTGCTGGAAGAGCTACGCGTCAGCTTTTTTGCCCAAGAGTTGCGTACTCCGCAGCCAGTGAGTGTCAAGCGGCTGGACAAGGCGTGGGCCCAGATTGGCAGCTAGTTCCCCGGAGGCAACACGCGCAGCAGGCGTCCGTTGGGGCTATCCGTGAGCAGGTAGAGCAAACCATCGGGCCCCTGGCGCACGTCACGCACACGCTCGCCAAGGTCGGCCAGTAGTTTGGTCTCGCGCAGGACCTTGCCGCCATAGGGGGCAGAAAGCTCCAGCCGCGCCAAATAGCCGAATTTGAGTGAGCCCACCACCAGGTTGCCCACCCAGGCCTTGCCATAACGCTCGCTGGTAATGAAGGCCATGCCGGATGGTGCAATGGATGGCACCCAGTAGTGCAGCGGTTGTTCCATGCCGGCTTGCGCGCTGATACCTGCGCCGACCTTGCTTCCACCGTAGTTTTCCCCATAGGTAATGACGGGCCAGCCGTAGTTGCGGCCGGGGGCAATGATGTTGATTTCGTCACCCCCTTGCGGGCCGTGCTCGTGTTCCCACAGCGTTCCGTCGGGCGCGAGCACCAGACCCTGAGGGTTGCGGTGGCCGTAGCTCCAGATCTCGGGCAAGGCACCATCACGTCGCGCAGCCGGTGTGTTGAAAGGGTTGTCGGCGGGGACGCTGCCGTCTTTGCCGATACGGATGATTTTGCCGTGGTGGTTGTTCAGGCGCTGGGCATCGTCTCTGCGGCTGAAGCGTTCGCCGAGTGCGACAAAAAGATGGCCATCGGGACGACCACCCGCATGGCGCCCCTCGGTGATGCGGCAACCAAAGTGGGCGCTGCTGGCGACTTTGGGCTGCTGGCTGAACAGCACCCTGACATCTTGCAGACCGCTGCGGTCTGGGGCCAAAGTGGCCCGGGCCAGCGCAGTGCTGTTGCCGCCCGTGCCGGGCTCGGCATAGCAAAGGTACAACGTGCGGTTGTTGGAAAAATCACTGTCCAGCAGCACATCGAGCAAACCGCCTTGGCCACCTGCGGCCACTGTGGGCACGCCAGTCAATGGCGCCGACACAGCGCCGCTGGCCTCCACCACGCGCAGCGTGCCAGGGCGCTCCGTCACCATAAACCTGCCATCCGGCAAAAAGGCCAGGCCCCACGGGCTTTGCAGCTTGGTGGCCACCACTTCCACACGCAGGGCGGGCGCTGTCTGTGCCAGTGCTGCGCTGCAAGCCCCAGCCACCAGCCAAAGGCCTAGGTTGTGCCAGATGCGGTGCGGGTGGGCCATGCATTTCTCCATGTAAGTCAAATGGGGCTCTAGTGCTCATGGATACTGCGTGAGCAGCTCCTCAATTTATAGCGACTAGAGGGCTTGTAGTCGCGCAAGTGCGGCGTTCAAGGTCTCATCCTTCTTGGCAAAACAGAAGCGCACCACGCGCTGGTCGAAGCCATTGCCGTAAAACGCCGAAAGCGGAATGGCGGCCACGCCTACTTCGCGCGTCAGCCACTGGCAAAAGTCGGCTTCGTTCAGGTCGCTCACGTCTGAAATTTCCACACACTGGAAGTAGCTGCCCTGGCTGGGCAACAGCCGGAACTTCGTCTTGGCTAAGCCCGCGCGGAACAAGTCGCGCTTGCGCTGGTAGAACGTGGGCAGTTCCATATAGGGCTTGGGGTTGCCGAGGTAGGCGGCCAGTGCGTGCTGCACCGGCGTGTTGACAGTGAACACATTGAACTGGTGTACCTTGCGGAATTCGACCATCAGTGGGGCGGGTGCGGCCACCGTACCGACTTTCCAGCCAGTGACATGGAAGGTCTTGCCAAAGCTGGAGACAACAAAGGCCCGCGCGGCAAGGCCAGGATAGCGCGCCACGCTTTCGTGGGGCTGGTTGTCAAACACCATGTGCTCGTACACCTCGTCGCTGATCAACAGAATGTTGGTAGGTGCCAGCAGGTCTTGCAATGCCAGCATGTCCGCCTGGCCCCACACCGTGGCGCTGGGATTGTGCGGGGTGTTGATCACTAGCGCACGTGTTTTGGGCGTGATGGCTGCACTGATCTTGGCAAAGTCGGGTCGGAAGGTGCCAGGGGTCAGTGGCACGCGCACCACCGCACCGCCCGCCAACTCGATGTTGGGCACATAGCTGTCGTAGCAGGGCTCCAACACGATGACCTCGTCCCCAGGGTGCACCACGGCCAGAATGGCGGTGATGATGGCCTGGGTGGCACCGGCCGTGATGGTGATCTCGGCGTCGGGGTCGTAGTGCTTGCCGTGTAGCGCCGCGATCTTGGCCGCCACGGCTTGGCGCAGTACTGGGACCCCGGTCATGGGCGGATACTGGTTGTGGCCTGCCTGCATGGCGGCGGTCACAGCGTCCACCAGCGCCGGGTCGCAGGCAAAGTCGGGAAAGCCTTGGCCCAGGTTGACGGCCTTGTGTTCTGTCGCCAGTGCCGACATGACGGTGAAGATGGTGGTGCCCACCTTGGGCAGGCGCGACGTGAGGGGTGGGGTGGCGTAGCGGGTCATGGGTCAAGAGGGCAATGGGTCACAACTCGTAGTCATTCACATGACCTTCCATGGCCTTGGCAATCAGGGCGCGGTCCAGGCGGCTGCTGAGAAGCTCGGCGAAGGTAAACACAAAGTTGCGCAGGTAAGCGCTGCGCTTGAAGGCCACGCGGGTGATATTCTGCCCAAACAAATAGCCTGCAGGCCGCACAACCAAGCCACCTTTGCCGCCGTTTTTCTCCATGTCCTCGACCACGTCGGAGACCGCCATTTCAGCCGCAATTCCGATTCCCAGACCCAGACGCACGTAGGTTTTGATCACATCCGAATCAATGGCTTCCAGCGAGATGCGTGGTTCTAATTTTCGAACCGCAAATGCATGGTCGATTTTGGTGCGGCCTGTAAACGACGGGTGGTAAGTAATCAATGGCTCGGCTGCCACTTCTTCCAATGTCACACGCTCTTTTTGGGCGAGCGGATGGTCGCTGGGCAACACAAGCATGTGTTGCCATTCGTAGCAGGGCAGGGTGACCAGCTCGGAGTAGTTGGCCAGCGATTCGGTGGCGATGCCAATTTCTGCCACGTCGTCGATCAGCATGCGCGCGACTTGGTCGGGTGCGCCTTGGTGCAAACTCACGTTGACTTTGGGAAATGCCGCCCTGAGTTGGGCCACTTTTTCAGGCAAAACGTAACGGGCTTGGGTGTGTGTCGTCGCAATGGAGAGGGTCCCACTGTCTTGGGCACTGTATTGTTCGCCAATCCGTTTGAGGTTGTTGACCTCGCGCAGGATCAGCTCAATGCTTTTGAGAACGTGTTGGCCCGGCTCTGTAATACGTTTAAGGCGCTTGCCGTGCCGGGCGAAGATATCAATGCCAAGCTCTTCTTCGAGTTCGATGATGGCTTTTGATACGCCGGGTTGCGACGTGTGCAGCGCTTTGGCAGCTTCTGTCAGATTGAGGTTGCGGCGTGCGGCCTCTTGAACAAAGCGGAATTGGTGGAGGTTCATATCAAATTTCACCTAAAGATGAAATTCATTATGCATCAAAACGTCTATTGCTACGCCTCGTTCAGTGCTATCCGCGCCAACAGTTCCACCAGCCGTGGATTTTCTCCGACAGCTGTTTGCAACGTTAGCGTGAGTTGCGGGTGGGCGGCACGCAATGCCTGTGCTAACTGGGGCAGATCTTCCCGTGCATGTTTGCCCACACCCAGAAACATGGGCACGATACGCACCGCTTGCAGTCCTTGGCCCACCATGTCGGCCACGACAGTGGGAAGATCAGGTTGGCTTAACTCGAGGTATGCACAGGCCACTACGGCGTTAGGTTCTTGCTGGCGAATTTGCGCGGCCACCGCTTCCATGGGCTTGTGCCACAGAGGGTCTCTGGAGCCGTGGGCAAAAAGCACGATACCGGTGGAGTCGGTTGAGGTTGTGGTCATCTTCGCAATACCAGCCAAGAAAAAGCAGTCAGGGATATTGCCGAGTAAATGAGCCCCGGCAACGCAGCGGTAAACCAGGGTTGCCAGCCTTGCAGGTTGCCCAAGTCAGTTAACACGTTGTTGAGCAGCACAAAGCTGATGCCTGCCATGACGCCGCCGAAGGTGTAGCCCGCAATTCCGCCGGAACGGAAGTGCAAGTAGGCAAAGGGCAGGGCGAGCACCACCATCACCATGCAGCTCATGGGGTAAAAGACTTTTTTCCAGAACTGGATCTCGTACTTTTGCGCGGACTGGCCGTTGGCCGTAAGGTGGCGCATGTACTGGAACAAATCGATGGTGCCCATGCGTTCTGGTCGCAACACGGCGGCCGACACCATCTCGGCGCTCATCTTGGTGGGCCAGCGAAAGGTCTCGAACTGGGCGCGGTCTGCTTTGGGTGCAGCGCTTTGTGGTGCTGTGAACTCGGTGCGCTCCACGTTTTGCAACAACCACGATTCGTCGTCCCCAAACTGCCCGGTTTTCCCCAATGTCAGCGACACCATGTGGCCTTGGTTGTCAAATTCGAAAATGCGCACGTCTTGCATGCTCGCATCTGGTGCAAGCGCACCGACGTTGACGGCATAGTGGCTGTAGGCCTGTTTTTCCTTGAGCCATGCGCCCGTTTTGCCCACCGACATACTGCCCTGCGAACGCGACTTGAGTAGCTGCGCCGTTTTGTCGGCAAAAGGCGCCAGATAGTCACCCACGGCAAATGTGAAAAGGACAAAGCCCAGGCCCAGCGCCATTAGCGTGCGCAGAGCTCGCCAGGGCCCCAAACCACTGGTGCGCAAAATGGTGAACTCCGAGCTGCGCGCCAAGCGCGCCATGACAAAAATGGTGCCGATCAAGACAGTGATGGGAAATAGCTCGTAGACGTGACTGGGGATCATCAGCGCCACGTAAATCAGGGCTTGTGGGATCTGGTAGCCCGCCGCCTTAAGTTTGCTAACGGACTGCAGCTCCTCCACCACATCAAAGAAGAAAAAGAGCGAAATAAAGCCCAACGTGACAAGAAACACGGTGGCGATGACCTCGCCATAGAGCAGACGGCGCAGTGTTTTCATACGCGAACTTGCGGTTTTGTGACACGGCGCTTGCGTAGGCGAAACGTCCAGTTGTGGTGACGTTTGGTCAGCCACAACAGGCCCATCACCAAGGCTCCACCATGCAAGGCAAGCAAAAACAGGCCCAATTCGACCTTGCCGGAGGCGATCCAGCTTTTTCCCAGCACCAGTAAATTGAAGTAAACAACAAATGTCAAAAAGGCAAACCCCAAATTACCAGCACGTCCGGCGCGCGGGTTGACGCCCGCGGAGGCAAGTCCGATCACGACGAAATTGATAGCAGCAAAGCCAAGGCCTAAACGCCATGCCAGCTCAGCCAAATGCTGGGGGGTGGGGGTTTGCACTAGCTCAAGCGTAGGCAATGCATGGGTTGGGGAATAGTCGCGCGCCGTTTTATCGTCGGACCCTACCCGGGCGCCGTAACGTTCAAACAGGCTGACGGTCATGTCTGATTTTCCGTTGGTGCGTTCCAAGCGCTGGCCTTGTTCCAGCACCAGGAATTTGTCTTCACCGATCACTTCTATCCGCCCCGTGCGTGCAGATGTGATGGTTTCTTTGCCTTGCTCTTGCGTGGCAATAAAGACGTTGTTCCCGGTTTGCTGGCCGCGCACATCTTTTTCAATAAAAAACACCCGGTTGCCATCGGCGGATTCTTGAAAGCGACCTGGCTCGATACGGGCGATATCACCACGTTTGTCATACTTGTCGCGAAGGTCTTCAATGCGGCCAAATGCCCAAGGAAGAATCAGAAACGCCAGCGCCAGAATCATGACCAGAATGGGCCAGGCGAAGCGAAAAAGTGGCGCTAGCAGCGACGCCAGTCCCCGCCCGCTGCCAAACCAGATCACCATTTCGCTGTCGCGGTACATGCGCGTCAACACACTCAGCACCGCAATAAACAGACTCATGGAGAGAATGGTTGGCATGTCGGACAGCACGGTGTAGCCCATGATGATCATGACATCAGAGGGGTTGAATGTGCCGCGCGATGCCTCGCCCAGGGTGCGGATCAAGGTCATGGTCATGACCACGGTGACCAGAACGACCAAAGTGGCCCCAAAACTGCGGGCCAACTCTTTGCGGATGGAGGAATGGAATAACATTGCAACGAAAGAAAGCACGAATTATGAACTTTGAACTCAAGCCTTTGACCTTGGTTGGCGTTGCCAACGAAAAATGTGATGTCTTGGTACTGCTAGTCCAACAAGATTTCAAGCCTGGCAAGGACGATCTGTCCCTGCTGGTGGCCCAAGCGGTAAAGGCCGGTGACCTTGGTGCAAATTCCGGGCAAATGGTCTCGTTGTACCGCGCCTCGCAGGCCAATGCGCCTCGCTTGTTGCTCGTCGGTGTCGGAGATGGCAAGGCCAAGCAGGTACGCACTGCGGTGGTCTCGGCACTGGGCTCGGTGAAAGCAAGCTTGGGCAAGAAGCTGGTTCTCGCATTCGCCTCTGCTGCCCAGGAAGACGCGGTGCGCGCCGCCGTGTTGGCTGTAGCCGACGCGACTTACAGCTACACCCACGCAAAAAGCAAACCTGAGCCCCGAACGGTGCAAAGGTGTTTGCTTGCCGCCAGCAATGCCTCAGAATTGTCCGCCAGCTTTGACCGCGCGGTGGCGACCGTACTGGGAATAGAGCTGGCCAAAGAGTGGGCCAACAGGCCTGCCAACCATGCCACCCCCACCCATTTGGGGCTGGCAGCACAGGCCTTGGCCAAAATGCCCAAAGTGTCGTGCGAGCTGCTGGGTCCCAAAGAGGTGGCCAAACTGGGTATGGGGTCATTCATGGCTGTGGCCCAGGGGTCGGACGAGCCCTTGCGCTTCATCGTGCTGCGCTATAGCGGTGCGGCCAAGACCAAGGCTCCGACAGTGCTGGTCGGCAAAGGCATTACTTTTGATAGCGGGGGCATCTCCATCAAGCCAGCGGCCGAGATGGATGAGATGAAGTTTGACATGTCGGGGGCCGCCAGCGTGCTTGGCGTGTTCCGGTCATTGGCGCACCTTCAACCGGCCATCAATGTGGTTGGTCTGATTCCAGCGTGTGAGAACTTGATTAACGGGCGTGCCGTTAAGCCGGGTGATGTGGTGACCAGCATGAGTGGTCAAACCATTGAGATACTGAATACCGACGCCGAAGGGCGGCTGGTGCTCTGCGACGCGTTGAGCTATGCAGAACGCTTCAAACCCGCTGCGGTGGTGGATATTGCCACGCTGACAGGCGCCTGCGTGGTCGCTTTGGGCAGTGTGCGCAGTGGTTTGTTTGCCAGTAACGATATGCTGGGAAATGCCTTGATGTCGGCAGGGGAGCGCAGCGCCGACTTGGCATGGCGCATGCCCCTGGATGACGATTACGCTGAAGGTTTGAAGACCAATTTTGCGGATGTTGCGAACGTGGCCGGCCGTATGGGGGGCGCCATTACTGCAGCCAAGTTCTTACAGCGTTTTGCAAGCAAGTACCCTTGGGCACATCTGGATATCGCGGGTACTGCGTGGAAGAGCGGTGCAGCCAAAGGTGCCACAGGTCGCCCTGTTGGTTTGCTGGTGGAGTACCTGATGGACCAAGCGGGAACCAAGTGACGGAAGTCGCATTCCATTTCGGCGCGCCCAATAAACTGGAGTACGCTGCACGTTTGCTGCGAAAAGCAGTCGGGCGTGGCGCACGCCTTGTCGTTTTTGGCTCTGCTGACCTTGTGCGCCGCTTGGATGCCCAACTTTGGGCTCTGTCTCCTACCGATTTTTTGGCGCACAGCATCGACGGTGATGTGTGCGCCGAGCGGAGTCCGGTGGTGTTGGCCAGTGCACTGCGTCCGGATATGCCAGCCGATCGCGTGTTGCTGAACTTGTCTGATACGGTTCCCCAAGGATACGGTCAGTTTCATCGTGTGATTGAAGTGGTGAGCCATGACGATGAAGATCGTCAGGCGGCTCGGGGGCGCTGGAAGCAATATGCCCAACAAGGCATCGCTATTCAGAAACATGATCTGAGCATCAAAGGAGCGGCGTAATGGGCATCTCTAAACCGGCGCCTCGCTTTTTACCCACGCTGACTGAAGTGGTGCACCTTGCCAATCCACCAGAACCAGTATCGAACAACAACACGGAAACCGATGCCTTGGTGGCAAAGGTAATGCAGGCGGTCTCTCCCCATATTGAGAACCAATTGCGAGAATTGGTGAACGACTTGGTCATGGAGCAACTGCGTGATTTATCCCCACGTATACAGCATGATGTAGAGCAACTGGTGCGAGCCGCAGTCGAAGGCGCATTGGCGGACATGCCCGCAACATCTGCACGCTAGGCCGAGTGCAGCACAACGGCAAAAATGATTACAGATCGTACGGCGTTCTCTTTCTTTTATGCGTTTTTGCGGATGTTGGGCCAGAATTGGCCCAAACACAGGCTAGAATATGAGGCTCTGGAGCGGTGGATGAGCGGTTTAAGTCACACGCCTGGAAAGCGTGCGTGGGGTTAAACCCACCGCGGGTTCGAATCCCGCCTGCTCCGCCAGAAAATGAAAAAAGCCCATGTTATTCATGGGCTTTTTTTTGCCTGCGTGTTTTGACTATCAAAATGACCATCAATTAATGGGATGGTGCTTTAGCCGCTTTGGGTCGGGAAGAGTCATTGGGATCGCCAAATCAGTGGCCTGCCACCAGGCCATCGGGGTTGCTCGCTTTAACGAAGTGGTCTCCACAAAGCTGCCCGTTACCCCCTGGTTGGCAACGACTTTTTAGGCGCGAACTAAACGGAATTTGCTACTGCCAGTGTGGGCCTCAAGGAGCCAATCGCTTTTGTCTAAACCCGTCGCTCAAAGCAGCATGGCGGTTATGGAGAGAGGCTTACTTCGAGAGTAAGTCGGGATTGCCAAAGATTGAGTCCGTCGGGTGACTGGCGCGTCAATCTCGCTACCAACCACTGCTGCCAGGCTCTCCCTTGAACGGCCCAGTCAACTCGGGCGTGATCCACCCGCCATAAAAACCGCCAGGTTGTGCAATAACCTTTGCGCCGCCCACGCTGCACTCAAGATCGTGAGCGTAGAACGCGATGCACTCGGCCAGCGGCTCTGCCCCTGCTAAGGGCTGCGGATAGCTCCAGGCGACCTTAGCCAAGCGACGCCCACCATCTACTAGGTCCCAATACTGCGCAGGGCCTTTCCATTCACAAAAAGAACCACCGCCAGCTGGACGCAAGAGCGAACGCTGAACATCGATCAGTGGCAGGTAAAAGGTCGGCGGGTGCGCGGTTTCTCTTACCGCCCAGGCGGTGCACGTTCGAGCTATCTCGAGTCCTCCCCAACGCACCACGATCTCGCGCACCTCGGAAACAAGATCGGGTGGGCGAGGGAAATCCCACACTGAAATTTGACCTTGCGCAGGAATGTCTGCAAACGATGGACGGTCAGTTCCTCGCCAGCGCCACTGATCGCGAGCGCGTGCCAGTAAGTCGGAGTTGCTACCAGTCATCCTTGAATCTTCATGCGCTAGGTCGCTGCCGCTGGTTGCGCAAAAATTTCGGGCACCCGGAGGCACATCAGTGCACCCAGGCCGGCAGTACAAGCTGCGCAGAACATGGGCGCGCCCACCCCATAGGTATCCACGAGCCAGCCGCCGCAAGCAAATGCAGCGCCTAGTGCCACCATAAACAGGGTCATGCTCCAGGTGAAAGCCTCGGTCGTGTACTCGGCCGTCGTCAATTTGCCCAACTGCATCTGGCTCGCAGTAATCGCCGGGCCAACCGCCATGCCACACACCGCACAGCCCAGTGCCAATACCCACAGCGAGGACACTTGGGTCAGTAACAAACTTAGCGCGGCGATCCACACATGCCCCAAGGCCATTTGGCGGTTGAGCGGCCAGGCAAACTGGCGCGTGCCGTACATCAAACCGGCAATCGCAGACGGCACGGAGTAGGCCGCGAACAGCCAGCCCACAGCAGCCTGGCTGCCAGCCGTTTTGGCTGCGGCCATCATGCCGATTTCCTGCAAACCAAAACTGGCCCCCAACAGCATGGATACGACCAAGGCACGGCGCACGCCCAGAAGCTTGAGCGGCCCCAGCCAGTGGCGCTCACCGGGCTCGACCTCACCCCAGCGCTCAAGCGCACCCGAGCGCGCAAACAGCACAATGCCCAGCAAGGTGGCGCAGGCAGAAAACATCAATGCAGCAGCGGGAGCCTCAAAAAAAAGAAAGAAGCTGACGATCAAGGGGCCGCACACAAAAATGGTTTCCATGATCACACCCTCCAGCGCAAAGCCCAGCTGCTTGGTAGAGTCGGGCAATTTCGACTTGCGCCACATGGCACGCACGGTCATAGATACCGGGGGAAACGTCATTCCGGCTACCAGCGCAAACACCATCAGTAGCGACGGCGATACCCGCTGTAGCGCCGCAATCACTAGCAGCACCAAGGCAATCGCGTGGGCAAACCCAAACGGCAGCATGGCCGCACGTGGGCCACGCTGGTCGACGAATCGCCCCAACAAAGGCGACGCCACGCCCAAGGCCATCAAGTAGGCAGCGCTGACGGTGCCACCAATGGCAAACGAGCCGTAAAGCGATTGCACCATCAAGGTCAGCGATAGTCCATTGATGCCCGCCGGCAGGCGCGGCAGGATCGATGCCAACACAATGCGCTTGAGTTCGCGGTCAGAGAAAAGAGTTTTGTAGGGGCCGAGATTGAGCAAGGGGCTGACTTCTAAGGGTTGGTGGGAGTGTTGGTGAGGGGGCCGGTTCGCAAGAAGCCCTGTCCTACGACGAGCAACTGCAGTGGGAGGTACCGCCTAAGTCAAAGTACTCATCCCGCTTCTTGGTGTAATACAGCGCGGCGATCTCTGGCGACTGTTCGCTGTAGGGGTCTGCCAGCAAGGCGTGCAGGCGCCGCACCAGCGTAAAGTCCCCAGCATCCGTGGCGCTGCGGTAGGCCTCCACCAGCATCCACTCCCTTGGGATGTACTTGGGGTTGACCCGCTTCATGGCCACCGACACCTCCAAGGGATCACGCCCGTCTTGCGCCAAGGCCGTGTGCCACTTACGCAGCCACGTGGTCCAGCGGGCCTCCATGCCTGCCGGGTCTTGGCCATAAGCGCCATGTCTTGCGTAGAAGCTGGGACGCAAGTCCGCCACCTGCTGGGGTAGGCTGGAAAGCTCTCGCCAAAAGATCGTGTAGTCCACCGGGCTTTGTGCCATGAGGGTATGCAACTCGTCAAATAACTCGGCACGAAATTCACGCAAGCCCATTTTTTGTGCCCACATGGCGTTCAGCGTTTTCGCCATGCTGTCCGGCAGCGCCTGTACTACTGCGTCCAAGGCCTCAATGGCGCGGGTGTCCTGTCCCAGCAAGGGGACCATGGCGGTGCAAAACATCCTGAAATTCACTACTGCAGCCATGGGCTGGTTCATAAACGCGAAATGCTCGCCGCCACCAATCCACATTTGAAACGCGGGGTCATAGGCTTCCATGAAACCAAAGGGGCCGTAGTCCAGCGTGCGCCCACCCAGTGCACAGTTGTCGCTGTTGAAGTTGCCTTGGCAGTACCCCACCCGAATCCAATGGGCCACCAAATGCGACAAACGCACACCAAACTCTCGTGCCATCGCAACGACTTTGTCCGCTAGCGTCACCTCAGTGCCTTGCAGGGTGGCGGCCAAGTCCGGATACTCGCGGTCGAGTGCATGCAGAAAAATCGCCTCCAGCTCGGCCAGCGCACGCGGATGCGCGTTGTGCCTGGCCCTCCGACCAAACAATTCGACTTGACCAACCCGTAAGAAGGAAGGCGCCGCACGGGTAGTGATGGCGGCCGGTTCGTCCACCATGCGGTCGGGCTCCTCGGTTTTGGCACCGGGTGAATACCAAGGGCGTCTGATCGTTTCACTGCCAGAGACAAAGAGGCACAGCGCCCGCGCGCTTGGCACTCCCAGGGCCACCATGGCTTCCGAGGCTAAAAACTCACGGATGCTGGAGCGCAGCACCGCACGGCCGTCGCCACCGCGGCAATACGGGGTGGTGCCGCCGCCTTTGAGCTGGAACTCCCAAGGCTGCCCGTTTGCGAGCAACACTTCCAGAACCGAAATGGCGCGTCCGTCGCCGTAGCCATTGCCGGTTCTGAAAGGGCAGTTGTTCACCATTTCCTGCCCGTAAATGCTGAGTGCGTAGCCAGTCGCCCAGCCGATGGGGCGTTCGGTCGATGACATCCCGGCAGCGTTGGCAGCTTCCACGCCTGAATCCAGATCACCCGTGAAGAACTGCATAAAAGCCGGATCACTGGCGACCTCGCCCGCCAACCCCAATGCCTCAAAGAAGGCCGGGCTGTGAATGACGTAGCGGGGCGCTGGCAGCGCGGTCGGCTGCACCTCAACGTAATGACCGGACTTCACTTGGCGTGCGGTCTTATTGGGCGCATGGCGGGCCTGCTCAGGGTCCGGGGCGAGATTTCGCAGCAAGCCAGTGTGCGCCCGTTGCATCAGGGCGGTGAAGGAGAGCGGGGGGGGGCTATTCATACAACGGGTTGCGGATTTTGCGGAAACCGGAATTGTCTGCCTTAGATCTTCTATTCGGCAACGTTCGCCAATGCAAGACAGAAACTACCGGTACAGGCCTACCTTGGCATCAGGGTGCCACAGTTCCAACATTGCTGAAATCCACCCTCTATAAGCTCGCCACAGGTACAAAACCAGCGTTGCTGAGGAACGTGCTGCAGGTCATGCAGCACCTGCTTTGCCCGTGCCTCTTGTTCATTGTGTATGAACCAGACTTCCGGCAGGCATTGATCCGGGGGCAAGTGGCCCGCGGCACTTGAAAGAAACTGGCGCTGGACACTGGCATCAATGCCCTCTGCGATGAGCGCGTCTACCCATAGCGTGGCAATAGCCAAATTGGGCGCTTGTGTAAGGCGGGGCATTTGCGTCCCAGTGTAAGCAGATTAAGGATCCAGTCGGCGCAAAGCAGCAGCAATGGTCAAACGCAGCCAGAGTCTGGAGAGCATTTTTTCTGCCGATCCACATTGCAATCGCCATTTGCTTTGCATATACTGTATGAAAAGGGCTCTGTTCTTAATACGTATTGATTTTGTTGTGTTTTCTTGATTTTCGGAAGAGAATCGCTCATGCGCGCTTCTCAGTTCAAGACACTACTGGCAATGCTACCCGGGCTTAGCCCTGAGCAACTGGCCGACCTGCGCTCTGAGACCGAGCGTATCCACCAACACTCCCGCGCTCTAAGCTCAATTGATGAGGCGATGGCCGGCGCCGGGTGCCCCCACTGCAACAGCTTCAAGTGCGTCAAGAACGGCACGGGTCGTGGGGTGCAGCGCTACCGCTGCATGGATTGCTCGAAGACTTTCAATGCGGCAACGAACACGCCGTTGGCTCACCTGCACTCCAAAAAACAATTTTTCCAGCATGGGGAGTGCCTTCAGAAGGGGCTGACCATCAGAGCAACGGCCAAGGAGCTTGGGGTGTCCGTGAGCACTGCGTTCCGATGGCGTCACCGATTCCTGGAAGCCGTCGTGGGGCACCAACCCAGGGGCGTCACGGGCATTTTTGAGGCCGACGAAACGTACTTCAGGGAGTCCCAGAAAGGGAGTCGAAAGCTTGTTTCGCCCGAGGACCCCGCCAAAGCTCGACCGCCACGTCGCCACGGCGGAAAGCCCCCCACCAAGGGCAAGAAGGGCAAGGCGTCCTCTCGGAAAGACCTGGTGCCGGTTTTGGTTGGTCGGCTGCGGGGGCAGCCCTATGTGTCAGACCAAACAATGGGGGCCATGACCATAGCCCAAGCCACCGATGCCTTGCGTGGCGTGGTCGGTCCGGGAACTTTAGTCTGCATCGACGGCAGTGCAGCGTTGCGAGGAGCTGCCAAGTCCCTGGGCGCGGCCTATCACTCGGTGGCGGTGTCCTACGGTCCTCGCGTTGAGGAGGGCGTCTACCACGTGCAGACCGTGAACAGCTACCACGAGCGCCTTAAGACCACGCTCAACAGAGTTCGCAGAGGCGTAGCCACCAAGTACATGCCCAATTACCTCGCCTGGATTAGGCTGGACGAGTGGTACAAGGGCGACCTAAAGCCCGAATACTTCGTCATATCCGGGCTTGGGCGACAGCTAATAAATTGCTAGAACAGGTCGCTATGGGTTCCCGTTCTAATGAGCTTGAGCGTTCCAGAACTGACGGAGCCAACCTTGTCATAGATGAGGAGCCAATCAGGTTCAACGTGGCATTCCCAAGCGCCGGCATATTCACCTGACAGCTCATGGTCGCGATGCTTCTTGTCGAGCGGTCGGTCATTCATCAACTCCTTGACGACCGTGCGCATCTTCGTCCAATCGTAGCGCCCCGAGCCCTTTATGCGCTTCTTATCAGTCTTAAATTGGCTCGTTTCCTTTAGAACTCTGGGCATGCGTCAGACTCAAAGGTCGTCAAGGGAGACCTCAGTCACCTTGTCAGCCTTCGCCGCCTTGATGGCTGCAAGCGTGGTGGGGTTGGGCCGTGGCATATCAATGGGCAGGCCGCCTTTCTCAACGACGCCGCGCAAAAACAAACGAATGGCGGTGCTAACGTCCAAACCGACAGCCTTGAGAACGGCGGCGGCCTCCCGCTTGAGCTCTGGCTCAACCCTAGAACGAACATCGACAGTAAGCATGGTGAACTCCTATGTGTAATACCACAATGTAGCTACATTGTAGCAGCAACACCTATGTGCAGCAATGAGAGGATTGAACGCCATCAATACGTATTAAGAACAGAGCCATGAAAAGACAGTATTACCGGAGAGTCAACATGGAAACAAATGAATGGGTTGCAAGGTGTTCTGCCAGACTGCACGCGCATTGGCCCCGGCTTCAGCGTGAACAGCGCGACGAGGTAGCAAGAGACCTGTGGAATGATCAACGATGGCAGCAAAGGGAACCGGAAGTGGCAGTCGTTGAATGGTTGAGCCAGGGAATTCCCAAGCCTGTTGGGAGCGAACAATGAAACATACCTACACACAGAAGCCCGTTTCCAAGGGCCATTGGAGAATTCCGGTGGGGTTGCCAGGACGTCAGATTCTTGTGGCGATTTGGCGCTGGATGTAAGGCTTCACCAACAAAGCGCATGTTTTGGTCAATTTTTTACGTGCGCAACATGCTATCCAAGTAGGTATCCCACGCAAACCCCGGGAATAGTTGGTCCAGTTGGGCATTGCCAACGCCCTGGCTTTTTCGAAGCACTTGGGCCAACACGGCCCTGAAATCGTGATGTACCGGAAGGTCTCGTCCTTCGTGCAAGTTGCCATTTGCCAGGCCGTCCCAACGGCCATGCCAGCGCCCGCCTTGTACTTGGCTTCCCATGATCCACAAGGTATTTCCGTGCCCGTGGTCGGTGCCGCGGGTGCCGTTTTCTGCGCTGGTGCGGCCAAACTCGCTGCAAACTACTACGACGTCATGGGGTTGGGAGAAGTCTCGGCGAAGCTGCACCAAGGCTGTCGCCAGATTGCCCAAGTTTTGGGCCAACGCGCCGGTCACACCTCCTTGGTTGGCATGGGTGTCCCATCCGCCCGCAGACAAGAAACCCAAACGCAAGCGAGGGTCTTGGCGCATCAGCACTCCCAAATGCTGTGCATCTAGCAGCAGGCCTTTCGCATTGCCAGCCCCATTGTTGGCAGCCTGCATTTCGCTGGTCTGCATTCCCGAATCCGCCATATCAGAGCGAAGAGTTTCGGCCGTTTGCATGCGGCTTTCTGCCCCAGCACGGAAGGCCTCAGACACTTTGTCTTGCCCGGCATACAACTTCATCAGTGCGTCGCGGGTGCGGGCATCGCCAATGGCGCCTTGGCGCGTTGCGGCTTGTCCTTTGGGCACCCGATGGACCGGGGCACTGCCGGCCAGGATCAAGGGGTTGGCTTCACCCACACCAATGGCGACCGTTTTTTCTGATCCCCTGGTCGGGTACGTTTCGCCATGTTGCACAGCCAGCTTGTTCATCCAGCCGTCTGCGCTGCCACTTTGGCCAGGAAGTCCCATCTCCCAATGACGTTGCGCATCAAAGTGGGAGCGCGTAGGGTCCGGCGAGCCGGCGCAAGGCAAGGCCGCTAGTACACCTTGTTGCCACAATGGCAAGACGCTTGCCATCGCGGGGTGTAGGCCAAACATGGCGTCAAGTCGCAGTGCACTTTGGTCTGTTCCGTCTGGTTTGGGAATAGCGATGTTGGAGCGCAATCGATAGTAGTTGGCATCGCCGTGCGGAACCAACGCAGAAAGGCCGTCGTACGCCCCACGCAAAAAAACCACCACCAAGCGGGCATCTGTAAGCCCGGCCTGTTGGGTCTGCGCCCACAAGCCCGGGACTGCCCACACCGAGCTTAGACCCAACATATTCTGAAGCCAAGTGCGGCGGCTGTGGGTAGCGTGCTTGTTATCGGGCATATCCGTCTTTCTTTATTTGTACATAAAGTCTGGGCTGGCCAACAGCAAACCGGTTTGCAGGGCTGGCCGCTCTTGCGCCACAGCGGTGCGGGTTGTTTGCGACATGTAGGGCATAAGAAATTCAGCCGCTCCGGTTTGCCTCGCCAGTGTCAAGGCAAAATCGGCCCGCCGGGTCAGCGCTTCAGGAACGAGCCATGTGGCGGCATCGAACTTATACCCATCGGGTGTCTGCCAGCCATGCAGGGGCTGGCCAGCACCGTCCAAAAAGGCCAAAGCCAGGACCCAGCGACGTGCATCTGGCCGATCGCTCACCGCATCTGCAGCAGCCAACGCGGAGCAAGCAAAATCCATTGCGGTCTTGAACAGGCGGTTGTCGGGGTGCCAAAAATCGGGTGAATCCAGCAGGCTACGCATCACTTGGCGTATATCTCCTTGGGTGCGCAAGTAGGTTTGGCTGAGCGTTTGCACAAGAGCAGGCGTGGGTTGGTCCGCTACAAAAAACTGTGCCAAGCGCAAACAAATGCGCTTCGCGGTGCTGGGGTGCCTTGCCAGTTTCCGAATGGCGTCCTCCCCTTCGCGCAACCCGCCCCCAGAAAAGCTATCGGGGTACTGTTGTCCCATCACCGTCTTGCGCCCTGTGTCGTGCAGTCGTGCAGCAAATCGAAAACCGGATGGATCATCAGGGTCCACGGTCCAACCTGTCAGTACCCGTGCGAGCTCACGCACATCGCCTTGGGAATAGCCACCGTCCACACCCACGGTGTGTAGCTCCAACAGCTCTCGGGCGTAGTTTTCATTCAACCCGCGCGTGCTGCCCTGGGGACCACGACTGCCTTGCGCCACGCTTCGCGCCTGGTCCAAATACAGGAGCATGGCGGGGTGTTTGGCGCTGGCCATTAACAGGTCCTCAAACTTGCCCAAGGCATGGGCGCGCGATACATGGACTGCGTAGTGACCCACAAAAGGCCGCACAGCCCCTTTGCCAACAAACACGTTCAAGTGGTTAAACCAAAACTCGGTCATGCGGGCCAACAGAGGAACCTCCCATTCCGGATGGCTCGCGCTGTGCAAACGCCACGCTGCGCTTTGCAACACCATCGCACGGCTAAAGTGTTCGGGTGCAGGTGGGGCTGAAAAGTCAAACCGCTTTAGTTTGTCATCTCCGCGTTCTTGGCCTGTGGCTTGGTTGGCTTTGGCTTTGGAGCGTATGTCGCGGTCTCGCTTGGCACCTGCAAAGAGGGTTGGCAAAAGCGCTTGAAAGTCTTTGCGCTGAGCGTCGATTTGGGGCGGCTTTTGGCTGGCTGCAAACGCCAGGTCCACTTGGGCCAAGGCCCAGGAACGTGGACTTGCGGCTGCTTGTACCGTTTGCACCAAGCCCAAGGTCGGGCCATAGCCGACGCGCGACATGGCCCTCCACTGCTGCGCAGTGCGGTCCAACTCAGGCACGCCTGCATGCGCTGGAAGGTAAGGTGCGGCGGCAAATCCCAGGGCGCCCCACATCATGGCTCGGCGGCTGGTCATAGGCTGCGGATAGAGACTTTGCGCCATGGTGTTCTTTCCCAATCACTGAACTGAGCATCGCGCCCGGGCGGCGCCGTTGTTGCATGCTCAACGCCATTTTGGCAGTGATGGCCTACAAAACAGGGATAGCTTTACGCAGTTCTACGAAGCTTCACCCAGGCTTTACATAGGGGGCTTGGGGGCGTCTCGCGTGCAATCAAGGCCTGCCATTGCAGCTGACCAGTGCGCGGCTTAGCCGGGTTTTTTGAATGCGTTGTCCTGCTGGTGCAGGTCTGCAAGTTGGGCGTCTTTGAACCGCCAGAGTTCGGCCACCCAGTCCGAGAAAGCGGCTCGAAACGTGGGGTCTTGACCGTAGTCGCCACCGAGCAGCGCTTTTGGCACCTGAACTGGGCGAATGCGCACCACGACTCGGTGCACTTTGCCGCACAAAAAACTCCAGAACGTGGGGACGCCTTCAGGGTAGTAAATCGTCACATCCAACACTGACTGGAACTTGTCTCCCATGGCCTGAAGTGCCAACGCAAGGCCGCCTGCCTTGGGTTTTAGGAGGTGCTGGTAAGGGGATTGTTGTTTGGCATGTTTGGCCGTTGTGAAACGGGTGCCCTCCAAAAAGTTCATCACACTGGTAGGAATGAGCGAAAACTTCTCACAGGCCTTGCGGGTCGTTTCCTGGTCCTTGGCCCGCATTTCGGGGTGCTTTTTGAGGTAGGCCTCGCTGTGCCGGCGCATGAAGGGGAATTCAAGCGCCCACCATGCCAGCCCCATGAAAGGGACCCAAATCAACTGTTGCTTGAGAAAGAATTTAAGCAGCGGGATGCGTTGATTGAACAAGTGTTGCAGGACAAATATGTCCACCCAAGATTGGTGGTTGCTGCTCACCATGGTCCAACTTTTGGTGTCCAGCCCCTCGATCCCTTGAACATCCCATTCCGTGCTTTGGGTCAGACGCATCCAACTGCTGTTCGTGCTGATCCAGCTCTCGGCAATAAACAGCAAAACCGGGTCAATGGCTACGCGCACCGGTTTGAATGGAAGCACCAGCTTGATGGCGGCAAACGCCAACAGCAGCGGAACCCAGAAAACTATGTTCAGAAACAACAAGCAGAAGGCGAGAAGTCCCAATAGAGGGGCTGGCAAAAAGTTGAGCATAGTAATTTATGGATGATAGAAACACAGCGTGTTTCTGCCGCTGGCCTTGGCCTCATACATGGCAGTGTCGGCTTGCTTGAGCAGCTCATTGGGGTCCACATAGTCGCCCCTGAACAGGGTGATGCCAATGCTTGGAGTGGTGGCGTGGTGTTGTCCGTTGAGCAAGTAAGGATCGTTCAAGCTCGCAAGGATCTTGTGGCCTACGGTAGAGGCGTGCATGCGTGCCTCGTCCAATTCAGCATTCAGGTCTTGGATCAATACGACAAATTCGTCCCCTCCCAATCGCGCCACGGTGTCGACAGATCGAACGCTTTGCTGCAAGCGCCGCGCCACTTCTTGCAGCAACAAGTCGCCAATATCGTGGCCGAACGTGTCATTGAGGTGCTTGAACTGGTCCAGGTCCAGAAACATCAGCGCGCCATGCTCGCCCTTGCGCTGGCTGGAACCAATGGCCTGTTGAAGTCGGTCGGTTAGCAGGCGGCGGTTGGGAAGGCCGGTCAGCGCGTCGTGGAAGGCCAAATGGCGAATCACTTCTTCGGCGCCCTTGCGCTCGCTGATATCACGGGCAATGGCGATAAAGCGTTCCTCTTCCCCTGGCACCGTTGGCTTACGCACGACTGAGAGTTCAAACCACAACTTCCCCGCTGGCAGTTCCAGGCTGTACTCTTGCCCGTGAGAACGGCCCTTAACTTGCGCCTCTCGCAGTGCCGCCATACAAGTGTCGGCTGCGTCCTTGGGCATCATTTCCTCGACTAAGCGGTTCATCAGCACCTCGGGTGGGCGGACCAGCATGTCGATGTTTTGACTATGGACCGCGCGGTAGTGCCCCGCAGCGCTGAACTCGAACAGAAGATCTGGCAGAGCCTTCAGCGTGGCCGCCAATTCGGCTTGGGTGGCTTGCAGTTGCAATTCGGCATGTTTGCGGCCAGAGATGTCCATCAGGGTGCCCACCATGCGTTGGGGTGTACCGTCTTGGCTTAACTGTACGACCTTGCCACGGCTGCTTAGCCATATCCAGCGACCATCGGTGTGCTGGGCCCGGTACTCGGCTTGGTAGGCAGTTGAAGCTCCCGTCAGGTGGGCTCGCATGGCTTGCATGGCAGCCGTCAGGTCGTCAGGATGGACCAAGTGTCCCCATGCGCGGGCTACTTCACTTTCATGCGCAGAGCGCCCCAGCATTTCACAGGAGCGTTCGTCCAAATAGTAGCCGCGCTCGCTGGTTAAGTCATGGTCCCAGCGGCCAAGGTCGGCGCCCATGATCGCCAACTCCAGTTGCTCCGTGGTATCCCGCAACAGGGCCTCTGCCACTTTGCGCTCCTGGATATTGCGTGAAACACCCAGCACACCAATGGTGTTGCCATCGATATCGCGCATGGGAGTTTTAGTGACCTCGAAAAGGTCGCCGTGGGGGTTGATTCTGGTGAGGGCATTCTCTTCAAAGATGACCGCTTTGCCCGCCTGAATGGCAAGGCGGTCAGACATGGTAAAGACCTCTGCGACAGAGTTCTCCACCCAATGGCCATCGCGCGTACCCACGATAGCGTCAGGTTCGACGCCCAAGGTGTTTGAGAAATTTTGGTTGCAAGCCAAATAGACGCCGTCAATGTCCTTGAGCCACACTTGAAAAGGAATAGTCTCCAGCAAGTTGCGCAGCAGGGCTTCACTTTTTAGCAAGGCGGCATGGGAAGCCCGCTCTTGGGTGATGTCTTCTATGGTGCCCTCGTAGAAGAGAATGTTTCCGGCTTCGTCTTGTATGACGTGGGCATGCTCGCGTACCCACATGGTGGTTCCCGTTTTGAGGCGCACCATTTCGGAAACAAAATCGGTCACCTGCCCCTGAGAGCGCATGTGCTCTGCAAATTTTTCTCGGCGTTGCGGTTGTATATAGGGATTGCGTGCAAGACTGTGCTCGTCCGCCTCAAATTCGCTTGTGCTACTGAAACCATTGAGCCGCAAAAATGCAGCGTTTACTTTTAAAAGGCGTCCTTCCACACTGGAGCGGTAGGCCCCAATAGGCAACAGCTCAAACAGGCTGGACGTCTCTTGGGTTTGCATGGTCGCTTAGAGAAACAACTACTTCAGGCTGCCAGACAGAAACTGCGCCAGGCGTTCACTCTTGGGGTGCGCCAGTACTTCGGCCGGGTGACCTTCTTCTTCCACCAGGCCCTTGTGCAAGAACACCAAGTGGTTTGCAACCTCACGGGCAAATCCCATTTCGTGGGTGACCACCACCATGGTACGGCCCTCCAAAGCCAGGTTTTTCATCACCTTGAGTACTTCGGACACCAGTTCGGGGTCAAGCGCGCTGGTAGGTTCGTCAAACAGCATCACTTCAGGTTCTACGGCCAGGGCCCGGGCGATGGCCACCCGCTGTTGTTGACCGCCGCTCATGTGGGCGGGGTAACGGTCTTCTACGCCAGAAAGTCCCACTTTCGTGAGGTACTTGCGGGCCGTTTCAATGGCCTGTTCTTTGGGGATGCCCAGTACATGCACCGGCACCTCGATGATGTTTTGAAGCACCGTCATGTGGGCCCAAAGATTGAAATGCTGGAACACCATTGCCAGCTTGGTACGCAGGCGCTGGAGTTGCTTCGGGTCTTGCGCGGACAACTCGCCGTTGGGGCCGGGCACCAACTTGAGCTCTTCGCCGGCTACTTGGATACGGCCCTGGTGTGGCTTTTCCAGCATGTTGATACACCGCAGAAAAGTGCTCTTGCCGGAGCCGGAGCTGCCAATAATGCTGATCACATCACCTGCGTGGGCAGACATCGAAACGCCTTTGAGCACTTCGTTACTGCCAAAGCGCTTCTGGATGTTTTCGACTTGGAGTTTGAGAGGCTTGGTAGTCATGGTGCAAACAATGGGGCGCGTAATGAGAAGAGGGCAGTGGGCTCAAGCGCCCAATAGCTCGCCGGTACGGAAAGGGGTGGCTCCGGCAATTTTGCCAATTTCGGCTCCAAACAGCGCGTATCGGTCTCGTACGCGCGCGTAGAAGACGCCATCCACTTCAGCCACCACGCGGTGCGTGGTATCGGCAATGGGATCAATCACCTCGGCGACCAGATCACCCGCCCGAAGGGTTTGGCCGATATCGGCGCAGTAGACCACCACGCCGGGTACCGGCGTCCGGAGGGTTTGGGAACCAGCCAGTGGAGTTGCCTGGCAAAGGGCGTCCGGGATTTTTGGAGGCTCCCCACAGGACAGAACTTTGATGTGCTGCAAGAAAGACGCGATAGCCCTGGCATCTTCTTGCGCCCAGGCATGGGTGACATCCGCCTCGCCACGGAGCTCAATGGTGGCGCTGTTACAGCCTTGTGGCAAGCGGATTGCGATGCCCTCCGCTTGCAGAGCATCCGTGAGTTGCCACCAAGCGCCAGACAGACATTCGTCGAAGGGGCCACCGCCTGAGTTCTTGGCAAGCAATACGGCCTTCGATTTCAACAAATGCGCCAAAGGGGCCAGTTGCGGCCAGCAATGCTCCTCAGTATAAAAGTGCATCACGCCCTCACAGTCGCAATGCAAGTCCAAGACATGGTCGGCATCATGCGCCAGGGTCAGCAGGGTGCGTCGCAGGCTTTGTAGCTCCGTATCAGGCTGCCACTGCTGCAGGTAATTCGCGATGGCGCGGCGCACCTTTGCGACATTGGACCCCGCGTCTGTGTCCAGTTGGTCCTTGATGACGGGAAATACAGCTTTGGCCAAATCCGGATAGTGGCGGTTGAAATTTTCGCTGCTGGCGAGTTCAAAGCGCCCCATGGGCTTGTGGTCTACACGCTGGGCCAGGCCAATCGGATTGGCAACGGGCACCATGACAATCTCGCCCAGGATTTGGCCTCCAGTTTCAGCGGCAGTCAGCAGGCGGCGCAGGTGGTGGGCTACCAGCATGCCTGGCAACTCTTCGGCGTGTAGGCTGGCCTGAATGTATACCTTGGGGCCTTGGCCCGGTGTCCCGTAATGAAAGCTGCTAACACTGCGGTGGCTACCGAGGCTGTTGGAAAGCAAGGGATGGTCAATACGTTGCATGTTGGATCAGTTTTTGCGCGGTGCTAGGTACGCCAAGAGGTTTCTTTCTGCCACGCGGAAGAATCCTATCAAGCAAAAGGAAGCTACAAGATAGATGGCTGCGGCCGCAAGGTAGGCCTCAAAGGGCAAATAGTAAGTGGCGTAGATGCGACTGGCCGCAGAGGTGACATCGAGCATGCTGGGCACTGCGCTGGCGAGACTGGTCGCATGCAGCATCATGACCACTTCATTGCTGTATGCGGGCAATGTTCGGCGCATGGCGCTGGGCAAGACGACCCGGTACAAGGTCTTCGTACGACTCATCCCATACGCCTGGGCCGCTTCAATTTCGCCTGCAGACGTTTCCCGGATTGCACCAGCCAACATTTCAGCCGTGTACGCCGCTGTATTCAGGCTAAACGCAAGAAGGGCGCAGAAAAATGGCTCTTTAAAGTACACCCAAGGCCAAACCTCATCCCAGCGGGACTGAATCCATTCCAACTGTCCAAGGCCGTAATAAATGAGGTAGACCTGAATCAATAAGGGGGTGCCGCGAAACACAAAAGTGAAGGCTGATACCGGTAAGCGAACCATGCGGGATGGTGCGGTCAAGGCCAATGCCATCACAAACGCCAGAATGCCACCGACTGCCAGCGAAGAGGCCAGCAGCCACAAAGTGGTCAGAAGGCCATTGCCAAACAAGGCGAGATTGTCGGCTCGAAAGATGACGCCCCAATCCATTACAGCTCCCCCCGTTTCGCGCCAAGGCTAAAACGCGCATTGAGCTTGTTCAGGCCGATTAGCGAAACCCATGTATAGAGCAGAAACAAGCCCCCAGTAAACATGAAGAAAACAAACGGAGAACGCGTGGCAGCGCCCGCCTGCTTGGCCAGGTAGGTCATTTCTTGAAGCCCAATCAAGCTCACAAGCGCTGTCGCCTTGATTAACACCAGCCAGTTGTTCGTAAAGCCTGGCAGCGCGTAGCGCACCATTTGCGGCAAGGTGATGCGCAAAAATGCTTGCCAGGGCGCCATGCCAAACGCCAAAGCGGCCTCCAGCTGGCCTTTGGGAATGGCCAATATGGCGCCGCGAAACGTTTCTGTCATATAGGCACCATAGATGAACCCAATGGTCAATACGCCAGCAGTAAAAGGCGGAATGTCGACTGTTGTTTTGCTACCCATGGCACTTAGCAGGGCGTTGAGCCCAATCGTGCCGCCATAAAACACCAGCAGCATCAGTACCAAATCAGGAATTCCACGGATCACCGTGGTGTAAATCTCTGCCACCGCGCGTGGCACTTTGTTGGCCGACAGTTTGGCCGTGGCGCCAAGCAAGCCAAAGAATATGGCTACAACGAGCGCACCCAAAGACACGCTGACGGTCAATAAAGAGCCGTGCAAGATCACCAAAAAATACGATTGCATGGGCAGGGGGCTAAAAGCAAAAACGTCGGTAGGCTGTGTTGCAGCCTACCGACGCAATGTATCAACAATCAGGGCTGGTTATTGGCCGTATACGTCAAATTTGAAGTATTTGTCGTTAATGGTTTTGTACACGCCGTTGTCACGGATGGCCTTGATGGCTGCGCTCAGTTCGCCTTTCAAAGCGTCCTGGCCTTTGGCCAATGCAACGCCAGCTCCCGTACCAAAGTACTTGGGAATAAACAGGTCTTCGCCCTTGGTTTCGTAGGCATCTCCGCCTTCTTTGGACAAGAAGCCACCAGTAACTTCCAACACATCAGCCACAGTACCGTCCAGGCGGCCAGCCTTGATATCCAGGTAGACCTGGTCTTGTGCTTCATAGGCAACTACCTTGACGCCAGCGGGTTGGAGTTCGCCCAGTGCGTATTTCTCTTGGGTACTCGCCTTCAGGACGCCGATTTTCTTGCCTTTGATGGACGCGGGATCGGTGTATTTGACGGTCTTTTTCAGTACGACACGGCTAGGGGTGTTGTAGTACTTTTCAGAGAAGTCAACTTGTGCCAGACGTTCTTCGGTGATGGACATCGAGCTGATGATCACGTCATATTTCTTTGCAATCAGGCCTGGGATCATGCCGTCCCATGGCTGCTCCACAAACACGCAGGTGCGCTTGATCTGCTCGCAGAGGGCATTGGCGATGTCTACGTCAAAACCGGTGGGCTTGCCATCGGCAGTTTTGAACGTAAAGGGCTCGTAGGTTGCATCAATAGCAACTTTCAGTTCTGGCTTGGCTGGCGCGGCGACAGGAGCTGATGCCGGTGCAGCAGGGGCTGCGGGAGCGGCTTCTTCTTTTTTGCCACATGCGGCCAAAACGGCAGTTGCTGCCAATGCCAGCAGGAGTTTTTTCATGGATAGACCCTTTGGAAGACCGGAGACGCGTCCCCGATGGTTGAGAAATGTAAGAAAAATGATTCTACGGGGTAAGCGGAGCAAAAATGATGCCGCCCCACACTAGTGCATTGGGGTTTTTACTGTGAAGATGTCCGCATTTGGCGCTTTCCGCATACAAACTGCGCACAAAGTTCCGTTTGCGCCTTCAGGTCTAGAGCCGCTTGTCCCTTCGTCATGCATAGGCAATGCGTAAAACCTTAAAATCACGGGTTACCCACGGATCCCCATGAACGCCCCAGTCGACGTCTCTTTTTTTGCGCGTGCCGCCAAGCCTCTGTCCAGCTACCGCAAGTACTGGGCCGCGCGCTTTGGCACTGCGCCCCTTTTGCCCATGAGCCGGGCAGAGATGGACAAGCTCGGCTGGGACAGTTGCGACATCGTATTGATAACGGGCGATGCGTACGTAGACCACCCGAGCTTTGGTATGGCCGTCATTGGCCGCATGTTGGAAGCCCAGGGTTTTCGGGTTGGCATCATTGCGCAGCCTGACTGGACTAGCGCAGAGGCCTTCAAAGTGCTGGGCAAGCCTAATTTGTTCTGGGGCGTGACCAGCGGCAACATGGATTCCATGATTAACCGCTATACCGCAGACCGCAAGATCCGCAGTGACGACGCCTACACGCCCGGTGATGTGGGGGGCAAGCGCCCCGACCGTGCTGCCATTGTGTATAGCCAGCGCTGCCGCGAGGCATTCAAAGACACGCCCATCATCCTGGGCGGTATTGAGGGATCTTTGCGCCGCATCGCTCACTACGACTACTGGAGCGACAAGGTACGGCGCAGCATCGTAGTAGACGCCAAATGCGACTTGCTGCTTTACGGCAACGCCGAGCGTGCGATTGTTGACATCGCCCATCGCCTGGCAGCCAAGGAGCCGGTGGAGAACATCACTGATGTGCGTGGCACCGCTTTTGTGCGTCGCCCGGATGATGAATCCGGTAAGGGCTGGTTCGAGATTACCTCCACCACAGTGGATGAACCGGGCCGCGTGGAAGCCCACGTCAACCCTTACATGACCACCAGTGAGCAGGCGGCCGAGAACGGAGCTACTTGCGCCAAGGAAGATGAGGCCAAAGCTGTGGCTGAAGCTGCCGAGGCCGGAGGCGCTATAAATTCAGGAGCTGCTCGCGCAAATACCACGGGGGCCAGAGGCCAAAATGACTCAAAGCCCGAGGTCAACGCGGCCATCGTGCCTTTGAAGTTCTTTGCCAACCCCGCGTTGTCCAGCACCAAAGGCAAGATCAAAGTGCCGCCGCGCGAACGTTCGGTGATCCGCCTGCCCAGCTACGAGCAAGTGCGCTCCGATCCCATTCTGTATGCCCACGCCAATCGCGTGCTGCACCTGGAAACCAACCCGGGCAATGCCCGTGCCTTGGTGCAGGCGCACGGGGAGGGCACCACGGCGCGTGATGTGTGGATTAACCCGCCCCCGATTCCCTTGACTACAGCCGAGATGGATTTGGTGTTTGACCTGCCCTATGCGCGCAGCCCGCACCCGGCCTATGCCGACGAGAACGGCAGCCATGACGGTGCCACCAAGATCCCGGCTTGGGAAATGATCCGCTTCAGCGTGAACATCATGCGCGGTTGCTTTGGCGGCTGCACCTTCTGCTCTATCACTGAGCATGAAGGCCGCATCATTCAGAGCCGCTCGGAAGAATCCATCATCAAAGAAGTGGAAGACATCCGAGACAAGGTCAAAGGCTTTACTGGCACCATTTCGGACCTTGGCGGCCCCACGGCCAATATGTACCGCCTGGGCTGCAAGAGCCCCGAGATCGAGGCGGCCTGCCGCAAGCCCAGCTGCGTTTACCCCGGCATTTGCCAGAACCTGACGACCAACCACGACCCGCTGATCAAAATTTACCGCCGTGCTCGCGCGCTCAAGGGCATCAAGAAGATCCTCATCGGCTCTGGCTTGCGCTACGACTTGGCCGTCAAGAGTCCCGAGTACGTGAAAGAGTTGGTGCAGCACCACGTGGGTGGGTACTTGAAGATTGCCCCTGAGCACACCGAGCAGGGGCCGCTGACCAAGATGATGAAGCCGGGCATTGGCAGCTACGACAAGTTCAAAGCCTTGTTCGAAAAGTTCAGTGCCGAGGTTGGAAAGAAGCAGTTCCTGATTCCTTACTTCATTGCCGCCCACCCGGGCACCACCGATGAAGACATGATGAACTTGGCCATCTGGCTCAAGAAGAACGGCTTCCGCGCCGATCAGGTGCAAACTTTCTACCCCAGCCCCATGGCCACGGCCACGGCCATGTATCACTCTGGCCGCAACCCGCTCAAGCGCGTTCACCGCACGGCCCAGAGTGACGACGAAACCGTGGACATCGTGCGCGGCGAAAAGCGCCGCCGCCTGCACAAGGCCTTCTTGCGCTACCACGACCCCAATAACTGGCCCCTGTTGCGGGAAGCATTGAAAGCCATGGGTCGGGCCGACCTGGTGGGCAACGGCAAGCACCACCTGATTCCCACCTTCCAACCCTTGGGCGACGGTGGTTATCAAAGTGCGCGCAAGAAGAATTCAACAGCCGCACCGGTGAAGGCGGCTGCGCCGACCAAGGGCCGCATGCTGACCCAACACACCGGTTTACCTCCGCGCGTGACAGGTTCAGCCAAGCCCAGTTTCAAACTGGGCCGTAAACCTAGCTGACCTGCCGCTTTAAAAAGGCCGCTAGGCGGGTGATCTGTATCGGTTTGTTGAGGCCAAGCAGGTTACAAACGGGCCTAGGATTTAGCCCGAAGTCGTTGATCCATTTCGCGTCTTGCAAATCCGATAAGCTGTGCGTCATTACAAGACAAGGGGTGGTACTTATTCACCACCCCCAAAACCATGACGCTCCAAGACCATGACCTGATTGCTTTGATGCATGCAGAGCACACCGATCCTTTTGGCGTGTTGGGCATGCACACCCGTGCCGATGGGCTGGCAGTCCATGCGTTGTTGCCGGGTGCCGAGCAGGTCGACCTGATTGACAGGGAAACCGGTCTGGTGCGTGCAGCCTTGAAACGGCAAGCCGGGAGCGTCGTGTTTGGTGTTTTGATGACCAATGTTGCGAGCTTCGATTACCAATTGCGCGTGCAGTGGGCGTCAGGGCCTGTGCAATTGCTCGAAGACCCCTACCGTTTTCCTTTGGTCTTGCAAGATTTGGATCTGTGGCTGCTGGCCGAAGGTACCCACCAGCGTCCGTTCGAGTGTTTGGGCGCGCATTTGGTTTCTATCAACGGTGTGTCGGGTGCCAGCTTTGCGGTGTGGGCGCCCAATGCACGACGCGTTTCCGTGGTGGGTTCGTTCAACCAGTGGGACGGCCGGCGCCACCCCATGCGGTTTCGACGCGAGTGCGGCGTGTGGGAGATTTTTATCCCTGAAGTCGCGCAGGGCGACCTCTACAAGTTTGAAATCCTGGGCGCACAGGGCCAGATCGCAGTCAAGGCCGATCCGTTTGCCTTCCACGCCCAACTGCGGCCCGATACTGCCAGTGTGGTCTACCCACTGCCACCGCGCCTGCCCATGCGCGCAGACCGTGCCGCAGCCAATGCCTTTGACCAACCCATCAGCATTTACGAAGTGCACTTGGGCTCCTGGCGCAAGGTGGACGGTTGGCGCTGGCTCTGCTACCGCGAGCTGGCCGAGACCCTGGTGCCCTATGCCAAGGAGATGGGCTTTACCCACCTGGAGCTGCTTCCTGTCAGTGAGCACCCATTTGACGGCTCCTGGGGTTATCAACCCCTGGGGCTGTTTGCACCCACCTCGCGGTTTGGTTCGCCCGAAGATTTCAAGTTCTTTGTCGATGCCGCGCACACCGCCGGTCTGGGCGTGATTCTGGATTGGGTACCTGCGCATTTTCCGAGTGACGCCCACGGCCTGACCGAGTTTGATGGCACCCACCTGTACGAGTACGCAGACCCCAAAGAAGGTTTTCACCAAGACTGGAACACCCTGATTTACAACTTTGGTCGCACCGAGGTACGCAACTTCTTGGTCGGCAATGCGCTGTATTGGCTGGAGCGCTACGGCATCGACGGCTTGCGCGTAGACGCGGTCGCATCCATGCTCTACCGCGACTACAGCCGCGAAGAGGGGCAATGGATACCCAACAAACACGGCGGCCGTGAAAACCTGGAGGCCATTGCCTTCCTGCGCCGAATGAACCACACCGTGGGCACCGAGCGGCCCGGCGCCATCACGCTGGCCGAAGAATCCACAGCCTTTCCGGGCGTTAGCCGCCCGCCCAGCCCGGATTTGCAAAGCGGTGGCTTGGGCTTTCACTACAAGTGGAACATGGGCTGGATGCACGACACCCTGCAATACGCATCGCTGGACCCCGTGCACCGCCGCCATCACCAGAACAAACTCACCTTTGGGCTGATGTATGCCTTTACCGAAAACTTTGTTTTGCCGTTTTCGCACGACGAAGTAGTGCATGGCAAAGGCTCTCTCTTGGGCAAGATGCCGGGTGACGACTGGCAACGCTTCTCCAACTTGCGGGCGCTTTACGGTTTCATGTGGGCGTACCCTGGCAAAAAGCTGCTGTTTATGGGCTGCGAGTTGGCCCAGCCTACGGAATGGGCTGATGGGTCGGAGCTGTCCTGGCATCTGGAGCAGCAGCCGGCCCACCAAGGTGTTCAGCGCCTTGTGCGCGATCTGAATCGCGTGTACCAAGCGTTCCCTGCGTTGCACCAGCAGGATGTGCAAAGTGGCGGGTTCGACTGGATCGCCCACGAAGACGCAGCCCAGTCGGTGGTGGTCTTCGCCCGCTATGGCCGGGGCGGCGAATGTGCAGTGGTCGTCTGCAACTTCACGCCCTTGCCGCGCCAGGGCTATCGCATCGGTATGCCGCAGGCAGGTACCTGGCGAGAGTTGATCAACACCGATAACGTGGTGTACGGTGGCAGTGGCGTCGGCAATGGTGAGCTGGCGAGCGAGGCTGTGGCCCACCACCACCGGGCGCAGTCAGTGGTGCTCAACCTGCCGCCACAGGCATGCCTTGTGCTCACTCGCATGTCTCCCCAATTGACCTGAAGGATTTTGTAGGCAATGACCTTGCAACCCGGCCAAACCCATACCTTGGGCGCGCTGTTGCGTGACGGGGGCGTGAACTTCTGTTTGGCGGCACCTAATGCGCAGGCTGTCGAACTGTGTCTGTTTGACGCCAGCGCTACACGAGAAGTGCAACGCCTTGCCATGCAGGGCCCGGTGGATGGAATTTGGCACGGTTTTTTGCGGGGCGCTGAGGCTGGTTTGGTCTATGGTTGGCGGGTACACGGCCCTTGGAACCCACCCCAGGGTCAACGCTTCAACCCCGCCAAGTTGCTTTTGGACCCAGCCGCGCGCGAAGTTGTCGGACGTTACGACGGTGATGACATCCACGTAGGCCATGTGCCCGGCAACCTTATGGCTCTCGACACGCGCGACAACGCCGCCACTGCACTCAAATCCCGCGTGGTGGGCGACTTGCCGCCACCACAAGAACGGGTGCAAATGGAGCCCGCGCAGCGGGTGATCTACGAATTGCATATCAAGGGCTTCACCGCCTTGCATCCAGATGTGCCTGAGGCATTGCGCGGCAGCTATGCGGGCTTGGCCCATCCCGCCGCAATAGCGCATTTATTGAGCATGGGCATCACCACCGTCAGTCTGATGCCCGTAGCCCAACGGGCAGACGAAGTGCGCTTGTTGCGCATGGGCCTGTCCAACTATTGGGGCTACAGCCCTATTGCTTGGAATGCGCTGGAGCACCGCTACTGGAGTGGCACCCCCGGCACCAGCCCGCGCAGCGAGTTTCGCGCACTGGTGGATGCGCTGCATGCGGCGGGGCTGGAGGTGATTTTGGATGTGGTCTACAACCATACCGGTGAGACGGATGAACTGGGCCCAACGCTCAGCCTGCGCGGCATCGACAACTCAACGTATTACCACCTGGAAGGTGCCAACCCAGCGCTGTACGCCAACTGGGCAGGTTGCGGCAACTGCGTCAACCTGACCCACCCATTGGTGCTGCGCACCGTGATGGACAGCCTGCGTGGCTGGGTTCAGGAATTTGGTGTTGACGGCTTTCGCTTCGACCTGGCGCCCATTCTTGCGCGCGCAGACGCGGACCGGCAGCATCGTTTTGAGGCCAATGCACCGTTCTTGATGGCAGTAGCCCAAGACCCTGTGCTGCGCGACCGACTCTTGGTGGCCGAACCTTGGGACATTGGCCCCGGCGGCTACCAGTTGGGCGCGTTTCCGACTGGCTGGCTGGAATGGAACGACCGTTTTCGCGATACCCCGCGCAGCGCGTGGCTGCAACACCATGCCACGCGGGCCGACCTTGCGAACCGGTTGGCAGGCTCGGCTGATGCCTTTGCCCCCAGCCGCCGTGCTGCCCACAGTAGCGTGAATCTGGTCACTGCACATGATGGCTTTACTTTGAATGATCTGGTGAGCTACGCCGAACGGCACAACGAAGCCAATGGCGAACACAACCGCGATGGCCACGGCCACAACCTGAGCGTGAACAACGGCGTCGAAGGCCCCAGTGACGACCCGCTGGTGCAGGCCCAGCGCCAGCGCCAAAAACGGGTGTTGTTGGCTAGCTTGTTATGGTCGTTAGGCACGCCCCTCTTGCTGGCGGGGGATGAGCTGGGCCACAGCCAGGGCGGCAACAACAATGCCTACTGCCAGGACAACCCCACCACGTGGCTGCACTGGGACCAAGCCGATGCCGCGCTAACGGCGTTTGTGGCCCGCGTACTGGCTTTGCGCCGCGAGCTGACCGTGCTGCAGAGCCGAGCCTGGTGGCGTGGGGCTGGCGATGCAAGTGCGACGCTGGGCCCGGTTGCCCAGTGGTGGGGGCCCCAAGGCCAGACCCTGCAGCATGCCGATTGGCATAACCCGCTAGACAACGCGCTGATGCTGCAGCTCAGTAGCAATCCCGCTAGCTCCCCAGCCAACACCACCTGCCTGCTTCTTTTCAATCCCGGCACCCATCCGTTCGAGTTTGCGTTGCCCCCAGCGCCTTCTGGCAACGCGTGGCGCTTGCGCCTGGAAACCGACACCGGCACCAGTCCCGAGCGTACGTTGCCAGACCGGGTATGGTTGCCGGCGCAAAGCCTGCTGCTTGCCAGTGCAGTTAACCTTGTCACAGTTTTCTAAACCACTTCGTTCACCTATGCCTATCCTCACTCTGCCCACCACGCCGTTTGACGGCCAGCGCCCCGGTACTTCGGGCCTGCGCAAAAAAGTAGCCGTGTTTCAGCAACCTCGGTACCTGGAGAATTTTGTTCAGGCCCTGTTTGATGTGCTGCCAGATGCTGGCGGCCAGACCCTGGTGGTGGGGGGCGACGGGCGTTATCACAACCGCGTGGCAATCCAAACCATTTTGCGCATGGCTGCCGCCAAGGGGTACGCCCGCGTGTTGGTTGGGCAGGGCGGCATTTTGTCGACACCCGCCGTCAGTGCGGTGATTCGCAAGCATGGCGCCAGCGGCGGTATCGTGCTGTCTGCCAGCCACAACCCAGGCGGGCCCGATGGCGACTTTGGCATCAAATACAACGTAGCCAACGGAGGCCCTGCGCCCGAAAAAGTGACCGATGCAGTCTACGCACGCACACTGGTGCTCAACACGCTGCACACCACCGACACACCCGATGTGCCGTTGAATGCGCTGGGTTCTAGCCGGATTGAACGCACAGAGATCGTGGTGATAGACCCCGTGAGTGACTACGCAGAGGTCATGCGCGGCCTGTTTGACTTTGCTGCCATTCGTCGCTTGTTTGCATCCGGCTTTCGGCTGCGGTTTGACGCCATGTGTGCGGTGGGCGGCCCCTATGCCAAGACCTTGTTGGAAGGAGAACTAGGCGCGCCTGCCGGAACTGTGGTCAATGCGGAACCGCTGGAAGACTTTGGTGGCCTGCACCCCGACCCCAACCCGGTGAATGCCGAAGACCTGATCGCCCACTTGTTTGCCGACAACGCGCCAGACATGGGTGCCGCCAGTGATGGCGATGCGGACCGTAACATGGTGGTGGGCCGCAAGTTCGTCGTGTCGCCGTCTGACAGCTTGGCCGTGCTTGCCGCCCACGCCACCAAGGTGCCCGGCTACCAGGCCGGTCTGGCAGGTGTGGCACGCTCCATGCCCACCAGTACAGCGGTAGACCGCGTGGCCAAGACGCTGGGCATTCCGTGTTTCGAAACGCCAACCGGATGGAAGTTTTTCGGCAACCTGATGGATGCAGGCAAGGTCACGCTGTGCGGCGAAGAAAGTTATGGCACTGGATCCAGCCATGTGCGCGAGAAAGATGGCCTGTGGGCCGTGCTGTTCTGGCTCAATTTGGTGGCGACCACGGGACAAACTGTGGAGCAACTGGTGCGGGCCCTGTGGAAGGAACACGGTCGCTGCGTTTACTCGCGCCATGACTACGAGGCAATCCCCACCGACAAGGCCGATGCGCTCATGCGTGAGCTGCGTGCGGCTCTGCCCAATTTGGGTGGTACCACGGTGGCCGGCTTGCCCATTGCCTTTGCTGATGACTTTGCCTATACCGATCCGGTGGACGGCAGCGTGAGCCAAAAACAAGGCGTGCGGGTAGTGCTCACCGATGGTTCACGCGTCGTCTTTCGCTTGTCTGGCACTGGCACCGAGGGCGCTACGCTCCGGGTGTACCTGGAGCGCCACGAACCCAACCCTGCCCTTCAGGACCTCCCCGCCCAAGAGGCCTTGCAGCCCTTGGTGGCGCTGGCCGAAGCAGTGGCCAAGGTGCGCGCCTTTACCTGCATGGACCAGCCCACGGTGATGACCTGAGCCACAAAACTGCGTCAATAGTTCCCACAAAAAATATCAGGAGACAGACATGAACACAACCCAAACGCAGCGTAGCTTGGTACAGCAAGAGCGCCATATGCAACCCCACATGCTGGTGCGACGCACCATCGCCTTGGTGCTGGCTGGTGGCCGGGGTTCCCGCCTCAAACAACTGACCGACCGACGCGCAAAACCCGCGGTGTACTTTGGTGGCAAGTTCCGTATTGTTGACTTTGCGTTGTCCAATTGCGTGAATTCAGGCATTCGCCGCATCGGCGTCATCACTCAGTACAAATCCCACTCGCTGCTGCGCCACCTTCAGCGTGGCTGGAGTTTTTTGCGCGCCGAGCTCAATGAAATGGTAGACCTGTTGCCAGCCCAGCAAAGGGTGGACGAAGAGCACTGGTACCGGGGAACCGCGGACGCCATTTACCAAAACATGGACATCATCCAAAGCAGCAGCCCCGAATACGTGGTGGTGCTGGCGGGCGACCATGTGTACAAAATGGATTACTCGTTAATGCTCAAAGACCATGTGGAAAGTGGCGCTGGCTGCACGGTGGGTTGTATCGAGGTGCCGCGGGCCGAGGCGAGTGCATTTGGTGTCATGGCGGTTGATGCCTCGCGCCACATCACAGAGTTTGTAGAAAAACCTGCAGACCCACCCCCCATGCCCGGCAACGATGCCGTGTCACTGGCCAGCATGGGCATTTACATCTTCGACGCGCAGTACCTCTACGCCCTGCTGAAAGACGACATTGCAAACCCCAACTCCAGCCACGACTTTGGCAAAGACGTGATTCCGCGCGTGGTGCGCGAGGGCCGCGCAATTGCTCATCCGTTTTCCATGTCGTGCGTGTCGTCCACACCGGACGCCGTGCCCTACTGGCGCGATGTGGGCACGATCGATGCGTTTTGGGAGGCCAACCTGGACCTGGCCTCGGTCACTCCCGAACTCGACATTTACGACACCAGCTGGCCTATCTGGACCAGCCAGCGGCAACTGCCACCAGCCAAATTTGTGCAAGATGCCGATGGCAAACACGGGCAGGCCATCAACACCATGGTGTCAGGTGGTTGTATTGTGTCGGGCTCCATCGTCAGCAACTCGGTGCTGTTCAGCAGCGTGCGCGTGCACTCCTTCTGTGTGATTGACCAAGCCGTGTTGCTACCCGAGGTCACCATTGGCCGCAGCTGCCGCTTGAGCCGTGTGGTGGTGGACCGCGGTTGTTCTTTGCCTGATGGACTCGTTATTGGCGAAGACCCGGTGTTGGATGCCGCACGCTTTGAACGCACGGACAACGGCGTAGTACTTGTCACCAAGGACATGCTCAACCGCCTGCCTTCGCCTTAGCCTGCAAACCGTTCTGAACCGCAAGAGCCACAGAAAGTACCTTTGCCCATGCGCATCCTGCAAGTCAGTGCCGAAATTTTTCCGTTGCTCAAAACCGGGGGGCTTGCCGATATTGCCGGTGCATTGCCCGCTGCCCTGCAAGCGGCGGGTTGCGACATTCGTGTCTTGTTGCCGGGCTTTCCCGCCATTTGCGCAGGGCTGGAAGGCGCAGCACCCGTAGGCAGCTTTGCCATGCCCTGGGGCGAGCGGGTGGAAGTGGTCTACGGCACCTTGCCTGCGTTGGCCCGCGATGGACGCACGCTAGGCGCCTATGTGCTCTTGGCCCCTGGCCTGTATGACCGGCCTGGTAATCCGTACGAAGATGCGCGCAAGCAACCCTATGGCGACAACCACCGGCGCTTTGCGGCGCTGGGGCTGGCCGCTGCCCATGTGGCCTACGGGCTTGATGCCCAATGGCGCCCCCAGTTGGTGCACAGCCACGACTGGCATGCCGCGTTGGCTCCAGCCAGCCTGGCCCTGTGGAACGAAGGGCAGGGCCCGCGCGTTCCATCGGTCTACACCGTACACAACCTGGCCTACCAAGGCGTGTTTGGCCCCGAGCACTTTGGCGACTTGGGGCTGCCGGGGCGCGCCTTTCATGTGCATGGCATGGAGTTTCATGGCCAGCTCTCGTTCATGAAAGCCGGGCTGTACTACGCCAACCACATCACCACTGTCAGCCCCACCTACGCCCATGAAATCCAGGGGCCAGAACAGGGCTGTGGCTTAGACGGCTTGCTGCGCGCGCGCAACCAGCAGCTCAGTGGCATCCTGAACGCGGTAGACGACAGCGTGTGGAACCCCTCTGCGGACACACTGATTGCCTACCCTTTTGACATGCGCCGCATGGCTGGAAAGGCGCAAAACAAGGCGGTGCTCCAGGCAGAAATGGGCCTTGCGCTGGAGCCCGATGCCCCGCTATTTGCCGTGGTGAGCCGCCTCACCGACCAAAAAGGCCTGCCACTGGTGCTTGCCGCAGTTGACGAAATCGTCTCCCGTGGCGGCCAGTTGCTGGTGCTGGGCAGTGGTGAGACCGGGCTGGAACAAGCGTTTGTGGCCCAAGCCATGGCCCATTCAGGGCGTGTGTCCGTCAAGCTGGGCTATGACGAAACCTTTGCCCACCGCATCTTTGCGGGCAGCGATGTGACCCTCGTCCCCTCGCGTTTTGAACCCTGCGGCCTGACCCAGATGTATGGCCTGAAGTACGGCAGCTTGCCCTTGGTGCGCCGTGTTGGCGGCCTGGCCGACACCGTGGTCGACAGCGATTTGGAGACCCTGGAAGACCGCACCGCCACAGGCTTTGTGTTTAACGACTTTGATGAAACCCAGTACCGCCGCGCGGTACGACGTGCCTTTGCGCTGTACCACCGCAAAACCGAATGGAACCGCGTGCGCCAGACCGGCATGAAGCTTGCCTTCGACTGGACTACCGCCGCCGGGCACTACACCGCGCTTTACCAAAAGCTGATCCAAGCATGACCACTACCCCCACTGCGATGCCCACCCCCGTGACTTTTGAATTTGACGCACCTGGCCGCGACCTGGACTCGCTCAAGCGCTCCATTGCCAACAAGCTGATGTTTGTGGTCGGCAAAGACCCGCAGGCTGCCCGCCCGGAAGACTGGCTGCACGCCGCAGCGTATGCCGTGCGTGACCAATTGGTCGAGCGCTGGATGACCACCACACGGGCCCAATACGCCCAAGACTCCAAACGCGTGTACTACCTCAGCATGGAGTTTTTGATTGGCCGCACCTTTAGCAACGCCATGCTGGCTGTGGGCCTGCGCGAGCGCGTGAAGCAAGCCCTGTCCGACTTTGGTGTCGACATTGAGGAAGTCACCGAACTTGAGCCTGACGCTGCGTTGGGCAACGGCGGCCTCGGCCGGTTGGCCGCGTGTTTTCTTGACTCCATGGCCACGCTCAATATTCCTGGCTTCGGCTACGGCATCCGCTACGACTACGGCATGTTCAAGCAAACCATTGTGGATGGCCGCCAGGTGGAAGTGCCGGACTACTGGCTCACCCATGGCAACCCGTGGGAGTTTCCGCGGCCCGAAGTCACCTACCGCGTGCAGTTCGGTGGCCGGGTGGTGAAAGAGGGCAGTGCCTACAAGTGGGTAGACAGCCACGATGTGCAAGCCATGGCCTATGACACCATCATCCCTGGCTATGCCACCAAAGCTACCAATACGCTGCGCCTGTGGTCGGCCAAGGCCACCCAGGAAATCGACCTGGGCGCCTTTAACCGCGGAAACTACTTTGCGGCGGTAGAAACCAAAAACCACTCTGAAAACGTGTCGCGGGTGTTGTACCCGGATGACTCCACACCGTCCGGGCGTGAGTTGCGCCTTCACCAGGAGTATTTCTTTGTCAGCGCCAGCGTGCAAGACCTGCTGCGCCGCTACCTGCGCACCCACACGGGCTTTGAGAACCTGCCCAACAAGGTAAGCATTCACCTGAACGACACCCACCCGGTGCTCGCCATCCCTGAACTCATGCGCCTGCTGCTGGACGAATACCATCTGCCTTGGGCAGACGCCTGGAAGCTTTGCCAAGGGGTGTTTAGCTACACCAACCATACGCTCATGCACGAGGCGCTGGAGACCTGGCCAGTAGAGATGATGGGCCGCATATTGCCGCGCCATCTGCAGGTCATTTACGACATCAACGCCCAGTTTTTGAAGCAAATTTCACTAGCTGGCGGCAGTGCCGAGCTGCTGCGCAAGGTCAGCCTGGTGGACGAGGGCGGCGAGCGCCGCGTGCGCATGGCCTATTTGGCTGTGGTGGCCAGCCATTCTGTCAACGGCGTGTCGGCGCTGCACTCCGAGCTCATGAAAGAAAGCATCTTCTTCGACTTTGCCAACCTCTGGCCCGAGCGCTTCAACAACAAAACCAACGGCATCACCCCACGCCGCTGGCTGGCGCAGGCCAACCCGGCCTTGTCGGCCGTGCTGGACAAACAGGTGGGCACCGGCTGGCGGCGCGACCTCACGCAGCTTAGCGGCCTAAACAGTGTGCTAACCCAACCCAAAGTGATTGAAGCCTTCCAGGGCGCCAAGCTGGCCAATAAAGAGCGCCTGGCGGCCTGGGTGCAGGCGAACATGGGCCTCACCATCCCAACCAACGCACTGTATGACGTGCAGGTCAAGCGCATCCACGAGTACAAGCGCCAGTTGCTTAACGTGCTGCATGTGGTTACCCGCTACCTGCGCATCGTTAACAATCCCGGCTCGGTTACGGTGCCGCGCGTGGTGGTGTTTGCGGGCAAGGCCGCATCGGCCTACCACATGGCCAAACAGATCATTCACCTCATCAACAACGTTGCCAGCGTGGTCAACAACGACCCGCGCGTGGGCAACCTGCTCAAGGTGGTGTTCATCCCCAACTACAGCGTGAGCCTGGCCGAGCGCATCATCCCCGCAGCCGATTTGTCGGAGCAAATCTCCACGGCGGGCACCGAGGCGTCCGGCACCGGCAACATGAAGTTTGCCCTGAACGGCGCGCTCACCATTGGCACGCTAGACGGTGCCAACGTCGAGATCCTGGAAAACGTGGGGGCTGACAACATTTTTATCTTTGGCATGACCACCCCCCAAGTGGCCGCTGCCCGCGCTGCGGGCTACCAGCCACGCGCCATTGCCGAGGGCAACGCCGAACTCACCAGCGTGCTTGAAGCCATCCGCGACGGCATGTTCAGCCCCGACGAGCCAGCCCGCTTCCAGGCCATTTATGACTTGCTGGTGAACTGGGGCGACCACTACCTGCTGCTGGCCGACTACGCCGCCTACATTGCCGCGCAAGAGGAGGTAGATGTGGCATACCAGCATAGCGATGCCTGGGCCATCAAAGCGCTGCGCAACGTGGCTGCCATGGGGCCGTTCTCTGCCGATCGCACCATTGGCGAGTACGCCGACAAAATATGGAAGTGCACGCCGCTGGAGTTGGATTCCTGATGGAAAGCTGGAGGCGGATTTATGCCAAATATGCCTCTGGCGCCTGTGGAATATGCGCGAGTAGCTATGAATTCAGGAGTGGTTTGATCCGGTCCCAAAACAAATAGGCGCATAGTGCACCGAGGTGCACCCACACCGTCAACCAATACATCGCCTGAAAACCGGGCTTGACGGTTTTGTGTCGCAACACCTGCTGCGCCAATCGCGCGGCGGGCCAGCCGCCTGACAAGCCAAAGAGGTGCAAGGTATCTTCTTTCGTGCGCCATTGGCGTTTCCGGGCGGCATGCTTGTCCACCCAGTAGGCAAAGAATGTTGTTGCGTTAATGATCAACGCGCCTGCCAAGGCAATAGCCGGGATGCGGTGCTGCAGTACACCCCAAACCAACAAAATTGCCCAAATCAAGGACAGGCTGCCGACACCCATCGCAGACGGAGCGGGTGCGTTCTTAGAGGCAGCCCAATTGTTAGCCTGATGGGGTGGCCGTGATTTCACTGGAGTCCGCTGCGTACCGCTGAGCGCAGCAGGCATGGACGAATAGGCCTGCATTGCCCTAACTGCCATGGCTCTGGGGCCCTTGCCACCCACATGGATTTCTTCAAAATCAACGGTGGAATTGATGGGTGGCTGCATGCCACCCGCACAGTCACGAATATGAAAAAAGATGTCCTGACTGGTTGCATTGCAGCGTATGAAGCCGAACCCTCGCTGATCGTCCCAGCGGACCACTTTCCCCTGCTTTTTCATGAATCCCCTTGTCAGCGTCCACCGCTGTATTGCGGCGTAGCACTTAATGGTCGATGGTTAGCCAGCCAGCGACACGTAGACGTTCTGCACGTCGTCGTTGCCGTCAATGGCGGCCAGGAAGGCTTCTACTTCTTCCAGCGCTTCGGCGCTCAGGCTTGCGGGGTCGACAGGGTTTTTGGCTTTGTAGCCCAGCTTGGCGGACAACACGTTGAAGCCGAAGTTGGGCAGGGCGCGGCTCACCAGGTCCAGGTCGGTGGGGTCGGTGTAGAACACGGTGTTGCCTTCTTCATCGCCCGGCTCAAAGTCTTGTGCGCCGGCCTCAATGGCTGCCACTTCGGCGTCCGAGTCGGCAGCGGTGGGAGCGGCTTCGATCATGCCCAGGTGGTTGAAGTCCCACGCTACCGAGCCGCTGGTGCCCAGCTGGCCTTTGCGGAACAGCACGCGCATTTCGGGGGCGGTGCGTTTCACGTTGTCGGTCAGGCACTCCACCATCACGGCCACCTGGTGCGGGGCAAAGCCTTCGTAAATCACGTGTTCGTAGTGCACCACTTCGCCGCTCAGGCCTGCGCCTTTTTTAATGGCACGGTCCAGCGTGTCTTTGGGCATGGAGACTTTGCGGGCCTGCTCCACCACCAGGCGCAATTTGGAGTTTGCCGCCGGGTCCGCGCCGCCGCGGGCGGCCACGGTAATTTCTTTCACCAGCTTGGTAAACAGCTTGCCCTTGGCGTCAGCGACCAGTGCTTTGCCTTTTGCTTTCCATTGCGCGCCCATAGCGAATCTTTCTGTGTTGTTTGAAACGAATTTTACTTGGCGGGCTAGGGCAGGGTGTACAGCGGAATGTCCTTGGCGGTGGCCAGGGCGTCGAGTTGTTGGCGGGTTTTGCCTGCCAGGTAGGCGGCGATGGCGGTGTGCGTCTCGGGGGCGAACATGGCCAGGATGTGGGATTGTCGCAGACCCACTTCGGCTGCCAGTGCTGCGGCAAAGTGCGGCTCCAGTGCGGCCAGCGCCACACGGCCGTCTTGGCAGGGGTAGACCCGGTAGCCCGCATGGCCGCCACCCACGGCAGCGCCCTTGCTGGTCAGGCCCCAGGTGCGTGGCAAGGCCAGATAAGCCGCAGCTACGGACAAAGCCACCTCTTGGTAGACGCCTTTGCCTTGTTGCAGTTGCAGCAGGCGGGCCTGCAGCACGGCTTCAGAGGCCATGAGCGAGCCGCCCATGTCGGCATACAGCGTGGGCGGCAGGTCCAGGCCGGTCACAAGCTGGTTTTCTGCCAGGTAGGTCAAGTCGTGGCCGGGCTCTTCGGCACGGGCGCCGGGCGCTCCCACAATGGCCACCACGCTGAGCTGGGGGTAGTGCTTGTGCAGCGCCTTCCACTCCAGCCCCAGCTTTTTGAGGGCCGACGGGCGGAAGGAGGTGAGCAGGATGTCGGTTTTTGCCAGCGCCTTGTGCAAGGTCTTTTGCCCAGCCTCGGTCTTGAGGTCTGCGCTGGTGGTCTTCATGCCCGCGTGCATCACCTCGTAGGCGGCACGGTTGTACAAGCCCATGGGGTCGCCGCTGGTACCTTGGGGCGCGCTAGGGTGGGGCGGCGGCTCCAGCTTCATGCAGGTGGCGCCCATGTCGCGGCAGCGCATCAGCGCGGCTGGGCCCGGCAGATTGAGCGCCAGGCTCAGAATGCGCACGCCCTTGAGTGGGCGCAAACCGGGGCTTTTGACCGTGTTGGCTGGGGTCATGGTGATCTCCTGATTGCTATCAAAAAAGTAGCTATTGGCGCAAGTAGTAAAAGCGCTAGAGCCTGTTTTTGTTAATTTTTTAGGCAGCGGGTGCCAGTTGGGCAGCCCATGCCGTGAGCCACGCCACTGCGTCGTCTTCCGGCTGGGTCGTTTCCAAGGCGTCCAGCACGCAGATGTCGCCCACGCGCTGGGCGCCCAGGTCGCGCAGGCGCTCGTCGAACTGTTTGCCGCCGCCCAAAAAACTGTCGCCATAGCTGCTGTCGCCCAGTGCCACCAAGCCAAAGCGCACATGGCCCAGGTATTTGGCCTGGGCGTCTAGCGAGTGGAACAGCGCTTGTGCGTTGTCGGGCAGGTCACCGCTGCCCGTGGTGCTGGTGCAAATAATGAAAGCGCCGGGTTGGTCAAATACGGTGATGTCCAGCCCGTCCATGGGCAGTACGTCTACCGTGGCGTGAATGTCATCTGCGCTGAACTGCAGGGCTTGGGCGACGCTGCTGGCATTGCCGTGCATGGTGCCCACAAGGATGGTGATCTGCATAGGGAAGAGGAATACGGAATTGCCGCTGATGATAGGGGCAATAATGGCGGCTTACCCGGCAACGGGATTCCCGTCATTTGCAGGTGCCCCCCGTGACCCAACCCCCACATCCGCAGCTGGGTTTTGCCTTTTTGGCCGAGCTGCCCACCCTGGACCTTGCGCCGCCCAAACGCGCCGCCCGCGCGCCCAAGGCCGCTGCCAAGCCTACCACCAAGACCGCAACGGCGACGCCCGCCATCAGCGCTTCTGCCCCAAGCGCCTTGCCTCCGGCGCAGCCCGCAACACCAGCTACGCCCGCGCTGGATGCCGCCGCCATGGCCGTGGCGCTGGAAGCCCACCCCGACTACCGCGTACAGCGCCGCCTGGTGCCCCAACTGCAGTGGCCGGGCACGGCGCAGGGCAGCATCACGCGCATTCTGGTGCTGGACACCGAGACCACGGGCCTGGACCAGGCCCGCGAAAAGATCATTGAGCTGGCGCTCTTGCGCGTGGACGTGGACACCGCCACCGGCTTGCCCGTGGGGCCAGTGCAGGTGTACGACGGGCTGGAAGACCCGGGTAAGCCCATTCCCGCCGAGGTGGTGAAGATCACCGGCATTACCGATGCTGACGTACGCGGGCAGGCCTTGGACGAAGCCCGCGTGGCAGAGCTGCTGCAGGGGGTGGACGTGGTCATTGCCCACAACGCCGGGTTTGACCGCCCGTTTGTGGAAGGCCGCCTGCCTGCGTTTGCCAAAGTGGCTTGGGCGTGTTCGTTTGCCGATATTGACTGGAAAGCCCAGGGCCGCAGCTCAGCCAAGTTAGAGAGCTTGGCGCAGGCGCTGGGCCTGTTTTATGACGCCCACCGAGCAGAGATGGACTGCCATGCGTTGCTGGCCGTGCTGGCTGCGCCGCTGCCCCAAGGCGCTGGCACTGCGCTGGCCCATGTACTGGAGGCGGCGCGCAAACCCAGCTACCGCTTGAGCGCCACCAACGCCCCGTTTGACGCGAAGGATGTGCTCAAGGCACGTGGCTACCGCTGGAACGCCGACCAGCGCGTGTGGGCCACACGCCTGAGCGACGACGCGGCGCTGCATGCCGAATTTGATTGGCTGCGCGAGCAGGTTTACAACCACCGCCACGCCGCTGTGCAGATTGAGAAGCTGGATGCGTTGGCCAAGTACTCGGCCCGCACGGGCGTAACCGTGCACCAGCAACTCTAAGGACGCCATGGCTGACCAACTGCGAGGCGTGCTGGAAGGCGTGCAAGTGGGCGCTGCGCGCAAGGTGCAGATAAGCGGGCGCAGCATTCTCACGGCCATTTACAAAACCGCCGTGGCAGGCCCGGTGACAGTGCAGCCTTTGGGGTTGGCGGGGGATGAACAGGCCGACCCCTCGGTGCATGGTGGGCTGGACAAAGCTGTCTACGCGTACCCCAGCGAGCACTATGCGGTTTGGCAGCAGGCCCGGCGCGAGGCGGGCGTGGCCGATATTGACGATGTGCTGCCATTTGGCTCCATGGGTGAAAACCTCACCCTCAGCGGCCTGCTGGAGGCGGATGTGTGGGTTGGCGATGTGCTGCGCTTTGCCCACTGCGCTCTGCGTGTGGTGCAGCCGCGGGAACCCTGCTTCAAGTTCAACGCTGCCATGGGCTTCAACACCGCCGTCAAGGCCATGGCGCTGAGCGGGCGTTGCGGCTTTTATCTGGCGGTGAATGAGCCCGGCACCGTGCAGGCCGGTGAAATGTTTACGCTGCAGCCTGGCCCGCGGAACATGGGCATTCCGGAGCTATTCAAGGCCAAGCTCTTCAAACATTTGCGCTGAACTTGCCGCATTCAAACCCAGTGAAAAGCATGACCTCCGAGCGATTTGGCGCTTTCACCCCGGTGTTGTTTGTGGCGCTGTGGAGCACCGGCTTCATTGGCGCCAAGTTTGGGCTGCCCGATGCCGAACCGTTGACCTTTTTGAGCCTGCGCTACGCCATCGTGCTGGTGTTGATGGGGGCGCTGGCTTGGGCCACGCGTGCGCCCTGGCCGCGCACGGGGCAGGAGTGGCTGCACATTGGGGTGTCAGGCCTGTTGGTGCACGCGGTGTACCTGGGCGGTGTGTTCATGGCCATTGGCCATGGCCTGCCTGCCGGTGTGGCGGCGCTGGTGGTGGGGCTCCAGCCTGTGCTGACCGCACTGGGGGCAGGGTTGGTGTTGGGTGAGCGGGTGCGCCCTACGCAATGGCTGGGTTTGGCGCTGGGCTTTGCCGGAGTGGCACTGGTGGTGGCGCACAAGGCAATGGCCAGCGTGGGCGGTGAAGCGCTGATCCGCATGCTGCTCCCCGCCGTTGTTGCGTTGCTAGGCATTACCGCCGGCACGCTGTACCAGAAGCGTTTTTGCCGGGCATTTGATTTGCGCACCGGTTCGGTCATCCAGTTTCTGCCGTGTTTGCTCGCCACGCTGCTGGTGGCGAGCCAGACCGAGACCTTGCAGGTGCGCTGGACCGGGTCTTTCCTGTTCGCCCTGGCCTGGCTGGTGCTGGTGCTTTCGCTGGGTGCGGTCAGCCTGCTGAATGTGCTAATCCGCAATGGCAGCGCGGTCAATGTGGCCAGCCTGTTCTACCTCACGCCACCCACCACCGCGCTAATCGCCTGGGCTTTGTTCGGCGAGACGCTTACCGGCTTGGCACTGCTGGGCATGGGGGTGACCGTTTTTGGGGTATGGCTGGCGCGCAAGTAGAGGGTTTCAAGTTCCTTTCATCGCTTCACCTTGGTTTCCCTATTGCGGCAGGGCTTTGAGCGGGGCACCATTCTCCCCATGCAGTTGTTATTGGTGGAAGACGATCTGGATTTGGTGGATGCGCTAAGCCGCGTGTTGGCCTCGCGAGGATTGGCGCCTGTGTGTTGCGCTGATGGGCAGGAGGCACTGGCCTTGGTGCGCAAACGCAGCTTTGATGTGATCGTGTTGGACTTGAGCCTGCCCGGAATGGATGGGTTGGAGTTTTTGCAACGCATCCGGGATGCCGGCATGCGAATACCCGTGCTGGTGGTTACGGCCAGAGGCTCGATAGGTGAGCGTGTAGAAGGGCTGACAGCAGGGGCCGATGACTACCTCACCAAGCCATTTGATACTGAAGAGTTAGTGGCCCGCATTAAAGCGCTGGTGCGACGAAGCCAGGGGGTCGAGGAGTTTCGCTGCGGCCATCTGCACCTGGACATGGCCACCGGTACCCTGATGCGATCAGGGCGGCCATTAGAGATAGCCCCCCGCGAGGCAGCGATGCTGCGCACGCTGCTTATGCGTCCTGGGCGTCCGGTTTCTCGCGATGAACTGTTCCGCGCGGTATTTGGCGGCGAGGCAGATCTCCAGTCTGACGCCGTGGACGTGCTGGCCCACCGCTTGCGCAAGCGTTTGGCCGGGAGTGGTACCAGTGTGCTGACCATGCGCGGCGTGGGCTACCTGTTGGTGGACGACGTTGCCAGTGAGGCGCAAGTGTCGCCATGAACCCAGCCTCTGAGCGTACAAGTACATCCATGCGCCTGCACATGGCTGTGGGTTGCCTGGCATTGTCAGTTACTACGGCGGTTGCTTTGACCGGTCTGGCAGGACTGGGGCTGTCGTGGCGTGATCCCGAATGGTGGGGCTTGGCGATGGTGGTGCTGGCTCTGGTGGCGCTGCTGGCGTGGTGGGGCGCAGACCGCAGCCTGACGCCATTGCACCGTCTGGCGGCCTCTTTGGCTGCTCGCCGCCCCCACGAGACGGCCCTGATGGACCATGCCCCAGCTTTAGAGCTGCAAGCCATTGTGCAGGGCCTGAACAGCCAATGGCAACAACAACAGGCGGCGTTGGACCAGCAGCAACGTTTCATCGCTGAGGCTTCACACCAGTTGCGCACGCCTTTGGCAGTGCTAAAGACTCAGCTGCAAGGCGCAATTGCGGGAGAGTTGCGGCCCGCTGAGACGTTGCCCAAGATGCTGCGTACCGTGGACCGGGCCTCACAACTGGCCAACCAGTTGCTGTCCAAGGCCAAAGTGGACCAGAAGTTGCAAAACGCACAGTGGACCGATATCGATCTGCAACATATCGCCCGCGAGGTGTTGGTGGAGTGTGCCCCCCTGATTGCACGCAAAAGGCTGGATGTGTCGCTGGAAGCGCTGCCAGTAAGACTGCATTCCGATAGCTGGCTGGTGGGAGAGTTGTTGCGTAACCTGGTGGCAAATGCCATCCACCAAAGCCGTCCGGGCGCCAGTCTGGGCGTGGTGATCCGCTACTTGCCAGCCGAGGTGGAAATGCTGGTGTGGGACAACGCGGGCGGCATAGGTGAGGAAGTGCGCGAGCGCCTGTTTCAGCCGTTTGAGTCGGCCAGCGGCGGCACTGGTGTGGGATTGGGGCTGTCCATCTGCAAGCAGATTGCGGTGTCTATGCAGGCCAGCCTGGACCTCTACAACCGACTGCAAAACGGTGCAGTGGTGGGTGTGGATGCGGTGGTGCGCTGGCCGTTGCCGGAAGGGCAGGCCTTGGGCATGGCACAGCAGCCGATTGCGGCGCCACTGCCCCAGCCCCTCTCGCACGCCACATTGCGTGTGCCAGCATGAGCCAAGGACTGCACTTGCTCGGTATTCAAAAAACCTATCCCAACGGCCACCGGGCCCTGCGCGGTGTGCATTTGCGCGTGCCCGAGCGCCGCTTGACTACGCTGCTGGGCCCCTCTGGTTGTGGCAAGAGCACCTTGCTGCGTCTGGTGGCGGGGCTGGAGGTGCCAGATGCGGGTCAGATTTTCTTCCGCGGCGACGACCTGACCCAGCGCCAGGCGGACCAGCGTGACATGAGCCTGGTGTTCCAGAGTTACGCGCTTTTCCCCTATCTTTCGGTGCAAGACAATGTGCGTTATGGCCTGCGGGTGCAGGGCTTGCCACTGGCCGTGCAGGCCGAGCGCAGCGCCCAGGTGATTGGTTTGCTGGGTCTGGACGGGCTGGAAGATCGCCTCCCGCATGAGCTGTCTGGCGGTCAGCAACAGCGCACCGCGCTGGCGCGTGCCCTGGCTTTGCAGCCGGCGGTGGTATTGCTGGATGAGCCGCTCTCCAACCTGGATGCCAACCTGCGCCGCCATATTCGAGAGGACATCCGCCAGCTGCAGCAGCGTCTAGGGCTAACCGTTCTCTATGTCACCCACGACCATGCCGAGGCGATGTCGGTGAGCGACCAAGTGGTCGTGATGCAGGAGGGCCGTGTTGTGCAAGTCGGAACACCGCGCGACATCTACGAGCAGCCGCAGACAGAGTTTGTGGCCGGTTTCATGGGCGATTCAACCGTGTTCGAGGCGCATTCCGATGGTGCAGGGCAAGTGAGCCTGGGTCCGCTCACCATCGACTCCGGCCAAGGCTTGCGCCAGGGGGCGGTGCAGTTGGTAGTAAGGCCGCAGGCTTGGCGCATTGAGCCCGCAGGTACACAGGGGCTGGCTGGCAAAGTCCAGCGCAGTGCTTATCTCGGACGCACTTCAGAAACTTGGGTGCAGACCTCTCTGGGAAGCCTGCTTGTTATTTCGGACTCGCCGGGCCGCCACCATGAGCCGGGTGCCCCCGTTAGTTTGTTTTTGTCGCGAAGAGGTGTAAGTGTCCTTTCGCCCGCTAGTGTTTCGACCCCCCAGACCATTCCGGTCATTCAATCTAGGAGACAAGTATGAAAAGTAATCAACTGTTGGTTTTGGCGCTCTTGGGCGCTGCGGGAATGCAGGCCTCTGCCCAATCGGGCGGCGAGGTCAACATCATCTGCTCGGGCCAGGCGCCATGGTGCAGCATGATTGCCGTTACGTTCGAGAAAAGCCAAGGCATCAAGGTCAATATGACACTCAAAGGCTCGGGCGAGGCGGTGGCACAACTCTTGGCCGAGCGAGCCAATCCCAAGACCGACATATTTTTTGGCGGTACCGGTGACCCGCATCTGGTGGCGGCAGAGCAAAACCTTACGCTGGAATACAAATCTGCGATGCTGCCCAAGCTCTACGATTGGGCGCAGAAGCAGGCCGCTCAATCCGGCTATAAAACGGTGGGAATTTACTCGGGCCCCCTGGGGTTTGGCTACAACACTGAGCTGCTGGCCAAAAAGAAACTGCCAGTGCCCCAAACATGGGCCGACCTGGTGAAGCCTGAATACAAAGGCGAAATCCAGTCGGCCAACCCGTCTTCCAGCGGCACGGCCTACACCATGATTGCCACGCTGGTGCAACTCATGGGCGAAGACAAAGCGTTTGATTATTTGGCCAAGTTGCATAAAAACATAGCCACCTACCAGCGCTCCGGCGTGGGACCCATCAAGGCGGTGGCCCGCGGCGAGGCAGCCATTTCCATTAGCTTTGTGCACGACGGCCCTGGCGAAAAAGCCCAAGGTTTCCCATTGGAAACCATCACTCCCACAGATGGCACGGGCGCCGAGATTGGCTCCATGTCCATAGTGCGCGGCGCGCGCAACCTGGAGGCCGCCAAAAAGTTCTATGACTGGGCGTTGACACCGGGTGCCCAGGCCCTGGGCGCGGCAACCTTGCAGTTCCAGCTTCCCTCTAACCGCGAAACGAAGGTGGACCCACGGGTGCCTGATTTCCGCAAGATCAAGATGATCGATTATGACTACGCCAAGTACGGCCAGTCTGCCGAACGCAAGCGTTTGATCCAGCGCTGGGAACGTGACGTAAACGGCCAAGGCCGTTAAGCCGGCTTTCCGGTCCCTCGCCCCGCCGCGCAAAGCGGCGGGTTTGCACCGCTTTTTTTTGCCCTACCAACATGACTCACGAACACCCGTGGCGCCTGCGCCGCGCCATTGCCTTGTGGCTGGCCTTGGGCTTGGCCGCCTTTGTGTTGCTACCTTGGTATTTCTTGCAACGCGGCGGCTTGGGGGACGCTCTGGCTGGCGTATGGGGCGGCGCAGCCACTGCCAGTGGTTGGACGCAGAGCTGGAGCCACCAACGTGCCTGGCTAGCATCGGGTCTGGCCGGGTTGCTGCTGGCAGGCACAGCGCTACTGAGCCCCCACGCTCGTTGGCAGGGGGTGCTGCTGAGCAGCGGTGCGGTATTGGGATTGGGCGGCTTGCTCCTCAGCGGCTTTGCCATTGGCATGGTGGGCTGGTCCTGGGATTGGCTCAATGTACTGTTGGGCCCCACCGAGTGGACCCAACCCGGCATGGGCTGGGGCGGCTTTGTAGTCGTGGTGTCCCTGCTGGCCTTGTTGGCTATTGGAATAACCCGGCTGGGTGGTTTCAAAGGCGATGCTTTCGTGGCAGGTGCGGTACTAGGCTGCGCGGCTTTGCTGGTTTTGTTCGTGGTGTACCCGGTGCTCAAGTCGTTGATGGGCAGCGTGCTCAATGACGAGGGTCAGTTTTCCGCAGTAGCGTTGTGGGAGCGAATTGGCACGGCACGCATCTGGGGCTTAGGCTGCGTTGTGTCGCAAAGCCGCTGCGGTGTGGCGTGGAACACACTTGGCCTGGCTTTGATGACGGCGGCCGGCACCACGTTTTTGGGCACCTTGATTGCGCTGTGGGCAGAGCGTGAGGCCAAGCGGCTCGCGCGCCCGCTCAACATTTTGGCCATGCTGCCCATCATTACGCCGCCGTTTGTGGTGGGCTTGGGTCTCATACTCCTGTTTGGTCGCGCCGGGCTCTACAACCAGTTCATGGAGTGGGCTTTTGGCATTGAGCCCACGCGCTGGTTTTATGGTTTTTTTGGTGTGTGGCTGGCGCAGCTGTTCGCCTTCACGCCTATCGCCTTCATGATCATGCGTGGCGTGGTTCAGGGCGTGAGTCCGTCCATGGAGGAAGCCGCGCAAACCCTGCGTGCCAATCGCCTGCAAACCTTTTGGACCGTGACACTCCCGTTGCTCAAGCCGGGCCTGGCCAATGCCTTCTTGGTGGGCTTCATCGAGAGCATGGCGGACTTCGGCAACCCCATCATCGTGGGCGGCCAGTTTGCGGTGTTGTCGACCGAAATCTTCTTCGCTATCGTCGGTTCCTCACTGGACCCCGGGATGGCCGCAGCGCTCTCGCTGATCCTTACGCTGTTTGCGCTGGTTGTGTTCTTTATCCAGCGCCGTGTGTTGGGTAAAGGCAGCTTTACCACTGTGGCAGGCAAGGGCGACGCCGGCCTGCCCATGCCGCTGCCGTCGGGTGTGCGCAAGCTCTGCCTGGGCGTGGCAGGGCCTTGGCTGTTGTTCACGTTGGTGGTGTACCTGTTTGCCTTTGCGGGCGGCTTTGTGCAGACCTGGGGGCGTGACTACACGCCCACGTTGAACCACTTCCGCACGGCCTTCGATGTCCAATGGGGCGAGTATGGTTGGGTTTGGGCTGGCACGGCCTGGAACTCGCTGTTCACCACACTGTCGTTGGCGGCTATGGCTGCGCCTCTATGTGCCGGCATGGGCCTTCTGATTGCGTGGCTTTTGGCCCGTACCGAGTTTCGTGGCAAGTCGACGTTTGAGTTCTCGGCACTGCTTACTTTTGCTGTGCCCGGAACAGTGCTAGGGGTGAGCTACATCCTGGCGTTCAACGTGCCGCCGGTGGAACTGACCGGAACCGGACTCATCATCGTGCTGTGTTTTGTGTTCCGCAACCTGCCGGTCGGTGTGCGGGCTGGCACGGCGGCTTTTAAGCAGTTGGACCGCTCACTGGACGAGGCTTCGCTCATGCTGCGCGCTAACACGTTCACCACGCTGCGCCTGGTAGTGCTGCCGCTCATCAAGCCCGCGCTGGTCGCGGCGCTGGTCTACTCCTTTGTCCGCTCGATCACCACGGTGTCGGCGGTGATCTTTCTGGTCACGGCGCAATACGAGCTGTCCACCACTTACATCATTGGGCGCGTGGGCAATGGCGATTACGGAGTGGCATTGGCCTATTGCACCGTGCTGATTGTGCTGATGTCGCTCAGCACGCTGCTGGTACAGGCCCTGGTTGGCGAACGCAAACTGGGCCGTCGGTTGAGCCCTCCCGCGCATTGAACATCTTCTGATTGGGTATTCCTATGACAAACACAGGTATTTCTTTCCGCCAGGTCACCAAACGCTATGGAGACGCGAACAGTCCACTGGTCGTGCGGGGCATCGACTTCGATGTACCCAAGGGCACACTGACCACCATCCTGGGCCCCTCGGGTTGTGGCAAGACCACCACGTTGCGCATGATTGCCGGGTTGGAGACTCCCTCTGGTGGGCAGATCTTCATCGATGGTCGTGACGTGACCCATCTGGGGCCGGCCGAGCGCAATGTGAGCATGGTGTTCCAGAGTTATGCGTTGTTCCCTCACATGTCGGTGCTGGAGAACGTGGCATATGGCCTGACGGTGAGTGGCGTGCCGAAACCTGAAGTGAAGGAACGCGCGCGCGTGGTAATGGCTATCGTCGGCCTAGGCGGATTTGAAGCCCGCTACCCGGCCGAGCTATCCGGTGGCCAGCAACAGCGTGTAGCTCTTGCGCGCGCGCTAGTGCTGGAGCCTTCGGTGTTGTTGTTTGATGAGCCGCTTTCTAACCTCGATGCGCGCTTGCGTCGCTCCATGCGGGAAGAGATTCGCAGCCTGCAACAGCGCCTCAAACTTACCGTGGCCTATGTCACCCACGACCAGAGTGAGGCCCTTGCGGTGAGCGACCAAATCATCGTGATGGACGGTGGCCTGATCGCCCAGGCCGGCAGTCCACGTGAACTGTATGAGAACCCCAAGACCGAATTTGTGGCCAGCTTCATGGGCGAAGCGGTGCTGCTCGATGGGGTATGTGAGGCTGAGGGCGCAGTACGCTTGGGGCCGTTGACTTTGACAACACCCCAGCGCATGGCCACCGGTGCGGTGAAGGTGGCAATTCGTCCAGAGGCGTGGTCAGTGCAAGACGGACACGGCCAAGGGCTGTTGGGAACGGTGTCCAAGGCGGCTTACCTGGGTAGTTTTCAGGAGCTCACTGTGAACACCAGCCTGGGGGAGATCTTTGTGGTGTCGTCTGACGCGCAGGGCAGCTGGAGTCGTGGCGATGAAGTCACCCTGCAACTGGCTGACCGCGGAGTATCGGTGGTCGCGATTTAGCTGCTGACGGGCCTGAACTGACAACAATCAACATCAATTGGTGGGCTTGCAAAGCAAGGCAACTATTGATGTTGATAGTTTCATTTGTTTTCCACCAGTAGTGTCTGGTTAAGGTGAAACGCCAAAACCGCCGCCTCCTGGCGTATGGATTTCAAAGTTGTCGCCTGCCTGCATATCGGTCTGGCCGATGTGGCCCAGTTCTTCCACGTGGCCGTTGGCGCGTGCCACGCGGTTGATGCCCACCTGCCCCGGCTCCCCGCCGGACATTCCAAAGGCACCGTGCAATCGTCCATTGGACAAAATGCTGGCGGTCATGGGCTCCAGAAAGCGCACGCGCCGCACGCCACCATTGCCGCCGCGCCAGCGGCCAGCGCCGCCGGAGTTGTCCCGTATTTCGTAGCTCTCCAGTCGCACGGGAAAGCGGAACTCGAATACTTCGGGGTCTGTCAGACGCGAGTTGGTCATGTGCGTTTGCACCACGCTGGTTCCATCAAATCCATCGCCCGCGCCGGAGCCACCGGAGATGGTCTCGTAGTACTGGTAGCGCGTGTTCCCAAAAGTGAAGTTGTTCATGGTGCATTGGCTCGCGGCCATCACGCCCAAAGCGCCATACAGCGCGTTGGTAATGCAACTCGATGTCTCCACATTGCCCGCAACCACCGAGGCAGGCGGGTTCGGGTTGAGCATGGATCCCACCGGGATGATGACCTTGATGGGTTTGAGGCAGCCTGCGTTGAGCGGGATGTCGTCATTCACGAGGGTGCGGAACACATACAACACGGCCGCCATACAAACGGCGGTGGGTGCATTGAAGTTATTGGGCTGCTGTGCGCTGGTGCCGGTAAAGTCCACCTCTGCACTCCGCTGCGCAGTGTCCACCCGGATCGCTACCGTGATCTGTGCGCCGTTGTCCAAGGGCAGGGTGAAGGCGCCATTTTTCAGGCGTGTGATGACGCGGCGCACCGACTCTTCGGCGTTGTCTTGCACGTGGCCCATGTAGGCCTGCACAACACCCAGCCCAAACTGATCGACCATTTTGCGCAGTTCTTGCACGCCTTTTTCATTGGCGGCAATTTGTGCCTTCAGGTCCGCCATGTTTTGCTGCGGGTTGCGGGAAGGGTATTCGCCGCTGGCCAGCAGCGCCAGCATGGTGGCTTCTTGCAGAACGCCGCGGTCCACCAGCTTCACGTTGTTGATCTGCACGCCTTCTTCTTCAATACGTGTGGAGAACGGTGGCATGGAGCCGGGCGTGGTGCCGCCTACATCGGCATGGTGGCCGCGTGAGCCTACATAAAACGTGGGCTTGCCGTCCATATAGACCGGCGTGATGACGGTGATGTCCGGCAGGTGTGTGCCCCCATGGTAGGGGTCGTTCAGTACGAACACATCGCCCGGTTGCATGGTGGCGGCGTTTTCGCGCACCACGGTCTTGATGCTCTCCCCCATGGACCCCAAATGCACCGGCATGTGCGGTGCATTGGCAATCAGGTTGCCGGTGGCGTCAAACAACGCGCAGCTGAAATCCAGCCGCTCCTTGATGTTGACCGAGTGCGCCGTGTTTTGCAGTTGCAGGCCCATCTGCTCGGCAATGTTCATGAAGAGGTTGTTGAACACCTCCAGCAGCACCGGGTCTACGGTGGTGCCTGCTGCAAATTGCATAGCACGCTGCGCACGCCGCTCCAGGACCAAATGGTCCAGGGCCGTTAAATTGGCCTCCCAGCCGGGCTCCACCACCGTGGTGGCATTTTTCTCGGCAATGATGGCCGGGCCGGAAATGACATCGCCCGCGCGCAGGTCCTCTCGCACCACCAACGCAGCCTGATGCCACTGACCACCGGAGTACATGCGCACCGTTTCGCGCCGGGGTACTTCGCGTGGTTCGTGCAACGGCAGGCGCGGCTCGGCCGGAGCATCGCCCGCCACCACGGCTTCTACCGATACGGCTTCCACCACCAGGGCCTTGCCCGCCATGAGGAATGCAAAACGCTGGCGGTAGGCCGCTTCAAACCCGGTCTCAATCTCGGTGAGGCTGCCAAAGGGCACCACCAGGGCCGAGTCACTGCCCTCGTAGCGCACATGCACGCGCTTGAACACCGACACCGCACCCGTGCTCACCTGCTGGCGCTGCAACTCGCCCTGGGCTGCGGCCGCCAGGGTGTTGAGCTTTTCGGCAACGTCCGGCAGGGCCAGCGCGTTAAGCCTGGCCTCCACCGCCTGCTCTTTGATCACGTTTTGGTCCGCCAGCCCCATGCCGTAAGCGCTGAGCACACCCGCCAGAGGATGCACAAACACGCACGTCATGCCCAAGGCGTCAGCTACCAGGCAGGCATGTTGACCGCCTGCGCCGCCAAAGCATTGCAGGGTGTAGCGGGTCACGTCATAGCCACGGGCCACCGATATTTTTTTGATGGCGTTGGCCATCTGCTGCACCGCGATATTGATAAAGCCTTCGGCAACGGCCTCGGGCGCGCGGCCGGTCTGCTGCGCCAGCACATCAAACTGTGCGCGTGCTGCCTCAAAGCTCAATGGCTCATTGGCCTGCGGCCCGAACATATTGGGGAAGTACGCAGGCTGTACCTTGCCTACCATCACGTTGGCATCGGTAACCGCCAGCGTGCCGCCGCGCCGGTAGCTGGCCGGCCCAGGGTTGGCACCAGCACTTTGCGGCCCCACGCGAAAGCGCTCGCCGTCAAACTTGAGTAAAGAGCCGCCGCCTGCTGCAACGGTATGAATGCTCATCATGGGCGCGCGCATGCGCACGCCGGCCACTTGGGTTTCGAACTCGCGCTCGAATTCACCTGCAAAGTGCGACACATCGGTGGAAGTGCCACCCATGTCAAAGCCAATCACCTTGGCGTGGCCGCCCAGGCTGGCCGTGCGCGCCATGCCCACAATGCCGCCCGCCGGCCCACTCAATATCGCGTCTTTGCCCGCAAAGGCATGGGCATCGGTGAGGCCGCCCGATGACTGCATGAAGAACAGTTTGACTCCCGGCATATCGGCGGCTACTTGCTGCACGTAGCGCGTAAGAATGGGCGAGAGGTAGGCATCCACCACCGTGGTGTCGCCCCGGCTCACGAACTTCATCATGGGGCTGACCTCGTGCGAGGTGCTGATCTGGGTAAAGCCCACTTCCTGCGCTATGCGCTTGGCGGCCTGTTCGTGCGCGGTGTACCGGTAACCGTGCATGAATACAATAGAAACACTGCGCAGACCTTGTGCATATTGCGCGATTAGCTCCTGTTTTAATAGCATTTCATCGAGCGCCTGCACTACCTCGCCATGCGCTCCCATGCGCTCTTGGGCTTCCACCACGGCGCTGTACAGCAGCTCGGGCAACACAATGTGGCGATCAAACAGGCGTGGGCGATTTTGGTAGGCAATGCGCAAGGCATCGCGAAAGCCACGGGTCGTTACCAGCAAGGTAGGCTCGCCCTTGCGCTCCAGTAGTGCATTGGTGGCCACCGTGGTGCCCATCTTGACGCACTCCACCTGCTCGGGGGTGATGGGCTCACCGGCGTGCAGGCCCAGCAAGTGGCGTATGCCAGCCACGGCAGCGTCGCGGTACTGCTCGGGGTTCTCGCTCAACAGCTTGTGGGTGACCAGTGTGAAGCCGCCCTGGCCGTCGGGCTTTTTGCCCACGATGTCGGTGAACGTGCCGCCCCGGTCGATCCAGAACTGCCAGCGCTGTTGGTAAGGTGTACTCATAGGGATGCTGCGGAACGGGCCGCTTGGTCGTAAATGCCTGAAAACAGGCGGAGCTTTTTAAGTGGTCGCGCCCGGTCTCGGTGGAGGCCTAGGTCACATCTTTGCCAGCTTTTGCTGGCCGGTAGGATTCAATTGGTTCATGCTGCAAAACATGATGGGTACTGAGAGCAAAAAACCTGCATTCATCACGCTGTTGTTTTTTAGATTGCATGATTTTGGCAATGAACTTTGTTTCCTGATTCCCGTGCACTGTCAGTATTTAGCTAGTGTTTTTCCGCTTCTATACTGCCGCGCGTGCTTTGGAGGAGAGACAGCGCTTGTGCTGCTTGTCGCAAATACTCCCGCACTTCAGGCATCTCCGGGCCAACGTGGCGGTCAATACGCTGAATGTAGGGACAAGTTAGGGTGGCCAGCGCGGTGTTGTCGGGCCCAAGTATGGGGAACGAAATGTCTACCACCCCGAAGGATTGCGCGGAGTTTCTCTCCAGGTAGCCTGCCTGTCGAATGGCACTTAGCGTTTCCTTCAGTTTGACTTCTGTGATGGGCACCTCGCCATCGAGTGGTGTGTGCTCGGCCAGCATGCGCTGGTAGCTGCCTGCATCGGCAAAGGCCAGCAGCAAATGGCCCGATGCAGTGTCCAGCAGGCCCACACGAGCGCCGCGTTGTACCGAGAAGCTCCAGCCTCGTGGGCTATTGATTTGGGCGCTGATCAGTACATTGCCGCGGTCGTACACACCCATGTGGCAGGACTGCTCTGCCTTGCGCGCAAATTCATCCATGACAGGAAGGGCTTGGTTGATAAGGCGGCTCAAAGGGGGGTGCATATTCGCCAATGCAAACAACTTCAGGCTCAGCGCATAGCGGTCACCCGATGCGTTGCGCATGACGTACTGCCGCGCCACCAGACGCTCCAGCATGCGGTAGATCTCGCTGGCACTGCGGTCCATTTCCTTCACGATCTCGGCACGTGTAAGGCCATGAGGCTGCGTCGCAAGTAACTCCAAGATGTCCAAACCTTTGTCCAGTGCAGGAGCGCGGTAGCGGTCCTCTGGCGCAAGCGTGGATTCATCTGGTTCATCCGTTTTGGCTGGGCGGCCGCGTGGTTTAGGGGGCGTGGTCATACGGGTTCATGGTTCAAAGACTTTTTATAACAGAGCGCCCTGAATGCAGGGTAAATACTAGTTTTCAGGTTGTCTGGCATCCGTATCATTGTGTTCATCGATGAATTGATTATTCATATTTAAATATTACTCGAAGGTCTGCGCCATGGGTCAAAGTCGTTTGCAAGGTAAAACAGTGCTCATTACAGCGGCGGCGCAGGGCATTGGTCGGGCTAGCGCGCTGGCTTGCGCGGATGAAGGGGCTCGCGTCATAGCGACCGATATCAACCAAATGTTTCTGGATAGCCTGGCCGCCGAGAGCAGCAGCATTGAAGTGAAATTGCTGGATGTCCGCAGTGATGCTGCTGTTGCGGCGCTGGCAGCACACACGCCGGCGCTGGACGTCTTATTCAACTGCGCGGGCATGGTGGCCAACGGGAATCTGCTGGACGGCTCCGAGGCCGACTGGGATCTGAGCTTTGAACTGAATGTGAAGAGCATGTTTCGCATGACGCGTGCGTTTCTGCCCGCCATGCTGGCCAAAGTCGAAACGCAAGGTGGCAGCGTATCGGTCATCAACATGGCCTCCATGGCGTCCAGCATCAAGGGTTTTGCCAACCGCTGCGCTTACGGCACCACCAAGGCTGCGGTCATTGGTTTGACTAAATCGCTGGCCGCTGACTATGTGAAAGCCGGCCTGCGCGCCAATGCGTTGTGTCCTGGCACTGTGGATACACCATCGCTACGTGGGCGTATTGCCAGTGCCGCTGACCCGGTGCAAGCTGAAAAGGACTTTGTTGCCCGCCAGCCCATGGGGCGTCTGGCCTCAGTGGACGACATCACGCCCATGGTGGTGTTCCTGGCCAGCGACGAGTCGCGTTTTGTCACCGGGCAGACGTTGCTGGTGGACGGTGGTGTCACGATCTAAACAGCGGTAGCTAAACGAGAGCATGTCTGTGACGCCATTGGTTGTTATTAAAAACCTGAGCAAGTCTTTCCCTGGTGTGAAGGCCTTGGACAAGGTGCAATTCGACATCATGCCGGGCGAGGTGCATGCCCTGATGGGCGAAAACGGAGCGGGCAAATCCACGCTGATGAAGATTCTGGCCGGTGTGTACCGCAAAGACAGTGGTGAGGTGTTGCTGGATGGCCTGCCTGTGGAGATAAGTAGTCCGGCACATGCGCAGTCGCTGGCCATCGGCATCATCCACCAGGAGTTGCATTTGATGGGCCACCTGACGGCGGCGCAAAACATCTTTATGGGCCGAGAGCCGCGCAAGGCGGCCGGCCTGCTGCTGGATGAAGACCAGCTCAACCGCGATGCCCAGGCCTTGTTTGACCGCCTCAACTTGCAACTGGCCCCCACCACCCCAATTGGCGAGCTGACCGTGGCACGCCAACAGATGGTGGAGATTGCCAAAGCGTTGTCGCACCAATCCCGTGTGCTCATCATGGATGAGCCCACCGCCGCCTTGAACAACGCCGAGATTGAGGAGCTGTTTCGCATCATCCGCCAGCTCAAAGCGGAGGGCGTGGGTATTGTCTACATCTCACACAAGATGGACGAGATCCAGCGCATCGCAGACCGCATCACCGTGATGCGCGATGGTGCCTATATTGCCACCGTGCCCGCCACCACCCCCATGTCGGACGTGATTGCCATGATGGTGGGGCGCAAGTTGGAGCAGGCTGAAAAAACGATTCCCGATACGTCGGCCAACGAAGTGTTGCTGGACGTGCGTGGCCTGAACCGCGGGCGAGTGATCCGCGATGTGAGCTTTACCGTACGTCGTGGCGAGATTTTGGGTTTTGCAGGTCTGATGGGGGCAGGACGTACCGAAGTGGCGCGCGCCGTGTTTGGTGCCGACCGGATTGATTCGGGCGAAGTGCGGGTGCGTGATGTGCGGGTACGGCTTACGTCGCCGCAGGATGCCGTGCGCGCTGGCATTGGCTATTTGTCGGAAGACCGCAAACATTTTGGCCTGGCCACCGGTATGGATGTGGAGTCCAACATCACATTGCCCAGCTTGAAGCGCTGGCTCACCTGGGGGGTGTTTCTGAACCGCCGGGCCATCCAGGCTATCTCGCAGCAAATGGTGGAGAAGCTGCGTATCAAAACGCCATCGCTCACGCAAACGGCCAGACTGCTATCCGGCGGCAACCAGCAAAAGGTGGTGATCGCGAAGTGGCTAGTGCAGGACTGCGATGTACTTATTTTTGACGAACCCACACGTGGTATCGACGTGGGTGCCAAGAGCGAAATCTACAAACTCCTCAACGACCTGGCCGCTCAGGGCCGCGCCATCATCGTGATCTCCAGCGAACTGCCTGAGGTACTGCTTTTGAGCCACCGCATCGTGGTGATGTGCGAAGGCCGCATTACCGGCGAAGTGCAGGGCGATGCCGCCACCCAGGAGAGCCTGATGGCCCTGGCGACGCGGCGTGACTGATTAGAAAAACACAAGGCTTAGCAATGACACAACCTTCTTCTTCTCCATCCTGGCTGGCGCGCCTCTCTGGTGGCCAGGCCAAGCAAAAACTGCTGGCCTTCGCCAGCCTGATAGCGCTCATCGTGGTGTTCACCGTGCTCAAGCCCGATGCCTTCATGACACAAGACAACATCATCGGTATTCTGCAGTCCACCACCGTCATCGGCGTGCTGGCTATTGCCAGTACCTTCATTATCATCACCTCGGGCATCGATTTGTCGGTGGGGGTACTGATGACCTTCTCGGCCGTGATGGCTGGTGTGTTCATGGTTAACCTGGGTATGCCTTTGCCATTGGGAATTGTGTGTGCCATTGGCGTGGGTGCTTTGTGCGGTACCGTTTCGGGCCTGGCGATTACCAAACTCAATGTGCCGCCTTTCATTGCCACGCTGGGCATGATGATGCTGCTCAAGGGCGCCTCGTTGATCATCACTGGCACGCGCCCGATTTACTTCAGCGACGTGGAGGGCTTTGACCAGATTGCCTTGGGCTCGCTGATTGGTGACCTGATCCCATCGTTGCCGATTCCCAATGGCGTACTGATCCTGTTTCTGGTGGCGTTGGTGTGTGCAGTCGTTCTCAACAAAACGGCCCTGGGCCGCTACACCTTTGCACTGGGCAGCAACGAGGAGGCGGTGCGCCTGTCAGGTGTGAACGTAGACCGCTGGAAGATAAAAATTTACGCGTTTGCGGGTGGCATCTGCGGCATTGCCGGGCTGTTGATTGCGTCACGTCTGAACTCGGCACAGCCCGCGCTTGGCCAGGGTTACGAGCTGGACGCGATTGCCGCTGTGGTCATTGGCGGCACCTCGCTCAGCGGCGGTGTCGGAACCATTCTTGGCACCATCATTGGCGCTTTCATCATGAGTGTGCTGATCAACGGCCTGCGCATCATGTCGGTCGCCCAAGAGTGGCAGATGGTGCTTACCGGCCTCATCATCATTTTGGCGGTCTACACCGACAACCTTCGCCGCAACAAAAAATAAGGAGACCGCACGACACCCCATGCATTGCCCCCTATCGATTGACTCTTTTCCCCTTTTGATTCCGTGTGACATAACTTTTTCTAACAGGAGACAAACCATGAATGCAAAACGACAATTGCTGGCTTTGACCGCCAGCTTGGCACTGGCTGGTTTTTCCAGCTTCGCTACCGCCCAGGAGATCTACATTCCCCTGATTTCCAAAGGCTTCCAGCACCAGTTCTGGCAAGCTGTAAAGCAGGGCGCAGACCAAGCTGCCAAGGACTACAAGGTGAAGGTCACCTTTGAAGGCCCCGAAACCGAGCAACAAGTGGACAAACAGATCGACATGTTGTCGGCTGCACTGGCCAAAAAGCCTGGTGCGATAGGTTTTGCCGCGTTGGACAGCAAGGCCGCTATTCCCTTGTTGAAGAAGGCGCAAGCCGCCAAGATTCCGGTTATCGCGTTTGATTCGGGTGTGGACAGTGACATCGTGTTAACCACAGCTCAAACCGATAGCAAAGCTGCTGCAGCTTTGGCGGCAGACAAGATGGCCGAGAAGATAGGTGGCGAAGGCGATGTGGCGGTCATCGGTCACGATCAGACCAGCACCACCGGCACGGGCCGACGCGACGGCTTTGTAAACCAAATGAAGGCGAAGTACCCCAAGATCCGTGTAGTGGATATCCAGTACGGCGGTGGTGACCACCTGAAGTCGGCTGAAATTGCCAAGACCCTGATGCAGGCCCACCCCAAGCTCAAGGGGATCTTCGGTACCAACGAAGGTTCGGCTATTGGTGCTGGCAAGGGCCTGAAGGAAGCCAAGAAGACCGGGGTGGTCATCATTGGCTTTGACTCCGGCAAAGCTCAGAAGGACATGATCAACGACGGCACCATTGCTGGTGCGATCACGCAAAACCCGGTGGGCATTGGCTACAAGACAGTGGAAGCAGCTGTAAAGGCGATGAAGGGTGAGAAGTTGCCCAAGATCATCGACACCGGTTTTTACTACTACGACAAGACCAATATGAAGGACGCCAAGATCGCGGCCGTTCTCTACGATTGAAGCACCCCCCGAGCGGCGTTGTGCCGCTCACCCTCTCTCGCCTGCGGCGGGAGGGGGGCGTACCAAGCGGCCTGGCAGAGCCAGTACCGCCGGTGCCCTGATTTTGTTGACTGAAAAGGACAGATTGTGAAACTAGTACGCTACGGATTGCCAGGTCAGGAAAAGCCCGGTGTGTTGGATACCTTGGGCCGCGTGCGCGACCTGTCGGGACAGATTGCCGATGTGGCGGGTGCCGCGCTGCTGCCCGAGAGCCTGGCGCGTTTGCGTGGCGTGAACATCGAGAGTTTGCCGCTGGTGGCAGGCACTCCGCAAAAAGACTTGCGCCTGGGGGCCTGTGTTGGCAACGTGGGCAAGTTCATTTGTATCGGACTGAATTACTCCGACCATGCGGCGGAGAGTGGCATGCAGGTTCCACCCGAGCCCGTGGTCTTCAACAAATGGACCAGCGCCATCGTCGGACCGGACGACGCCGTCGAAATTCCCCGTGGCTCGGTCAAGACCGATTGGGAAGTGGAGTTGGGCGTGGTGATCGGCAAAGGCGGTCGCTACATTGGGGAGGCAGATGCACTGTCCCATGTTGCGGGCTACTGTGTGGTGAACGATGTGTCCGAGCGCGAATACCAACTCGACCGCAGTGGCACCTGGGACAAAGGCAAAGGTTGCGACACCTTTGGCCCTATCGGTCCATGGCTGGTGACTGCCGACGAAGTAACCGATCCGCAGGCGCTAAGGATGTGGTTGGAGGTGGACGGCAAACGCTTCCAGAACGGCAGCACCTCGACGATGGTCTATGGCGTGAAGTTTCTCATTGCCTACCTCAGCAAGTTCATGAGCCTGCAACCGGGCGACGTGATTTCTACCGGCACCCCGCCCGGCGTGGGCATGGGCCAGAAACCGCCGCAGTACCTGCGCGCGGGCCAGCTGATTCATCTGGGCATCGACGGCCTGGGCACCCAAACACAGAAGACCGTACAGGCCTGACATGACCAAAGTTACCAATATGCGCGTCGTGGACGTGCGCTTTCCCACGTCCCAACACTTGGATGGCTCGGACGCCATGAACCCGGACCCGGACTATTCCGCGGCCTATGTGATTTTGGAAACCGACCAGCCGGGCCTGGAAGGCCATGGCCTGACCTTCACCATTGGCCGCGGCAACGAAATCTGCTGCGCTGCCATCGAAGCCATGCGCCACCTGGTGGTGGGCCTGGATATGGCCTGGGTGGCCGAGGACATGGGGCGTTTCTGGCGCTATATCACCTCGGACAGCCAACTGCGCTGGATTGGTCCGGACAAGGGCGCCATCCATCTGGCCACGGGCGCTGTGGTCAACGCGGTGTGGGACCTGTGGGCCAAGCAAGAAGGTGTTCCGGTGTGGGCTCTGGTGGCCCGCATGAGCCCCGAAGAGATCGTCAAGCTCATCGACTTCCGTTACATCACCGACTGCATCACCCCCGAAGAGGCGCTGGCTTTGCTACAAAAGCAGGCCGTGGGCAAGCAAGAGCGCTGGGCTACGCTGGAGCGGGAGGGTTACCCTTGCTACACCACGTCGGCCGGCTGGCTGGGCTACGACGATGACAAATTGCGCCGCCTATGCAAAGAGGCGATTGACGCGGGCTTCAACCACGTGAAGATGAAGGTGGGCCGCGACAAGGCCGACGACATCCGCCGCCTCACCATCGCCCGCGAAGTGCTCGGACCGAACCGCCAGCTCATGATCGACGCCAACCAGGTGTGGGATGTGAAGCAAGCCGTGGAATGGGTCAATGATCTGGCTTTCTGCAAACCCTGGTTCATTGAAGAACCCACCAGTCCGGACGACATCGAAGGCCACCGTGTGATCCGCGAGGGTGTGGCGCCCGTGAAGGTGGCAACCGGCGAGATGTGCCAGAACCGCATCATCTTCAAGCAACTCATCATGCGCGGCGCCATAGATGTGGTACAGATCGACTCCTGCCGCCTGGGCGGGGTGAACGAAATCCTGGCCGTGATGCTGATGGCGGCCAAGTACAACTTGCCGGTGTGCCCGCATGCGGGTGGCGTGGGACTGTGCGAGTATGTGCAGCACCTCTCCATGATCGACTACCTGTGCATCGCCGGTACCCGCGAAGGGCGCGTGATCGAATATGTGGACCATTTGCATGAGCACTTCAAAGAGCCTTGTGTGATTGAGAATGCAGCCTATATGCCACCCAAGGCGCCCGGCTTTTCGATCGAGATGAAACCAGAGTCGCTGCAGCACTACACCTTCAAACCCAAAGCCACAGCGGCATGAAGATCGACACCCACCAGCACTATTGGCGCTATCGCGCGGACGAATTTCCGTGGATCAGCGAGGCCATGCCCTTGCTGCAGCGCGATTGCATGCCGGTGGACTGTGATGCAGCCATGCGGGCTGCAGGTGTGGATGCGGTAGTCGCGGTGCAGGCGCGTACGCTGGCAGCAGAAACCGACTTTCTGCTGCGCGTGGCTGACCATAACCCTGTGGTGATTGGGGTGGTCGGCTGGGCCGATCTGGCCGTACCGGACCTGGAATATCGGCTCGACCAATGGGGTGCGCACGCGGCCTTCAAAGGCCTGCGCCATATTCTTCAGGACGAGCCGGATGTAGGCGCCTGGGTGAATGCACCCGCCATCAACCAAGGCCTGCGCGCAGTGCAGAAACGATGCCTGGTCTACGACGTACTGGTGTTTGACCACCAATTGCCCGCAGCGGCGAAATTGTGCGCACGCCATGACCAGCATTGGCTGGTGCTGGACCATATGGGCAAGCCCGCAGTACGCGACTGGACTCGCAATGCCGAGGTGTCACGCCGCTGGAGCAGTTGCATTCGTGAATTGGCCATGCTGCCGCATGTGATGTGCAAACTTTCGGGCGCGGTGACCGAGACAGATTGGGTTACCCACCAGGGTTTGCGACCTGAAGATGCCAAAATCATTCTGTCCTGCTTTGACCAAGCGCTGGAAGCCTTTGGCCCACAGCGGCTGATGTTTGGTTCGGACTGGCCGGTGTGCCAGCTGGCATCACCGTACAACACGGTGCATGGTTTGGCACATGAATGGGCCAGTACCCGGCTGAACGGGCAGGAGCAAGATGCCTTCTGGAGCGGCAATGCCATTCGCTGCTATGGCCTGAATGTGCAGGCTTTGGCTGATTGACCTTTTCAACTGAGAGTTTTCATGGATTTGCATTTGAAAGACAAGGTGGTCATCGTGACCGGGGGCGCCAGCGGCATTGGTGCGGCGATCTCGCTCACGCTGGCACAGGAGGGCGCGATTCCTGTGATTTTTGGCAAGAGCGGCATGTCTGCCGATTTTGTTCAGGCGTTGCAGGCCGCCGCCACGCAGTACCTGTTTGTGCAAGTGGAGCTGTCAGACGACGAGGCATGTGGAGCTGCCGTGGCGCAGGTGATCGCTCGCTTTGGTCGCATCGATGGTTTGGTAAACAACGCAGGTATCAACGACAACATTGGTCTGGACGCAGGCCGTGATGCCTTTGTGGGCTCGCTAGAGCGCAACCTGATCCACTACTACAGCATGGCGCATTACTGCGTGCCGCACCTCAAGGCGGTCCGGGGTGCCATCGTCAATGTATCTTCCAAAACGGCAGTCACGGGGCAGGGCAATACCAGCGGCTACTGTGCCTCCAAGGGCGCACAGTTGTCGCTGACGCGCGAATGGGCGGCGGCACTTCTAAATGACGGCGTACGCGTCAATGCGCTGATTCCGGCCGAGGTGATGACGCCTCTGTACGAGCGCTGGATCAATAGCTTTGACAAGCCGGAAGAAAAACTGGCATCGATTACCGCCAAGATTCCACTGGGCCACCGTATGACGACCGCCGAAGAAATGGCCAACATGTGCGTCTTTCTGCTGTCTGACGTGTCGTCTCATACAACAGGGCAGTGGTTGTATGTGGACGGTGGTTACACCCACTTGGATCGTGCGCTGTCATGAGCATGGCGGCAGTCCGTTACGCCTTGGCACTGGATTTGGTGGACGATGCCCAGCGCATTGCTGACTATGAAAAAGCCCACGAGAAAATCTGGCCCGAAGTGCGCGAGCATTTGCGCGGGCAGGGGGTGGTGCAGATGGAGATCTACCGCCTGGGTACGCGCCTGTTCATGGTGATGGAGGTGGACCCTGCGCTTTACAGTGCGGAAGGTATGGCCCAGGCATCGCTGCACAACCCGGCCATCGTGCGCTGGGAGGCGCTGATGTGGACGTACCAAGTGCCTACGCCTTGGACTCCTGCGGGTGAAAAATGGGCACCTATGACAAAAATTTTTGACTTGTCAGCCCAGTAGGGTTGCGCACAGTCAGTAGTCAGTGGGCATTAAGCCCCGATATTGCACTCACGCCGCAACAATGCAACTGCATCATTGAACGTGTAATCATGGTCGCTTTCCAGCGTGGGAAGGGCGTCTTCGATGAAGTTGTCCCATAGACTGGTGTAGTCGCCCTGGTGCTGGGCGGGGGCGTGTTCTGCAATGAATGCGCTGGCCAGCGCAGTCTTCAGGCCCGACTTGCGGATCTTGCGCACCAGGTTGCCCCCGGCCTTCTCGGTCAGCAGGGTTTTGGGTGTGCTGCCAGCCGCCATGCACAGGAACAGGGTCAGCAGCGAGCTCTCGTCGTCGTTGCCGCCGGTGAACTTGTCCCAGGTTTTGTTGGAGGTGCGCTCAAAGTGGTCCACCTCGGCCAGCATGTCTTCTTGCCAGAAATACCGCCCCATGAAAGCAGGCGTCTGGTCAAACAGCTTGCGTGCAGGCACAGTAGATTCCAGCCACTTGGCTGCATCCTGGATCACGGATTGACGGACGGCATCCACCACGTCGGTGAATTCGTCCGGAAGGCCCTTGGGCAGCGGAATTTTGAACTTGTCGGTTTGGCCCGCGAACTTCTTGCGCAGCGCAAGCACCATTTTTTCAAACAATACCCAGTCGGGCATCTCGTTGCGCTTGAGGGCCAAGGCCAGCAGGCCGGTGCGGATGACGGCTTCGGCGTCTTTACCGGCTTCTTCCAGCGCATCTTCGTCCACGCCGAGCTGCTGCGCCATCCAAATGGCAGCGTCCACAACAGCTGCCACCCGGCTGCGGGCAGCCAGCTCAGCCTCGTAGTCCGGCAGGCTGCGCAATGCCCATTTGGCCAGCAGCGGGATGTGTTCATCCCGGAAACCACTGCGCTCGTTCATGCCGAAG
>REAW01000039.1 GCA_004293725.1 Curvibacter sp.
CAAGCAATCCGGTCTGGGCCGTGAGGGCTCGCACTTTGGCATGGATGACTATGTGGAGGTGAAGTACCTCTGCATGGGGGATATTCTCAAGTGAGTGGGGTAGGCTTCAGCATCCAATAGGCCGCAAGAGAACGCAAATGCTGCGCTGGTAGCTATAGAGTTGATAGCAAAAAAAAACGGGGCCTAGGCCCCGTTTTTTTTTAGGAAAACCCGCTAGTCAGTTCAACTCAGGCCCGTTGGACGTCGCCGAAGCGCGGTTTGCACGACTTGCACCGTTGTTCACCGACCAGGGGATGCTGGCGGGCTTGTCCAGCGGCGCCACCTTGGCCAGCAGGGCTTGCCAGAAGAACCCGCTCTGGATAGCGATGACTGCAAACAGCAAGTAACTCTGCGAGCTGGAGGCCAGCCACAGGTTGTACGTGGGCATAAACACGAAGGGAGAAACCAACAAGGGCAACACAATGCGCAGGGGCTGCATCGATTCAATGCCCTTGCCCAGGTTAAACAGGTCCCAGTAGTAATTGGTAAACATGCCCATCACCATCCAGCACACCAGGTGCCACGCGTAAACGATAGCGTGGTTGCGCACCAGCAGGGTGATCCAGGGCTGCGAACCCTCGTCCGCATTCACAATCAGAACCATGAAGGTACCCGTGGTGAGGAACACCACGAAGTAGATGAACATCAGGATTTTGAGCGCTCTGGACATGTTTTCCCCGGGATTGAATTGGCCGAAGTATCTTACCCGGTGTCAGGCCCTCCCTCAGAGCAACGGAACCCCTGTTTTCTCCTGCAGCTCCTCACGGCTTACACCGGGTGCAAGCTCCACCACTTTCAGGCCTTCTGGCGTCACGTCCAGCACCGCCAAGTCAGTGATGATGCGGTCGACCACGCCCACGCCGGTCAGTGGCAGTGTGCATTGGGGCAGAATTTTCAGGTCGGTGGTGCCATCCTTCTTTTTGGCCACATGCTCCATCAACACAATTACGCGTTTCACTCCAGCCACCAAATCCATGGCGCCGCCCATGCCCTTGACCATCTTGCCGGGAATCATCCAGTTGGCCAGGTCACCCGTGGCGCTTACCTGCATGGCGCCCAAGATGCTCAGGTTGATCTTGCCACCGCGAATCATGGCAAAACTCTCGTGGCTGCTAAAGATGCTGCTGCCCTTGATCGTGGTTACGGTCTGCTTGCCGGCGTTAATCAGGTCCGCGTCCACTTCATCCTCATACGGGAACGGGCCGATGCCCAGCATTCCGTTCTCACTTTGCAACCACACCTCCATATGGTCTGGGACAAAGTTGGCAACCAGCGTCGGAATACCGATACCAAGGTTGACGTAGAAGCCATCCTGCAGCTCTTGTGCCGCACGCGCGGCCATTTGGTCTTGGGTCCAGGGCATGTTCTTTCTCCTCAAACTTTACGGTCACGGGTCGTGCGCTTCTCGATGCGCTTCTCCGGCGTCGGGTTGTGCACGATCCGGTGCACGTAAATGCCGGGCAAATGGACGTCGTCAGGGGCAAGTTCACCCGTGGCCACGATGCGCTCCACCTCCACCACGCAAATCTTCCCGGCCATGGCGGCGGCGGGGTTGAAGTTACGGGCAGTGAGGTTGAAGCGCAAATTTCCTGAGCGGTCAGCAATGTCCGCCTTGATCAGCGACACATCCGGAGTCAGCGCGCGCTCCATCACATAGGTTTCGCCATCAAACTCGCGCAGTTCCTTGCCGTCTGCCACGATGGTGCCCACACCGGTCTTCGTAAAAAAAGCGGGAATGCCCGCTCCGCCAGCACGCAGCTTCTCGGCCAGCGTTCCTTGGGGCGTGAATTCCAACTCGAGCTCGCCAGCCAGGTATTGGCGCTCAAACTCTTTGTTCTCGCCCACATAGGACGAGATCATTTTTTTGATCTGGCGGGTTTCCAGCAGTTTGCCCAAGCCAAAGCCGTCTACACCGGCGTTGTTGGAGATGGCGGTCAAATTCTTGGCGCCACTGTCTTTCAGCGCATCGATCAGTGCCTCGGGAATACCACACAGTCCAAATCCGCCCACGGCCAGCAACTGGCCGTCCTTGACGATGCCTTCAAGTGCCTTGGCGGCACTGGGATAAATCTTGTTCACAGCAGAGTCTCCAAAAAAAGAACCAACGGTCGTACGATACTACGTATGAATGTACGTAGTTCCTCGTAAAGCCCAACCCTATGGACATTGACTACCGACTTGCCTTTGATTTAGCACCCGTAGGGCTGGCGCTTTCGCGTAACCGAGCCATGGTGGATTGCAACCAACGGCTGTGCGAGATGTTCGGTGCAGAGCGGAGTCAGCTCATCGGCCAATCCTTCCAAATTCTGTATCCCAGCGCCGACGAGTACGAGCGCAGCGGAGCGCGCATGGTCCCCATTCTCAACCGCAACGGAACCTATGCCGATGACCGCATCATGAAGCGACTGGACGGCCGTTTCAAAGGGGAGGCCTTCTGGTGCCATGTCACTGGCCGCGCGCTGAACCGCGACGCACCGCACGAAGCCTGCATCTGGAGTTTTGAGGACCTCAGCGCACGCCGTCCCGTCAAAGCCGAACTCACCCCACGGGAGCGGGAAGTTGCGGCGCACCTGATGCAGGGCCTCACATCGAAGCATATCGGCAAAACGCTGGACATTAGCCATCGAACAGTAGAGGTGTACCGAGCGCGTTTGATGCGCAAATACAAGGCATCCACTACTGCAGACCTGGTGCACAAACTCATGTCTGGCGGCTAACACGCGATGGCGTGCATAGCGATCGAAGCCCTTGACACGAAAATCAATAGGGCCGAGGGCACAGCGCCGGAGTGGATGTCAGAGGAAGCGTCGCCATCAAATCCAATGGGGCTTCCCTGTAGGATGAACAGTAGGAATGTGTCCTCCGCGTGTAAATTGAAATCCGCACTTTGCAATAAAACCGTCTACTAGAGAATGGAGCCACTATGGCCGCAACCCGCTACTCCCTGCCCGACTTGAACACGCTTCCCGACGACATACGTGCAAAAATTTTGGAGGTACAAGAAAAGTCGGGCTTTGTCCCGAATGTGTTTCTGGCCTTTGCGCGTCGCCCCGCCGAGTGGCGCGCCTTCTTTGCGTACCACGATGCGTTAATGCTGCGCGAGGGCAGTGGCCTGACCAAAGGTGAGCGCGAGATGATCATCACGACGACCAGTGCCGCCAACCACTGCTTGTACTGCGTAGTGGCCCATGGAGCCATATTGCGCATCTATGAGAAAAAGCCGCTGGTGGCCGACCAGGTGGCCGTGAATTACCGCAAGGCCGACATCCCCCCACGCCAGCGCGCCATGCTGGACTTTGCGATGAAGGTCTGCTTGCACAGCGACACGGTAGAAGACGCCGACTTTGAAGCCCTGCATGCCCACGGGTTTGACGATGAGGACATTTGGGACATTGCCGGCATTACTGCTTTTTTTGGCCTCAGCAATCGCATGGCTAACGTTACCGGAATGATGCCCAACCCCGAGTTCTATCTGCTAGGCCGGGTTCCCAAGTCCAAGTAAAGCCATAGGCATGCAACCCACCGACAGGCGCCTTTCTACAATCAGCCTATGGCCATTCCCCAAACCTTCATCCAGGAACTGATTGCGCGCGCAGACGTGGTGGAGATCGTGGGACGTTATGTGCAACTCAAGAAGAGCGGCGCCAATTTCATGGGCTTGTGCCCCTTCCACGGTGAGAAGTCGCCGTCGTTCTCTGTCAGCCCAGCCAAACAGTTCTACCACTGTTTCGGCTGCGGCAAAAACGGCAACGCCATCAGCTTTTTGATGGACCACGCGGGCATGACCTTCATTGAGGCAGTGAAGGACCTGGCGGGCCAATATGGCATGGTGATCCCCGAGGAAGAAGGTAGCCCGCAAGACCGAGCCCGGGCACAAGAACAACGCCAGAAACAAAATACGCTGACAAACGTGCTGGAGAAGGCGGGCGACGCTTACAAGCGGGGACTGAAAGAGTCACCCCGCGCTATCGAGTATTTCAAAGGGCGCGGCCTATCGGGAGAAATTGCCAAACAATTCGGCCTGGGCTACGCGCCAGAAGGCTGGCGCAGCCTGGCCAGCATATTCCCGCAATACGACGACCCACTGTTGGTGGAAAGCGGACTGGTTATCTTGCACGAAGCCGAAGCCGGTAGCGAGGAAAAGCGCTACGACCGCTTCCGAGACCGTGTGATGTTCCCGATTCGCAATATCAAGGGCGAATGTATTGGGTTTGGCGGACGTGTGTTGGGCGACGAAAAGCCCAAGTACCTGAACTCCCCGGAAACACCCGTCTTCAGCAAGGGCCGTGAGCTCTATGGTCTGTTTGAGGCCCGTAGCTCGCTGCGTGAATTTGGCTACGTGTTGGTCACAGAAGGGTATATGGACGTGGTCGCGCTGGCGCAGTTGGGTTTTCCCAACGCGGTTGCTACGCTGGGAACGGCCTGCACCAACGAACATGTGCAGAAGCTGTTTCGATTTACTGACGCAGTTGTTTTCAGTTTCGACGGCGACGCGGCAGGACGCCGGGCGGCCCGCAAAGCGTTGGACGGAGCCCTGCCCTTTGCCACCGATGTGCGCAGCATCAAATTCCTGTTTCTTCCGGCCGAGCACGACCCCGATAGCTTTATCCGCACCTACGGACGGGAGGCCTTTGCTGACTACGTGTCCAAGGCAACACCGCTGAGCCGCTTTCTGATCGAAGCGGCCCAAGAGGGCTGCGACTTGGGCACCGCCGAGGGACGCGCCCATCTGTCCAGCAACGCCAAGCCCCTGTGGACGCAGTTGCCTGAAGGTGCCCTCAAATTGCAGTTGCTCTCAGAAATCGCCCATTTGGTCCAGCTTAGCAGCGCCGAGCTGGGGTCCGTGTGGGCCAGCGCCACAGCCAAGCCTGTCACTGAACTGCAGCGCCGCAAACCGGCGGTGCAGCATTCGCACTACGACAGCGCAATTGAAGACGGCCACTTCACCTATGAAGAGCCCGCAGAAGCCTGGATTCCACAACAAGAGTGGAAAAAGAAAACGGACTGGAAAAAAGACGGATGGACTCCGCGCAGCGGCACATGGGAAGGTAAAGGCAGTAGCCGTTTCCCGCCGCGTGCCCCCCGCCCCAGTGGCCCACGCGCCAAGCTCGACAGTCGGGCCGATCACAGCGCCCGTATTCTGCTGAGTCACAGCGAACTGTGGGAAATGCTCACGAGCGAAGATCACGGGCTCTTGTGCGAGCTACCTTCGCCCCATGGAGATCTCTTTGTTTGGCTGGAGGGCCAGTTACATGAGCATGGTCCGGTGTCGCGCGGCACGTTGCGTGACACCATCGTGGGCCACCCGGCCGAAGATTTGGCGCAGCGCTTGCTCGCGGGCCCTGCAGTGGCCAGTGAGCCCATCGCCGAATCTGGCCCCGAACTGCGGGACCTGCTTAACCGCATGCTGATTGATCGCATCAAAGAGCAGGAAACCGAGGCTATTGCTGCGTCCGCCCATGACGCCAGTGCCCTGCAACGTTACCGCGAACTACAACTGCGCCGCAAACAACTCGAACTGGCCGTGCAACCCAATGCCGCCTCCGCAGGTTCTTAGCTACAACAGGCACGCACCAAGGAGATATCCTTGAACAATTGGATTTACAAACTATAATGCTGGATTATTTCGGCAAGAGCGACAGCAGCACCTCCGGGCTAGGCCTTTCGTTGACACCAAGTCACAACCGGCCACCTCACCGCAAGGACTGCACTCCAAATGATCGCCCTCCCATCTTGCCAAAGGGGAATTTTCGCCCCATCTTGCCACCTACTTCGTCCACCGCATGATGTAGCTGGTGTCTGATCTGTTTGCCTGTTTTTTTGTTGACCTGAGGTTTATGCATGCCCGCTTCAAAATCTGCCAAGCCTGTCCAGTCCGCCAGCAAGTCTGCCCCGAAGACCGATAAGAAAGTCTCTTCCGTGCCCGCATCCAAGTCCAAAGCCGCCCTCCTCGCAGAAGCGGACGAACTGCTCAAGAAAAAGAAACCCGGACGCCCAGCCAAAGCAGCCGCTGACGAATCCGCCGCACCAGCCAAAGCGACGACTGGCGCGAAACGTGGCCGCAAGCCCAAAGCGGCAGCGGCCGAATCCAGTGGTGATGACATGGACATGTCGGATATTGAGGCTGATTTGGTTGGCGAACCCGAGGTAGCCACAGCCACAGGCGAGAAGGTCAAACCCCTGCGCATGAAGATCAGCAAGGCCAAAGAACGCGCCTTGATGAAAGAATTTGGCCTGGACGAAACCGTCCTGTCTGAAGAAGACATGGCCAAGCGCCGTGCCCGCCTCAAAGCCCTGATCACACTGGGCAAGACCCGTGGCTACCTGACCCACGGCGAAATCTCCGACCACTTGCCCGACAAACTGGTGGATGCAGAGACTTTGGAAGTCGTGATCTCCATGCTGAACGACATGGGTGTTGCGGTGTATGAGCAGACTCCCGATGCAGAGACACTGCTGCTGAATAACAACGTTTCCACCGCTGCAACAGTTGAAGAAGCAGAGGAAGAAGCCGAAGCCGCCCTGTCAACGGTCGACAGTGAATTCGGCCGCACGACCGACCCCGTGCGCATGTACATGCGCGAAATGGGTACTGTGGAGTTGCTGACCCGCGAAGGCGAAATTGAGATCGCCAAGCGCATTGAAGGTGGTTTGATGTACATGATGGAGGCGATCTCCGCCTCCCCCGCCACCATTGCCGAAATCCTGCGTCTGGGTGAAGACATTCGCGAAAACAAGGTGGTCATCACCACCATCGTGGACGGCTTCTCCAATCCGAACGAAGCTGATGACTATGTGGCGGAAGAAGACTTTGACGAGTTCGACGAAGCGGACGACGACGATGGCAAAGGCGGCTCCAAGGCGTTGACCAAGAAGCTTGAAGAGCTGAAGAAACAAGCGCTCGAGCGCTTTGACAAGATGCGCGAACTCTTCGAGAAAGTGCACAAGGTCTACGACAAGGAAGGTTACGGTACTCCCGCTTACGTAAAGGCCCAGAAGGCGTTGAGCGAAGAGTTGATGACCATCCGCTTTACTGCCAAGGCTATCGAAAAGCTGTGCGACATGGTGCGCGCCCAGGTGGACGACGTGCGCAAGAAAGAGCGCGAGTTGCGCCGCATCATCGTGGACAAATGCGGCTACCCCCAAGAGCACTTCATTGCCGACTTCAGTGGCCGAGACAAAAATGGCAACAACATTGCCTCCAACCTCCTGAATCTCAAGTGGATTGAAAAGCAGGCCACTTCTGGCAAGCCCTGGGCTGCAGTGATGGGCCGCAATATTCCACCCGTACAAGACCTGCAACAAAAGCTGATGGACTTGCAAGCCAAAGTAGTGGTGCCTTTGGGCCAACTCAAAGACATCAACAAACGCATGAACGAGGGTGAGTACGCCTCCCGTGCAGCCAAGAAGGAAATGATCGAGGCCAACTTGCGTTTGGTGATCTCGATTGCCAAAAAGTACACCAACCGTGGCTTGCAGTTCCTCGATTTGATCCAGGAAGGCAACATCGGTTTGATGAAAGCCGTGGACAAGTTTGAATACCGCCGTGGTTACAAGTTCTCCACCTATGCCACCTGGTGGATTCGCCAGGCCATCACCCGCTCCATTGCAGACCAGGCGCGCACCATCCGTATTCCGGTGCACATGATCGAAACCATCAACAAGATGAATCGCATCAGCCGCCAGCATTTGCAGGAGTTTGGTTTTGAGCCGGATGCATCGGTACTGGCCGAGCGCATGGAGATTCCGGAAGACAAGATCCGCAAGATCATGAAGATCGCCAAAGAGCCAATCTCCATGGAAACGCCTATTGGGGACGACGACGACAGCCACTTGGGCGATTTCATCGAAGACAGCGCCAACACCGCGCCTATGGAAGCCGCGATGCAGGCCGGCCTGCGCGATGTGGTCAAGGACATTCTGGATAGCCTGACGCCGCGTGAAGCCAAGGTCCTGCGCATGCGCTTCGGTATCGAAATGACTTCAGACCACACATTGGAAGAAGTGGGCAAACAGTTTGATGTAACCCGCGAACGTATTCGCCAGATCGAGGCCAAAGCGCTGCGCAAACTCAAGCACCCCAGCCGCTCGGACAAGCTGCGTAGCTTTACTGACACGCTGTAAAACCCGGTCCGGCTTTTTGACAAGCCAAATAGCGCCCCAGCCCACATGGAATGTGTGCGGGGCGCTATTTTTTTGATAGTCGTCAAATCCACACCTCTTCTATGGCCCACGAACAACCGTACCGACTCGCCGGCGTAATGGGCTGGCCCGTCGCCCACTCACGCTCGCCCATCCTGCACAACTACTGGATTGAAGAACATGGCCTGCGAGGTGCCTATGTACTGCTGCCCGTTCAGCCTGAGAAGATCGAGCAGGCTCTGCGTGCCTTGCCGCTGCTGGGCTTCGCCGGCTGCAACCTGACCATCCCGCACAAGGTAGCGGCAATGGCCATCGTGGACCATCTGGAGCCGCTGGCCCGCCGAATCGGCGCTGCCAACACCATCGTTGTGGGGGCTGATGGCTCCCTTTCCGGCCGCAATACCGATGCCTTTGGTTTCATCCAGAGCCTGCTCGACGCACAGCCAAGCTGGCGCGCCGATGCTGGCCCAGCCTGTGTGGTCGGCGCTGGTGGCGCTGCACGTGCTGTCATTGCTGGCCTGTTGGATGCGGGCGCTCTAGAGATTCGCCTCAGCAACCGCAGTGACGCCAAGGCGGTGGATATGGCGCAAGAGTTTGGGTCCTTGGTGCACGCCATTCCTTGGGGCGAACGTCACGCATCTTTGGAGGGCGTAGCCTTGTTGGTGAACACAACCAACCAAGGCATGCACGATCAACCGGCGCTAGACCTGCGCCTGAGTGCGTTGCCTAAGACAGCCCTGGTTTCAGACATCGTTTATGTCCCTTTAGAAACACCGCTGTTGCAAGAAGCCCGAGGGCGCGGAAACATGACGGTCAACGGCTTAGGGATGCTGCTCAACCAAGCACGACCCGCCTTTGAAGCCTGGTTTGGCCAACTACCTGCCATTTCCCCTGCACTGATGGGCAAGGTACTCTCGAGCTTCTAGCGCCTAAAGTGGCGTCTTGGCAGCCCGGCTTTGCACAAAGCCAAAGGCAAACTGCAGGGCCTCTTCCAGCGATAGCTCAATGGCTTGGCGCTCATGCTCTGTCAGATAAAACATCATGTCCACATCGTGCCGCACATAGCGTGCAGGCAGCCGATTCAGCGCCACGCATGACACATCGGCCAGCATGTCATTGGTGAAATTGGGGTGCACTTGGGCACGGCGAACCACCTCTTCGAATACCAGACGCTCATAGTAATTGTGGACTTGTTCGAAATTAAAATTCATGGATGTCTCCGCAATGTGCTCACCCAAAAGGGTCTAGCGTAGAACGTTAGCACCTCCCCAGCACACTGGCAAGAGCCGGCGCCGACCTTTGGAGCCTAGGTTATCGGGTTGTTTTTAAGGGGTGTTGCCCGAAAAACATGCGTCAACAGCTATGAAACTTGTAGCAGCAGAAAAACTGCGCTATAGTTTCTCCTCAATTCAGCGATTGTGGCCCCACGGGCGCAATCTGTCACGGTATAGACAAAGGGTAAGGTAATGAGTGCAAAAGAATCGATCGCAGTAGGGCAGCTGCTGAGCTTGCTGGAATCCCGTTATGCGATTCGCGTTTTGTGGGCCTTGCGCGACGGCCATGCACAAACTTTCCGCTTGCTGCAGGACAGCGTGGGCGGCATTACCCCCAATACCCTGAACACCCGCATCAAGGAATTGCGTGAGGCCGGACTCTTGACCCATGGAAGCGATGGTTATGTGGTCACCGCAGCAGGTGCCGATTTGCTTAAGCGATTGGGTGACCTGCAAGCATTTGCCGTGAAATGGTCCGCCAACCTGGCAAAAAAAGCCAAGTAAATCCGTCGGCTCGCGCTAACGGCGGCCAACCCACAGACAGGCAATGCCTGTCTTTTTTTCGTCTGCGGCATAATTTAGGGTTTTCTGCCTTACACAACACATCCATTGTGTGCCAGCAGCTACCCTTTTTATAGCAAACGAGGAACTTTTCATGCCAACCACCGCCAGCGGCCTGCAATTCGAAGACACTGTTGAGGGCACTGGCCCCTTGGCCACCAAAGGCCAAAGCGTTACTGTCCACTACACCGGCTGGTTGTACAACGATGCAACCCAAGGCGCCAAGTTCGACTCCAGCAAGGATCGCAATGACCCTTTTGTGTTCCATTTAGGCGCAGGCATGGTGATCCGCGGTTGGGACGAAGGCGTTGCCGGCATGAAGGTCGGCGGTGCACGCACCTTGATCATTCCAGCGGCCCTTGGCTATGGCGCACGCGGCGCTGGCGGCGTGATTCCGCCCAATGCCACCCTCAAATTTGACGTGGAATTGCTTGGCGTATCGGGCTAAACCTCTTGAAATTGCGCTCCGCGACACCAAATGGAGCGCAAACCCGCTAATCCTCGATTCAAACGCATGTCTGACACCAACTCCACCCCAACACCTCACCCAGCGGCCACCCAATACCAAAACGCCGAGGAAATGCTTGCGCCCCAGGCCACCAATGAAGCGGATGCCCTAAGCCAAGCCAACGCAGAGCTGGCCAGTTTGCAAGCAAAAAGCAGTGAACTGGCAGACCAGTTTCTGCGCGCCAAAGCTGAAGCGGAGAATGCTCGCCGACGCGCGGAAGACGAAATAGCCAAGGCACGCAAGTTTGCCGTGGAGTCGTTTGCCGAAAGCCTGCTGCCCGTAGCAGACAGTCTGGAAGCCGGGTTGGTGATCAAAGATGCAACCCCGGAGCAAATCCGCGAAGGCGCCCAAGCGACCCTGCGCCAATTGGTTGCTGCTCTGGAGCGCAACAAAGTGATTGCTATCGCGCCCCCTGCTGGCACCAAATTTGATCCCCACCAACACCAAGCCATTAGCGTGGTACCGGCCGACCAAGAAGCCAACACCGTGGTCAGCGTTTTGCAAAAAGGCTATTCGATTGCCGACCGCGTGCTGCGCCCCGCCTTGGTGACGGTGACGGCTGCCAAATAAAAGCAAGCGCAGCAAAAAAAACTACTTTGGCTGATGGGGGCTCTTGAAAGCCCAAAAGTACCCCACACCTTACTCACATCTGAATTTTTAAGTTAGCAGGAGAAAATCATGGGAAGAATCATCGGCATCGACTTGGGTACCACCAACAGCTGCGTCGCCATCATGGAAGGCAACACGGCCAAAGTGATCGAAAACGCTGAAGGCGCACGCACCACGCCCTCCATCATTGCGTACCAAGAAGACGGAGAAGTTTTGGTCGGCGCAAGTGCCAAGCGCCAGTCGGTGACCAACCCCAAGAACACCCTTTACGCAGTCAAACGCCTGATTGGTCGCAAATTTTCCGAAAAAGAAGTGCAGAAGGACATCGACCTGATGCCTTACACCATCGCGGCAGCCGACAACGGCGACGCATGGGTTGAAGTGCGCGGCAACCGCATGGCCCCCCAGCAGGTCAGCGCGGACATTCTGCGCAAGATGAAAAAGACCGCAGAAGACTACCTGGGCGAAGAAGTCACTGAAGCGGTGATTACGGTGCCAGCCTACTTCAACGACGCACAGCGCCAAGCCACCAAGGACGCTGGCCGCATTGCCGGCCTGGATGTCAAGCGCATCATTAACGAACCCACTGCTGCAGCACTGGCGTTTGGCCTGGACAAGAATGAAAAGGGCGACCGCAAGATCGCCGTGTATGACTTGGGCGGCGGCACCTTTGACGTCTCCATTATTGAAATTGCGGATGTTGACGGTGAAAAGCAATTTGAAGTGCTGTCGACCAACGGTGACACCTTCCTCGGTGGCGAGGACTTTGACCAGCGCATCATTGACTTCATCATCTCCGAGTTCAAGAAAGACCAAGGCGTCGATCTGTCCAAGGACGTATTAGCCCTGCAACGCCTGAAAGAAGCCGCAGAAAAAGCCAAGATTGAGCTCTCCAGCAGCTCACAAACCGACATCAATCTGCCCTACGTCACTGCAGACGCATCCGGCCCCAAGCACCTGAACATCAAGCTGACCCGCGCCAAGCTGGAAGCCCTGGTGGAAGAACTGATTGAGCGCACCATTGCTCCTATCCGCACCGCTTTGAAAGATGCTGGCGTTTCGGCCTCCGAGATCCATGACGTCATTCTGGTCGGCGGCATGACGCGTATGCCCAAGGTCCAGGAAAAGGTCAAGGAACTGTTCGGCAAAGAACCCCGCAAAGACGTCAACCCTGACGAAGCCGTAGCCGTAGGCGCAGCGATTCAGGGCCAGGTATTGTCGGGCGACCGCAAGGACGTGCTGCTCTTGGACGTCACCCCTTTGTCCCTGGGCATTGAAACCCTTGGCGGCGTGATGACGAAGATGATCACCAAGAACACGACCATCCCTACCAAGTTTGCGCAAACCTTTTCGACAGCGGAAGACAACCAGCCCGCCGTAACGATCAAAGTGTTCCAGGGCGAGCGCGAAATCGCCGCCGTGAACAAGATGCTCGGAGAGTTCAACCTCGAAGGGATTCCACCCTCGGCCCGCGGAATTCCTCAAATTGAAGTGTCGTTTGACATCGACGCCAACGGCATCTTGCACGTGGGCGCCAAAGACAAAGGCACTGGCAAGGAAAACAAGATCACGATCAAGGCCAACTCCGGTTTGTCAGAGGCGGAGATTCAGCAAATGGTGAAAGATGCCGAACTGAACGCAGCCGACGACAAGAAAAAGCTGGAACTGGTGCAGGCCAAGAACGAAGCAGATGCCAATGTGCATAGCGTCAAAAAGAGCCTGACCGAATACAGTGACAAACTCGACGCCGGAGAAAAGGAAAAGATCGAAGCTGCCATCAAGGACTTGGAAGACACGCTGAAGACAGACGACAAGGACGCGATCAAAGGCAAGAGCGAAGCGCTGATGGCGGCCAGCCAGAAGCTGGGAGAGAAAATGTATGCCGACATGCAGGCCAAGCAGGCGGCTGAAGGTGGCGCAGAAGCACCCCCCGAGCAAGGCGCGCAGGCATCCAAGCCCGCGGACGACGACAACGTAGTGGATGCCGAAGTCAAGGAAGTCAAAAAGGGCTGATCGCACGAACAAGCGAAGCTGAAAGATGCCGCGTTGAACGCCCGCTGGGGTTCAACGCGGCTTTTCTGTTGTAAACGGGCACAGAGATACACATGGCCAAACGAGACTATTACGACGTTCTAGGCGTCACTAAAAACGCCTCTGAGGACGAGATTAAGAAGGCCTATCGCAAACTGGCGATGAAGCACCACCCTGACCGCAATCAGGGTGATGCTGCCAAGGCCGCGGAAGAGAAGTTCAAAGAAGGTAAAGAGGCCTACGAAATGTTGTCGGACCCGCAGAAACGCGCGGCCTACGACCAACACGGCCACGCCGGCGTAGACCCTAACCGCGGCGGCGGTGGAGAAGGTTATGGCGGTTTTGCGGAAGCCTTTGGCGACATTTTTGGCGACATGTTCGGCCAGCAACGCGGCGGAGGCGGCGCCCGCGGTGGCCGCCAGGTCTACCGCGGCGGCGACCTGAGCTATGCGATGGAAATCACGCTGGAAGAAGCTGCGCGTGGCAAGGATGCGCAAATCCGCATCCCAAGCTGGGACGGCTGCGACACCTGCAAAGGCAGCGGAGCCAAGCCAGGGACGCAGGTAAAAACATGCGGCACCTGCAACGGAGCTGGCACAGTGCAAATGCGCCAAGGCTTCTTCAGTGTGCAACAAACTTGCCCCACCTGCCGTGGAACAGGCAAGGTCATTCCAGAGCCCTGCACCGTGTGCAGTGGCCAAGGAAAGATCAAACGCCAGAAGACATTGGAAGTCAAAATCCCGTCAGGTATCGACGGCGGTATGCGCATTCGTTCAGCCGGCAATGGTGAACCAGGAACCAATGGCGGCCCGCCAGGTGACCTTTACATTGAGATTCGACTCAAGAAACACGATATTTTTGAGCGCGATGGCGATGACCTGCATTGCTCGGTACCCATCAGCATCGTGACCGCATCCCTCGGTGGTGAGATAGATGTTCCCACACTAGCGGGTAAAGCTGCCATCGACATCCCGGAAGGCACACAAACCGGCAAGCAGTTCCGTCTGCGCGGCAAGGGCATCAAGGGCGTACGCTCCAGCTATCCGGGTGACCTGTACTGCCACATTGCTGTGGAAACGCCCGTCAAACTCAGTGAGCACCAGCGCAAATTGCTGAAGGAACTGGACGAGTCATTCAAAAAAGGGGGGAGCAAACATTCCCCTTCTGGTGACAGTTGGACCGATCGCTTGAAGAGTTTCTTTAGCTGATCCAAGTCAAGAAAAGTAGAGCCTCCCTGCTCCACTTGCAAGCCGCCCGGTCTATAAACGACTGGGCGGCTTTTTTTCTGGAGGTTCACATGGGCGTTTCCATTACTTTTCTGGGCGCAGCAGGCACGGTTACGGGCTCCAAGTACCTGGTGCGCCACGGCGACCAGTCACTTCTGGTGGACTGCGGCCTGTTCCAAGGCTATAAACAACTGCGTCTGCGGAACTGGACACCCCTTCCTCTCGCCCCCAATCAAGTAGACGCTGTTTTGCTCACGCATGCCCATCTGGACCACAGCGGATACTTACCTTTATTGGCCAAAGAAGGCTACCGAGGTCCCATCTACGCATCTGCCGGCACCCGCGACTTGTGCCGGGTACTACTACCCGACAGCGGCCACATTCAAGAAGAAGACGCTGGATTTGCCAACCGCCATGGCTTTTCCAAGCATTCCCCGGCACTGCCGCTCTATACACGCCAAGATGCACTGGACTGTCTGCCGATGATCAAGGCAGTCAAACACGGCACCACTTTCCAGCCGATTGCGCAATGGCGTGCCACGTTCACCCCGGCGGGCCACATTCTGGGCGCGTCCAGCATTCTCTTGGAGGTGGCCGGGCGTCGCATTCTGTTCTCGGGAGATCTTGGCCGCCCCGATGACTCCTTGATGAGTCCGCCAGACCCTGCACCCCAAGCAGACACCGTATTGATTGAATCCACCTACGGAGACCGCACGCACCCCAAGGAAAATTTGCTAGCCGAACTGGGGCCAGCCTTGCAACGCCTTGCCGCGCGCGGCGGAGTGGCTGTGGTGCCCGTGTTTGCAGTGGGACGCGCACAAGCCCTGTTGCACGCCATCGCACAGCTCAAAGCCAACGGTACATTGCCCCATGGCTTGCCCGTTTTTCTGGACAGTCCCATGGCAGTGCACACCACCCACCTGTTTGAGCAGCATCCTGGCGAACACAGGCTCAGCAAGGGCGAGGTACATGCCATGACCCACGCCGCAACCATGGTCAACAGCACTGACGAATCCAAGGCCCTGGCTGCGCGCCATGGGCCCATGGTCATTCTCTCGGCCAGCGGCATGGCCACCGGTGGGCGGGTGCTGCACCATCTGGCCCATCACGCGGGCAATCATCGCAACATGGTCATCCTTACAGGCTACCAATCGCCCGGCACACGTGGTGCCACGCTGGCAAGTGGTGCGCCTAGCGTGCGAATCCACGGGCGCGACGTGGAAGTGCATGCTGAAATCGTGCAACTCGAGTCTGCCTCTGCCCATGCCGATGCCACACAGTTGCTCGACTGGCTGCGCAGCAGCAAGAGCCGCCCCGATCAGGTGTATGTGGTGCATGGTGATCTGGAAGCCGCCGACACCATGCGGGGCCGGATTGAACATGAATTGCACTGGCGCGCCATGGTGCCGGAGCATGGCTCTACGTGGCCATGCTGAAGCAAGTGACCAATCCCCCAAGGCACAATGACGCCATGTCCCTCACACGCTACCTTACCGCTGCCTTCTACAAGTTTGTTGACCTGCCTGACTATGCTGAACGCAAGCCCGCGCTGCTAGCTTTTTGCGAATCACGTCAAGTCAAGGGCTTGATTTTGCTGGCCCGTGAAGGCATCAACAGCACGATTGCCGGCGCCCCCGATGACGTGCATGCAGTGCTCGCCTATCTGCGTGCCGACCCGCTGTTTGCTGACTTGCAACACAAAGAGTCGTTCACCGAAAAAGCACCGTTTTACCGCATGAAGGTGCGCCTCAAAAAAGAAATCGTCACCATGCACGTGGAGGGCATCAGCCCCACGCAAATGGCAGGCACCTACGTCAAGCCAGAAGACTGGAACGCCTTGATTTCGGACCCCGACGTGGTGGTAGTGGACACCCGCAATGACTACGAAGTGGAGATAGGCACATTTGTCGGGGCCATCAACCCGCACATCAAGAGTTTTTCTGCGCTTCCTGCATGGGTTCAGCAGTCCGAACAACTGCGCCCCCAAGGTGGAAAGAAACCCAAAGTGGCGATGTTTTGTACCGGTGGCATCCGCTGCGAAAAATCTACCGCCTACATGCGGGCACAAGGGTACGACGAGGTCTACCACCTCGAAGGCGGCATCCTCAAGTACTTGGAAACTATTGCACCAGCGCAAAGCCTTTGGCAGGGTGAATGCTTTGTGTTTGACGAACGAGTCTCGGTGGGCCAAGGACTGGTGCCCGGCCTGCACGGGCTGTGCCGCGCCTGCCGCCAGCCTCTGGAAGATGGCGCTACCGCTTCACCCCTCTACGAAGCAGGAGTCAGTTGCCCTCGCTGCCACGCCGTCACCAGCGACACCCAAAAAAACAGTGCCCGCGAACGCCAACGCCAATGGGAACTCGCCAAGGCGCGCCAGCAGGTCCACATTGGCGCGGTGTTGCCCAAGGCAACAGCTGCGTAAAGCCTGCATGCCGCTGCCTGTCCTGTATTCATTTCGGCGATGCCCCTATGCCATGCGCGCCCGCATGGCCATCGCCGTTAGCCAGCAACGATGCGAATTGCGTGAAGTCGTGTTGGCACACAAACCATCCGAACTGCTGAAGGCATCACCCAAAGGCACCGTACCCGTACTGGTGCTGGCCGATGGCACCGTGATTGACCAAAGCATCGACATCATGACGTGGGCATTGCAAGCCCACGACCCGGAAGACTGGCTTCCGCGCACCGAGCAGGATTGGGAGCGCACGCACACCTGGATTGCCCACAACGATGGGCCATTCAAACAGGCCCTGGACCGCTACAAATACCCTCACCGCTACGCCTTGCCCGATGGCCTAAGCCAGCGGACTGAAGGCGCCGAATTTTTGAAAACGTTGAATGCAGTTCTGCGCTCCCAGGCCTACCTTGCAGGGCAACAATTCGGAATGGCAGACGCGGTCTTGGCCCCTTTCGTGCGTCAATTTGCCCACACCGACGCTCTCTGGTTTGCGCAGCAACCCTGGCCCGCCCTGCAAACCTGGCTGACGCAATTTGAGCAGTCGCCCACCTACCTGCGCACCATGGACAAAATACCCGCCTGGACGGCCGGGCAACCTGTCCGAGTTTTCCCTTTGGTCGACTCCTGACTTACAACTCGTTACGAGAAATTGACGCCCAGACGGACAAAACCACCGCGCGAGCGGTTGGAAGGACTGGGGTAAAAGCCCGGTCCGTGCGATCATCGAAGTACAGACAATAAGTCGATGGACGAACGGATCTCCAGCCCTTGGAGACTGTGCGAGGATTCAACGGTATATGAGCGCATTTCAGGCCTTTTCCACCAGCAGCAGCTCCCCGGAGTCGCGCGCGCAAGCGCTGCGACTGGTGCGCACCATGATGGGCAAAACCCTGGGCTACTTCGAAGATCGCGAAGACGCCCAGCTCAAACAAATTCGCGCCCACCTGCTTGACCTGGCTGATAGCAAGCTGCCCTTGCTGCAATCCCAAAATCTGCGCACGGTCGTCGTACTGCTGGACCGCCAGGGCGAAAAGTTCAAACGCCTCTACCGTGAAGCATTGCAGAAATCTCTGCAAGAAGAAATGCAAACAGCATGGCCTGCATTGCAACAACTGAGCCCCGCGCAGCCCTCGGCCGCCAACCGCGACCTTGACGGCATGACGCTGAGCTTGATTGATTTAGATGACGTGCATCGCATCCTGCTGTTAGACCGAGTTGCCCAACTGTTCAACAGCCGCTATGAAAGCGCGCTCAGCCCCTTGACGCAAAAGCTCGGATCGCTCTTTGGCAACGAATCTCCCTCGCTAGCGTCCAACCCGTTCCGTCCCGGTGTGTTGCTCGGCGCCTTTGTGCGCGCTTGGGAAAAAGGCGAGTTCGAACCACAAGCTACCGACCATCTGGTTCAAGCCTTGGAGCCGGCCCACTCCATCGACCTCGCCCCGCTCTATGCCGACCTGAGCGCCACCCTCACGCAGGCAGGCATCCGTCCACAGGCAGCGCACCGCATCCGGAAGTCAGTCGGTTCTGCGTATGCTCCATTGTCCGGCTCAGCGCCTTTGGGCGAATCTGGCCACAGCAGCCAAGCCCCTTTGTCGTCTGCACACGCGCCCATCACTCAAAGCGCGGGCATGGAGCCTGCTGCCGCACAGTCCACCCGCAGCGCCTGGAGCACTCTGGCCCCGGCCGGTCAACATATTGCAACCCAGGTCAAGTCCTTTTTGCAGCGGCTCGGTGTGGGCAGCAAGCCCAGCGCAACCACCAATCTGCAAGACGGAGACAACGAGACCCCTGCAGCCGCCACAGGTGCAGCGCGGGCCACTGGTGATATGGCCCCTGCCGACCCCGGCTTGCTGAACTACCTCGAACAAATGCAGGCCGATGTTCGCCCGCACCCCTCCCGGTTTCAGCACTTGCAGCCCGATGAAGGTAACTACACCCACCACAATGTATTGCGCCAGATTCGTGAACAAGAAGCCATTCGGCAAGCCCCCGAACTTGACCGTGGTACGGTGGACGCGCTTGCCGAGGTGTTTGACTACGTCTTTGCCGACCCCTCCATACCGTTGCAAATGAAGGTGGTGATTGGCCGGTTGCAAATACCCGTGCTGCGCGCAGCCATGATGGACCGTGACTTTTTCCTCAGCGGCGACCACCCTGCCCGCAAGCTGGTGGACACCCTGTCGTCGTCATCGGTTGCCTGGACTCCTGAAAAAGGCGAAGAAGACCCACTCTACCAACGCATTGAGCACACCGTGCAACGCGTACTCGTCGAGTTTGAAGACGACCTCACTCTTTTCAGCCAACTGCTGGCCGAGTTCACCGAGTTTTTGTTTGAAAGTGAACAGCAGGCACAGCAACACATTGAGCCGGTTGCAGACAAAGAACGCGACCAAGAAGCGCTCAACGCCGCACTCGCCCATGCCGATGAAATAATCCACGCCCGCTTGAGCGCCCTGTCCGACAAGCTGCCCTTGGTGCCCTTCCTCAAACCCTTCTTGACCACCGAATGGCGCCAGGTGATTGCTGCTGCCTGGCTTCGAGAAGACAGCGAGCCCGGCCGCTGGAATGCTGCCTTGCAAACCATGGACCAGCTCATTTGGAGCACCCAGCCCAAAACCACCTCGGAAGACCGCAAGGCCTTGGTCGCCGTGTTGCCCGAGCTGGTGCGTACCCTGAATGTTGAGCTGGACGCTATTGCGTGGAATGGTGAGCCCCGCGCCACCTTCACGCGCCGCTTGATCGGCACCCACATGCTGGCTATCCGTATGAAGGCCCCGCCCCCCATCGACACGCAGAGCGCCGAAATTGAAGAGAGCGCAGGCCAAGCCGCCATGCAGGCACTGGACCAGCGGCGTGCCACGCAGCTCACCGTGCAAGACCCGTCCACCATGGACGAATTCGATGCCAGCGCCCAGGTGCTCACGCGCGGCGTGTGGTTCTCGGTGGCCGAAGCGGGCGCCACGCCGCACCGTTGCCGCCTGAGCTGGGTAAGCCCAATGCGCACGCGTTTTCTATTCACCAACCGCGAAGGCTTCGATGCTTTTGTGCGCTCCGAGCGAGAAGTCGCCCAGATGCTGCGCCAGGGCCACCTGCACATGCTGGACCAAGCCCCCATTGTGGAGCGCGCATTGAACCGCCTCATCGCCGACAACGACGACCAGTTGCGACTGCAAGCCTGAGCCGCCCCCCGGGTTCAGCCGCAAGTCAGGTCAGGCGCGGTAGCCGTACAGCCAAGGCAAATCCAGCAAGCGCGCACCCAGCAGGCGCAGCGAAACATCGCGCCCCACACGCAACGGGCCACCCAAGTGAAAAATCTGGCCGTTGCGCAGCGCACGGGCCTGCACACGGGCATTGCGCTGCCAACGGGTTTGCGCGTAGTGCGCCAGCGCAGCAGGCACATGGGCAGGCTGGGCTTGCAGCGAGGCCGTTAGCTGGTGCGCATCCTCAATGGCCATGCCAGCTCCCTGTGCCAGATAAGGCCGCATGGGGTGGGCCGCGTCGCCCAGCAGGGCAATGCGGCCCTGCGCCTGTTCGGTGGCGCGAGCCATGGGTGGGCGGTCGAACAGCGGCCACAAGCGCCAGTCGTCAATGGTGTGAATCAAATCCAGCAATGGCGCCTGGGCATTGGCCAGGCGGGCGCGCAGCTCTGCGGCGTTGGCACTGTGGTCCCAAGAACGCGGGTCGCCTTTGGCATGCCCTTGCACTATGGCCACCACGTTGAGCCACTCCCCGCCGCGCACCGGGTACTGCACCGCATGAAACTTCGGCCCCAGCCAAGCGGTGATCACCTGGCTGCGCAGCATGGCGGGCAAGGCATCTTGGCGCACCATGGCCCTAAAAGCCAAGTGCCCGGTGGCCACGGGTTCGCTGTGGGGCAACAGGTGCTGACGCACCTGGCTCCACAGGCCGTCAGCGCCCACCAGCATAGGGGTTTGCAACTGCTCGCCCGTCGCGGTCTGCAAGTGCACAGCTTGCGCATCCTGCTGCACCGCTGCCAGCGTCGTGGCCAGTTGCAGGTCTACCGCATGGGTTTGCACCGCTTGCAGCAGCAGGCCATGCAGGTCGGCGCGCGCCACGGTGGCGTACGCCGCGCCGTACCGCGCTACTGCGTGTTCGCCCAGCGGCAGCACCCCCAGGGTGTCGGCGCTCAAGGCGTTGCGCACCTCTAGTTGTGTCGGAAATGCCGCCACGCGCCGCAGCGCGTCACCCAAGCCCCAGCCTTCCAGCACCCGCACTACATTGGGGCCGAGCTGAATGCCCGCGCCCACCTCGCCAAAAGCTGGCGCCTGCTCCAGCAACCGAACGGGCAGACCCGCACGCGCGGCAGCCAATGCCGTTGCCAAGCCGCCAATTCCGCCGCCCACTATCACCATAGATGTGTCCATGCCTGCCATTGTCCACGCCGCCTGCAGCTGGTGGTTTGAAATTGCGCAGCTACACTGCCACAAACCACCCTTATTGGCTCCCGGACCATGACAACTTCTACCAACTTTGAACTACTGTTTGACTCCGCCCCCATTTCCTTGTGGCTAGAGGACTATAGCGCCCTGAAAGACCTGTTTGCCCAATGGCGCGCCGAGGGAGTCACTGACCTGGAAGCCCACTTGCGTGCCGACCCGACACGCGCCGCGCAGTGCTCCCAGTGCTACAAAGTGCTGCAAGTCAATCAGCAAACCCTGCGCCTGTTTGGCGCCAGCAGCCAGGAAGAGCTGATTGCCCGTTTGCCCGACGTGTTTCGGGGCGACATGTTTGAACGCATGGTGAGCGAGCTGTGCCAGATGTGGAACGGAGCCTTGGAGTTTTCCAGCCAAAGCGTGAACTACACACTGAGCGGACAACGCCTGGATGTGCAAATCCATGTGCGCATCTTGCAAGGCCACGAAGACCGCTGGGACCGCGTCATGGTCTCGCTGCAAGACATGACGGCCCACACCCAGGCCCGCCAACTGCTGGAGCGCAGCGAGCAGCACGCGCGCAACCTGTTCAACCTGTCCCCCGTGTCCCTGTGGGTGGAAGACTTTAGCGGCGTAAAACGGCTGATGGACGACGTGCGCCACTCGGGTGTGCAGGATTTTCGGGTTTTCTTGAGCGTGCACCCAGAGTTTGTGGGCCGCTGCATGGAGCAGATACGCGTGCTGGACGTGAACCAGCACACGCTGGAGATGTTTTCTGCCACCAACCGTGCCGACCTGCTGAGCAAACTGGACCTTGTGTTCAAGGGCGAAATGAACACCTCCTTTGCCGACCAGCTGCTGGACCTGTGGAATGGCAAAACCATGCAAACGCGCGAAGTGGTGAACTACTCGCTCAACGGCGAGCTGATCAACATCCACATGCAGTTTGCAGTGATGCCCGGCCACGAGGCCGACTGGGACCTGGTGCTGGTGTCGCTGGTAGACATTACTGCACGCAAAAAGGCCGAGGCCTACCTGGAATACCTGGGCAAACACGACGCGCTGACGCGTCTGCGCAACCGGGCGTTTTATGTGGAAGAACTCAACCGCATCTCCCGCAAGGGCCCGTGGCCGCTGAGCATTGTGGCCATGGACCTGAACGGCCTGAAAGCCGTCAACGACACGCAAGGCCACGCCGCTGGCGACGCCATGCTGCGCCGCGCCGGCGAAGTGCTGTCCAAGGCCGCAGGGGACCAGCAACCCCTGTGCCTGGCGCGCATTGGTGGCGACGAGTTTGTGGCGTTGATGCCCGGCTGCGACGAGCGCGCCGCCTTGGGCTTGCGCGAGCGCATCGAGTCCATCATGGAGCTCAACAACCAGTTCTACCCGGGGCAAAAGCTCAGCATGGCCATAGGCATGGCCTCGTGCCACAGCGCGGCTGAGGTGGAGGCCACCATCCACGCGGCCGATCAGTCCATGTTTGAAGCCAAGTCGCGCTACTACGAGTTATCCCCACTCGAGCGCCGCCGCAACTAAAACCACGCGCTGCACCCAGAGTGCTTGACACTGAAGTGGCTTCAGGGTTTCCAATACAAGCATTGAAAGGAACACCCATGAGCCAACACTGCTGCGAACACGAAACTCCCGCCGTCCAAACCCTGCAAAACCCCGCGCGCTACCGCCGCATACTCTGGGCCGCACTGCTCATCAACGCTGTCATGTTTGTAGTGGAGATGGCGGCCGGCTGGCGCTCTGGCTCCCTGTCACTCCTGGCCGATGCGATTGACTTTGCCGGCGACGCGCTCAACTACGGCGTCTCGCTGGCCGTGCTGTCCGCCGCCTTGGCCTGGCGCGCCCGGGCTGCACTGCTCAAGGCCGTCAGCATGATGGGCTTTGGCCTGCTGGTGCTGGGCCGCGCCGCCTGGAGCGCCTACAGCGGCAACGTGCCCGACGCCACCACCATGGGCGTAGTGGGCTTGATGGCGCTGGCCGCCAACGTGGCCGTGGCCTGGATGCTCTACGCGTTCCGCGAAGGCGACGCCAACATGCGCAGCGTGTGGCTGTGCTCCCGCAACGACGCCATTGGCAACATCGCCGTCATGCTAGCGGCCCTGGGTGTGCTGGGCACCGGCAGCGGCTGGCCCGACCTGCTGGTGGCCGTGGGCATGGCCGCGCTGGCGCTGCAAGGCGGCTGGCAGGTGTGGCGGCAGGCGCGGGGGGAGCTCGCCCAGGCAGGCCAGGGTGACAAGCACGACCACCATGGGCATGCGCACTAACTGGACTCTGTATCAAATTGGCTGCTAGCGCTTATGGAGATTGCGTAAGCAGCTTCTTTTTTTATAGCAAAAATAAAGTTGGCTGGCAGCGTGGTTTGACCTGCTGACGGTAGCAAAACAGAACCTTGGCGCTCACCAAGTTTTGCACTTGGCTATAACTACACCTTTGCTTCCCGCACTATTGGCGTTGATGACATCCGCAAAGTTTGCATCCTGTACGCCACCGTTAAGCGTTCCGTTCGCCGCCCAAATGAATCATCCATTGCCTGCCCAGTGCTGCGTTGGATGACGAGGTCCCCGTTGTCTTGCTGAACAAACTTGTATTTGTCATCATCAGATATCCACAGCTTGTCACTGCCGACCAGTAGTTTTCCACCTCGGATGATGTCGCCATCTATTCGGATCTCACCTACTCCACCCGCGTCAACAACGGTGTCTTGGCCAAAAGTCCCACTAAAGTTGTAGATGTCCGCTCCAATACCGCCCTCGAGATAGTCGTTGCCGCCCATGCCGTTCAGGGTGTCATTGCCTGCGCCGCCGTAGAGGCGGTCGGACTGGCTACCGCCATTGAGGGCAGAAGCTCCTGTTTCGTCGCCTGCACTACCAAACACAATTTGCTGGTTGGTAGGCACATCCGTGCCGACCGTGAGAGTGGTACCTGATGTGAGATCACGGAACTGTCGACCACCAACCAGACCCCGTGATGGATTGGGTGCGATCAGATTCGTTGCATCCTCTTGGTTCCGGGTGGCGATTGCGGAAAGCATGGCGGCCCGATCGGCGTACCAGTTTTCGGTGTATGAGGCCAGTCCCTGACTCCGCTGGGCGTTGGTGAGTTGGGAGTCCGCTTCCCACTGCTCAGCCAGCGCTTCGTTGGCTTGCTTGAGTTTGGCGATAGCCGTGGTGTCGGTGGTGCTGAGGACGACCGGGCTCAGGGCGTTGAGGCTCAGGAAGGCTGCGAAGTCGGTTTTTGCTGTGGTGGCAAGGGTGTTGTTGGGCAGAGTGATGGTGAGCTTGCCGACTAGCGACTCCAAGGTGCCACTGGGTTCGGCGAAGAGGTCTGTGAGTTGCTTGAGTCTCTGGTGATAGGTGACCCGGCTTGGAGCCTGTCAGAAATTTTGTGTGTGAGGCATACCATGTCACCAAGGAGCATGTATGCCGAGCAAGACACGGAAGGCTGCAGCCGCACAGGCGCTGCC
>REAW01000040.1 GCA_004293725.1 Curvibacter sp.
TGCTGGCGCATGCGCTCTACCAGCGGGTAGGCCAGGCCGCTTGGGCCAACCCCGTGCTGTGGAGCGTGGTGGTGATTGCGGCGGTGCTGCTGGCCACCGGTGTGTCCTACCCCACCTACTTCTCGGGCGCGCAGTTCATCCACTTTTTGCTCGGCCCCGCTGTGGTGGCCCTGGGCTGGCCACTGTGGCAGCGCCGCGCGCAGGTGCGCCAGCGTTGGGGTCGCTTGCTGCTGGCTTCGCTGGTGGGCGGTGCAGCCGCCAGTGGGTCGGCTTTGGCGATGGGTTGGGCGGTGGGTTTGCCGGCCGATGTGGTGTTGTCGCTGGCACCCAAGTCGGTCACCGCACCAGTGGCCATGGGTATTGCCGAAAAAATTGGCGGCATCCCGGCCCTGTCTGCGGTGTTTGCGGTGCTGACCGGATTGGTCGGCGCACTGAGCGGCAAAGTTCTGTTTGGCCTGCTGCGCCTGCCCTACACCGGCAGCGGCTGGGCCGCACGTGGCTTTGCGCTGGGCACAGCGTCTCACGGGATTGGGGCTGCGCGGGCACTGCAGGTGAATGCGGATGCAGGCGCCTACGCAGGCTTGGCCTTGGGGCTACAAGTGGTGCTGGCGTCGCTATTGATGCCGCTGTTTTTCCGCTAGCCCAGTGGTCAAAAGCGGGAGCTTATCTGGAAGTTCATCGCGCCCGATTCCGCCACAAAGGCCCGGTACTCGAAGCGCAAGCCCGCATTGACGGTTTGGCCAAAGCGCACCTGGGCCATCATGATTTTGGCGCCGGGCTCATAGGCCAGCTCAAGCGGGCTGCCTGAAAACGAGGTGATGGACAGACCCACCTTTTTGCGGGAACCGTCATGCTGCGCATCAAAAGCCACCAGGTAGTCTTTGAGCGAGGTTTCCAGGTTTTTGCGCTGGCCATCGGCCTTGAGAAGCATCGCTCGGTCGCCACCCCCCAGGGCCGTTGCCGGTGCAAGGCTGTAACTCACAGGCTGCAGCACCACTTGCCCATGCGCCAGCCCACCCAGCAGGGCTAGCGCGGCGAGGGCAAAGGCAGCAGACTTCAAGACGAACTCCATGTAACGACGAATCACTATGGCATGCACGCTTGCGCTTGAAAAGATGGAAAACACTGGGTTGTGCCACACATCTACAGAGTTGTGGGGAGGCCGCCACACAGACGGGGTCTTTATGCAGCATCGGAGCTGACGCGGTGTCGTTTGCGTCGCGCGGCTGGTGGCAAGGACCTACCAGGTGTCAATCGCAGGCCCCGCCCATTCCTGCACCTTGCCCGCCTCCAAGCCCGCCACCAGCCAGGTGCGCGTATCAGCGGGGTCCAGCACCGCATCAATTTCCAGCGTGGAAGCCATGTTGAGGCCACTGCCGGCGCTGTACTGCTGGGCCAGCAATCGTTGGAACAGGGCCTCGCGCTCGGCACCTGCGGGCGCCGCCTCCAGCTCCTTTTTAAAACCCAAGCGCACGGCGCCTTCCAGCCCCATGGCACCAAACTCGCCCGTGGGCCAGGCCACGGTGAAGAGTGGCGAATGGAAGCCGCCTGCGGTCATGGCCATGGCACCCAGGCCGTAGCCCTTGCGCAGCACCACGCTGAGGTAGGGCACGCGCAGGTGCGCGGCGGCAATGAACAGGCGGCTCACATGGCGTACTTGGGCGGTGGCCTCGGTAGCGGGGCCGACCATAAAGCCCGGCGTGTCCACCAGGCTTACGATGGGCAGGCGGTGTGCGTTGCACAGTTGCAGAAAGCGCGCAGCCTTGTCGGCGGCATCGGCATCCATCGCACCGCCCAAGTGCGCCGGGTTGTTGGCCACCACACCGACCGGGCGGCCCGCAATGCGCGCCAGAGCGGTGTGAATGCCCAAGCCAAAACCGGTGCGCAGGTACAGCACGCTGCCCACATCGGCAATGCCTTCTACTGCGACGCGCGTGTCATAAACACGCAGGCGGTTCTCGGGCACCACGTCGCGCAGCGCGGTGGCGTCGGGTGCGGTCCATTCCGCTGCCGGGCCTTGAAAGAACGACAGGTAGTGGCGCGCCGTTGCTACAGCCTGCGCTTCGTCGTCCACCAGCACGTCAATCACGCCATTGGCATGCTGCACCGTGCTGGGGCCAATCTGCTCGGGTTTGAATGTGCCCAGGCCACCACCTTCCACCATGGCCGGGCCGCCCATGCCAATGTTGCTATTGCGCGTGGCAATCACCACATCGCAGCATCCCAAGAGCGCCGCATTGCCTGCAAAGCAGCGGCCCGCTGCAATGCCCACCACGGGAACCTGACCATTCAAGCGGGCAAAACTCGCAAAGGTAGCCACATGCAGCCCGGCCACGATAGGCATGTCTACATCCCCTGGGCGGCCACCGCCGCCTTCGGCAAACAACACCACGGGCAACTTGTGGTGCAACGCCAGCCCCAGCATACGGTCAGTCTTCTGGTGGTTGCGTATGCCCTGGGTGCCGGCCAGCACGGTGGCGTCGTAAGCCATGACCACCGTACGCTGGCCATTGACCGTGCCAATGCCGGTCACCATGCCGTCGGCCGGGGTGTTCTGAATCAGGTCTTGCTCTGTGCGGCGGCTGCGCTGGGCGGCCACGGTCAGGGCACCGTATTCGATAAAGGAGCCGGGATCGCAGAGGTCGGCAATGTTTTCCCGCGCAGTGCGCAGGCCCTGGGCATGGCGCTTGGCCACAGCCTCGGGACGGTTCGCGTCGTCAACAAAGGCCAGGCGGTCGCGCAGCGCCTGCAGGTCGGCGCGGGCGCCGATGGGGGATGCGAATGCGGACTCTGCCAATGCAGCCTGCGGGGCAGGATTGAATGCCAAATTGGCCTCCAACCCTTGTGGAATATGCGCAGAAAGCTCCCAATTCAATAGCGCATCCTTCTCCTGCACCAGCTCGCCCACGGCGAAACACAGGTGCGTGACGCGACCCGCAGCGGGGGCACGCACCTCGTGCTCCATCTTCATGGCCTCGAGGATGGCGAGAACATCGCCAGTGGCCACGGATTGGCCGGGTTGCACCAGCCATTGCACAACGCTGGCTTGCAGGGGGGAGAGGATGTCAGGCATGGCGGGATTGTGGGGGCCCCGCCATGGGTCTGGCGTCAATTGGGGGACACGGGCACGCTTTAAATCAGGAACCCACGAACAGGGTCATCAGTCCCGCGTTGCAGCCAGTTGGTTGCCGCGTACTGCGTGCTGGCATCCGTCGCATGCAAGGTATACGCGTGCCGCGACACGGCCGATCGATTGGGGGCACTGTAGTGCGGCAGCAGCCCATGGAAGACCACCAATGCACCAGCCTTCACTTCCAGCGGAATCGCGTTCACATTGCTGGCAGGCCAGGGTGTGCTGTCGAGCTTGTTCATGGTGACCACGTCGCCATGGCGCTCAAAGCGCTCACGCAGCACGCCGCGCGGGCCGCGGTGGCCGCCGGGTTCGGTCCACAAACAACCGTTGTCCAGCGTCGCGTCTTCCAGCGCAAACCAGAAGGTGGTGACGCTGATGGGGGTGGTGTCAAAGAAAGTGGCGTCCTGGTGCCAGCCCACCTCGCCGCCAATACCGGGCTGCTTGAAGATGTACATGGACTGCCAGACTTGGGGTTGGGTCAGACCCACATCGGCAGCCACTTCGGCCAGCGCTGCGCCGTGACTGAAGGACTCAAACACCGGGTCTTTGTCATGCAGTGCATGGCCGATCTTGTTGATGGACAAGGCCTTGGCCTGGCGCAACTCCCCATCGGCACCAAACGCCTCTTCCTCAAAAAAACAGCTGATGCGGTCTGCCGAGTTCAGGAAGTAATGGTCTACCTTGCGCACCTGGTCATTGGTGGTGAAGATGGTCTTGCTGTCGTTGGGATCGAAGGCGTCGACGATGGCACCGGCCCGGGCGCGCACCGCAGCAATCTCGGCGGCAGACTTGAAGTTTGGCAAGATGATGAATCCATCTTGGTCGTAACGGTTTTTTTGTTCGGGTGTCAACATGAGGCTATGCCAATGTAGGCGGTGGAAATAGCGTTTCAGTATAGACAAGACGGGTGCGGCGCAGCCAAATCGGATACGCTTCTGCCCCAGGAGAGACTGCACCGTGAACCTTACCCCCTTGATCCAGCTGACCCGTGGCGGCACACCCGAATGCCTGCACTTTGGTGCCGTAGCGGTGATGAACCGCGCGGGCCAACTTCAGGCCTTTGCCGGCGACCCCCACCTGGTCACCTTTACCCGCTCGACCCTCAAGGCGCTGCAAGCGTTGCCTTTTTTGGAAGCCGGTGGCCCCAAGCAGTTCGGCTTTTCACAACCTCAAATTGCCATGCTGTGTGCTAGCCATAGCGGCGAGGACAAGCATGTGCAGGCCACCATCGGCATGCTGGAACAAGCGGGCAAAACCTACAAGGTGCTGCGCTGTGGCTGCCATGTGCCCTACCACTTTGAGTTCTCAGGCCAGCCCGTGCCCTCTGGCGCGGTGTTCGACGAGCGTTACAACAACTGTAGCGGCAAGCACGCGGGTTTTGTCGCCTACTGCGTGCAGCATGGCCTGCCGCTGGACGACTACACCGCGCCCGAACATCCGCTGCAGCAAGCCATTGCCCGCGATGTGGCGCGCGCCGTGGGTATGGACGTGCAGGACATGCCGCGTGGCATCGACGGCTGCTCGGCACCCAATTTCGCCATGCCGATTTCCAAACTGGCGGTCGGCTATGCGCGCTTGGCCAGTGGTACCCAGGACGATACGTTTGGCGCCAGCTTTGCAATGCTCGGCGAGGCCATGACGGCCCACCCCGACATGGTGAGCGGCACCGGCCGCAACGACCTTGCCTTTATGCAGGCCGGGCGCGGCGACTGGGTCACCAAAGTGGGCGCCGACGGCGTGCAGGTGGTGGGCAGCAAGAGCCGTGGCGAAGCCTTTGCACTCAAAATCAGTGACGGCAACAAGCCGGCTCTGTTTGCTGCCAGCGTGGAAATACTGGACCAGTTGGGCTGGCTGGACGATGCCCAACGCGCAGCATTGCAACCGTGGCGCGCAGCCGAAATTCGCAATGCACGCGGCCTGTTGGTGGGCGAGCGACTCCCTGTTTTCAAGCTGGAAACCCCATGAATCAGAAAATCAGCCTCATTGGCGCCCCCACCGACATTGGTGCGGGCAGCCGCGGTGCCAGCATGGGCCCGGAAGCCCTGCGGGTGGCCAATATCACCAGCGTGCTGCAAAGCCACGGGCTGGATGTGCTGGACAAAGGCAATCTCAGCGGCCCCCGCAATCCTTGGCAGCCGCCCGTGAACGGATACCGCCACCTGCCCGAGGTCACCGCCTGGAACCGCAGCCTGCACGACGCGGTGTATGCCGAGCTGCAAGACGGCCGCCTGCCCATCGTGCTGGGTGGGGACCATTGCCTGGGCATCGGCTCCATCAGTGCTGTGGCACGCCATTGCCGTGATACTGGCAAAAAACTGCGCATACTGTGGTTGGACGCCCATGCCGACTTCAACACCAACACGCTGACGCCCAGCGGCAACATCCACGGCATGCCCGTGGCCTGTCTGTGTGGCTTTGGCCCGCAGGAGCTGATTGAGATTGGAGGCCAGGTGCCAGCCATCAGCCCCAAGTGGGTGCGTCAGATTGGCATCCGAAGCGTGGACGAAGGCGAAAAGCGTTTTGTGCATGAGCAGGACCTGGAAGTCTTTGACATGCGCTACATCGACGAGATGGGCATGCGATCTGCCATGGAGCTGGCACTGGCCTTGATCGACAGCAACACCCATTTGCATGTGAGCTTTGACGTGGATTTTTTGGACCCCGACATTGCCCCCGGTGTGGGCACCACCGTGCGCGGTGGCCCCACATACCGCGAGGCCCAACTCTGCATGGAGATGATTGCCGACACCGGTCGCATGGCCAGCCTGGACGTGTTTGAGCTCAATCCCGCTCTGGACGAGCGCAACCGTACCGCTGAAGTGGCGGTGGACTTGATGGAATCGCTGTTTGGCAAGAGCACGCTGATGCGCAAATGAGCGCCCCAGTTGCTTCCGGTCCAACGAAGCCACTGTAGCCCACCATTGCAGAGCACGGCCCCAAGGTCTGCGCAAAGGGATATTTAGCATGGCGGGGCGAGTGGCTTTGCGCTAAAGTCGATCGTTTCGACGAACGGCTTGGCCGTACAACATCAACCCGTCCGGTGCCGTGATCCAAGACCCATCCTCACTGACAGAGCCTCTTGCAGGGCCCACGACCGATCACCCGGAGGATTTGTCGTTGCCCCATCGTTTTCGGCCCTGGGGTGGCGAGCATTTTGAAAGCGACGGCGATAGCCGCTGGCAACTGGCGCTGGAATGCTCGGGCTCGGGCGCATGGGATTGGAATCTGCTGACCGGGGAGCAGTTCCACTCCCGACGCTGGCAGGAGATGCTCGGGTACCAAGCGGGCGAAATTGCGGATGCGAACCATGAGTTTGTGAACCGGGTACACCCGGACGACAAGGCCCTCATGAGTGCGGCGTTCAACGATTACTTGCAAGGCCGCACCGACAGCTACTCTGCCGATGTACGCCTGCGGTGCAAAGACGGCAGCTGGAAGTGGATCCACACGCGGGGTACCGTTGTCAGCCATGACGCACAAGGCCGGGCCTTGCGCATGATCGGCATCCATACCGACATTTCGGATCGCAAAGCCGCGGAGTCAGCGTTGCGTGATAACGAAGAACGCTGGAAGCTGGCGTTGGAGAGCACGGGGGACGGCGTCTGGGATTGGCACATTGCCAGTGGCCGGGAGTTTTTCTCCAAACGGCTGGTGGAGATGTACGGGTTTACCCAAGAGGAGTTGGCACAGAACCCTGAGGCCTTGGATGAACGTACCCACCCAGACGACCTGGGCCCCATGCAAAACGACCGGCAAGCCCACTTTAATGGCCTGACGCCCACCTACTCCAACGAGCACCGCGTGCAGTGCAAGGACGGCAGTTGGAAATGGGTGCACACGCGCGGAATGGTGATCAGCCGTGACGATGCCGGCAAGCCGACGCGGATGATCGGCACCCACACCGACATTACCGATCGCAAGAATGCCGAAGCGCTGGTGCGGCAGCACGCCTACTTTGACCCGCTGACCAACCTACCCAACCGCCGCATGCTGCGCGACCGCCTGGAGCAGGAAATCAAGCGCAGCCGGCGCGATGCGCTGCAATTGGCCATTCTTTTCATTGACCTGGACCATTTCAAGGAAGTCAATGACACCTTGGGTCATGACAGCGGCGATGTGCTTTTGGTGGAGGCCGCGCGGCGCCTGCGCCAATGCGTGCGCGAGTGCGACACCGTGGCGCGCATGGGGGGCGACGAATTTACTGTCCTGCTCACCGAACTCACCCCCGACACCAACCTCGAAAGCCTGCTCCAAAAGATGCTGCACACCATGGCCCAGGTGTTTGTGCTGGGTCAGGAACAAGTGTTTGTGTCGGCCAGTGTGGGGGTTACGCTGTACCCGATGGACGGCACCGAGCTCGATGCCCTGTACAAGAATGCCGACCAAGCCCTGTATGCCGCAAAAGGCGCTGGTCGCAACCGCTTTAGTTTTTTTACGCCTGCCTTGCAAGAGGCAACCCTTGCCCGCGCACGACTCACCACGGACTTGCGCCAGGCGCTGGTGCAGCAGCAGTTTCAGTTGCTCTACCAGCCTATCGTCGAGCTGGCTACTGGCGAGGTGCGCAAATCTGAAGCGCTGTTACGCTGGCATCACCCTGAGAGGGGCCTGATCAGCCCTGCCGCGTTTATCCCCATCGCTGAAACGAGTGGTTTGATTGTGGACATCGGCGAATGGGTTTTTGAACAAGCCTTGACCCAGGTACAGATCTGGCGCGAGTCACTGCACCCGGCCTTTCAGATCAGCATCAACACCTCGCCAGTGCAGTTTCAGCATAGCCATGCGGCCAACAGCAACTGGGTCATGCGCCTGCTGGCCTTGGGCTTGCCGGGCAACTGCTTGTCCGTAGAGATTACCGAAGGTGTGCTACTGGACAGCGACGACATCGTTACCACCAAGCTGCTGGAGTGGCGGGACGCAGGCATCCAAGTCGCGCTGGACGACTTTGGCACGGGTTACTCTTCGCTCGCCTACCTGCAGAAATTTGACATTGATTTCATCAAGATCGACCAGTCGTTTGTGCGCGACCTGCAGCCACAGTCCACCAACTTCGCGCTGTGCAAAGCCATGGTGGCCATGGCCCATGCGCTGGGCTTGCAGGTGGTTGCCGAAGGCGTAGAAACCGCTGCGCAACGCGACTTGCTGCTAGAAACTGGCTGTGACTTCGCCCAAGGCTATTTCTATGCACGCCCCATGGCACCCGAAGGGCTGCACGTCTGGGTCACCGACCGCAACGCCGGTTTGCAGCCCTGACCGCTTAGTGCAGGCTGGCCAACAGCGCGGCGTTACCGCCCGCAGCCGTGGTGTTCACCGTTACCGTCTGCTCTGCGCAAAAGCGGTACAGGTAGTGGGGGCCGCCCGCTTTGGGGCCGGTTCCACTCAGGCCTTCGCCGCCGAAAGGCTGCACGCCTACCACCGCTCCGATCATGTTGCGGTTGATGTAGATATTGCCCACATGGGCGGCAGACGCCAATGCCTGCGCCCGGCTGTCGATGCGGGTCTGGATGCCTAGCGTCAGGCCGTAGCCCAGTGCGTTGATCTGGGCGATCACGTCGTCGGGGTTGCCATCCCAGCGCACCACCTGCAGCACGGGGCCAAAAATTTCGGCCTTCACCTGCGCAATGCTGGTCACTTCAAAGGCGTGGGGCGCAATCAGGTTTGCTATCGTACTGGTAGCTGCTTGCGCAGGCTCCACCGGCTCCAGGAGCGCTTTGGACTCAACTTTCAGGCGACTGATGTGGCGCTGGATGTTGTCAAACGCCTCACGGTCAATGACCGGGCCGAGATCGGTGGCCAGGTCGGCAGGATTGCCCACCTGCAACTCCTGCGCCGCTCCCTGCAGCATCTCGATCACGCCGTCCGCAATAGCGCTGTGCACCACCAGCAGGCGCAATGCCGAGCAGCGTTGGCCCGCGGAGCGGAAAGCGCTCATCACCACGGCGTCCACCACCTGCTCGGGCAACGCGCTGCTGTCGACCAGCATGGCGTTGATGCCACCTGTTTCAGCAATGAGTGGCACGATCGGGCCGTCTTTGGCGGCCAGCGCGCGCTGGATGATCTTGGCCACCTGGGTAGAGCCGGTAAACACTACACCCGCTACGCCCGGCTGTGCGACCAGCCCGGCGCCTACGGTCTCGCCCGGTCCGTGCAGCAATTGCAATGCATCAGCAGGCACACCAGCGGCCACCATCAGGCCCACCGCCGCTTGGGCCACGCCCGGTGTTTGCTCGGCCGGCTTGGCCAGCACCGTGTTCCCCGTAGCCAGGGCCGCGGCCACCTGGCCCATGAAGATGGCCAACGGAAAGTTCCAGGGGCTGATACAGACCCACACGCCGCGCGCGGTGAGGCGCAGGGTATTGGTTTCGCCCGTCACGCCGTACTGGTAGCCCGCTTGGGCATTTGCCACCACGGGGCATGCAATGGGCTGCATGATGCGCTGCGCCTCGTCGGCGTAATAGCGCAAAAAGTCCACCGCCTCGCGCACTTCACTCACCGCATCGCCCCAGGTCTTGAAGGCTTCTTTCACCAACAGTGCGCAGAACTGCGGCATGGCGGTTTGCAGCGCATCGGCCGCGCGGCGCAACACGACCGCGCGCTCTTCCACCGGCACTTTGCTCCACTTTTGATAGCTGCTTGCGCAAGCAGAGTAAGCACCGGGGATGTTTTTGACATCAAACTCGGGCACCACGGGTACCGGTGCCGTCTGCAGGGCTGCCAGCAGCGGCGCACGCATGCCCGCAACGGTCAGGTCCAGCCCGGCGCTGTTGGCGCGGCTACCGGGGTGCTTGCCAAACAGATCGGCGGGCAGTGGCAAGCTGGGGTGCGGCTCCAGGCGCAGGGGCGAAATCAGCAGTTCCTCCATCCCCACCGACTCGTCGGCCAGTTGGTGCACAAAGCTGGAGTTGGCGCCGTTTTCCAAGAGGCGGCGCACCAGATAGGCCAGCAGGTCTTTGTGCGCGCCCACAGGGGCGTAGATGCGACAGGCCACCAGCGGGTTTTTCAGCACCTCGCGGTATACACCTTCGCCCATGCCGTGCAGGCGCTGCAACTCAAAGGCCGCGCCGGTCTTGGCACCCATCTGCAAAATGGCAGCGATGGTAGCGGCGTTGTGCGTGGCAAACTGCGGAAAGATGGCATCGGGTACGGCCAGGAGCGCGCGTGCGCAGGCCAGGTACGACACATCGGTGTGGTGTTTGTGGGTGAATACCGGGTAATGCGGCAGGCCTAGCTCCTGCGCGCGTTTGACCTCGGCATCCCAGTACGCACCCTTGACCAAGCGGCACATGAGTTTGATCTTGTACTTGCGCGCCAGCGCGGTGACATGTTCGATGAGCTCCTGCGCGCGGGTCTGGTAGGCCTGCATGGCCAGGCCCAGTCCCGTCCACTGCGGGCAATGCTGCGACACCAGGACCAGCAGGGCTTCCAGCACCTCCAGTGACAACTCCAGGCGATCCACCTCTTCGGCGTCGATGGTGAGGTTGATGTTGGCCGCCGCCGCCGCTTGGCATAGCGTCCAGACGCGGGGCACCAGCCCGTCCAATACGGCCTGGCGGTGCGCGTCCTCGTAGCGCGGGTAGAGTGCACTGAGCTTGATGGAAATACCATCGTTTTCGGCCAGTACGCCCGTCTTATCTGCGCGAGCAGCTATGAAGTCAATAGCATCCGCATAACTCTTGAGGTAACGCAGGGCATCTTTGTCGGTGCGGGCACCTTCGCCCAGCATGTCGTAGCTGAAGCGGACATTGGATTTTTTGCGGGCCGCATCGGCCTCCTTCATCGCTTCCGGCATGGTCTGACCCAGCACAAACTGGCGGCCCAGAAGTTGAACGGCGCGCAACGTGGCGGCCACCACGGTACGGGCGCCCAGCTTGGCCATCATGCCGGGTTCGCTCTCGGCGTCGGGCAAAAAATGCTTGGAGAGTGCAATGGCCGTGCTGGACAGGCGCGAGAGCACCTTGTCGCCACTGGCTTCAAAGTCGGCGCGGCCCAATTGGTCGGTGGTAAGGGCAATGGCGGTTTCGGCATCGGGCACGCGCAGCAGCGCCTCGGCCAGTCGCATCAGGGCCAGGCCTTCAGCGCTGGAGATGGGGTACTCCTTGAGCAGGCTTTCCATGGCCCAAAAGGGCGGCGGGTTGTCGCGCACGGCTTGTACCCACGGTTCGGCGGTGCGGGCTGCGTGGGCCCAAAACAGGGTGCCATCCAGTAGCTGCAGGCGGTGGGAGACGACTTGGTCCTCCGCCCGATAGGGGCTGGGCAGGCGAGACGGGGTGGAAACCGGGTGCATACAAACTCCTCAACAATTGGTACTAAACCGTATTTTTATGGGAATTAGCGGAAATAAATCACCATTTTTTGTTGCCTATTTAGATGAATATTCATCAACCTGGCGGAAAATGGGCCCCTCCGGCAAGGCTGCAGTTCTCTATGAAGCAATTTGCCATCTGGACTGTTCGGCAATATCTGAACTGGGAGTACGGGACATGCCAAAACGCTGCCATCTTTTTTCCATCGTGTGCTTCGCACCGTCTTCATCGTGAACGACATCCCCGAACTCGACCGCATCGATCTGCGCATCCTGGCGTGTTTGCAATCGGACGGGCGTGTTTCTAATCTCAAACTTGCAGAGACCGTGGGCTTGTCCCCCACTGCGGTGTTAGGCCGCACGCAGCGCCTCACCAAAGACGGCTACATCCTGGGCTACGAAGCCCGGCTGAACCCGCTGAAGCTGGGCGCGGGGATGATGGTGTTTGTGGAAGTGCTGCTGGACAAAACTACGCCCAATGTATTTGATGCCTTCAAAGCGGCCGTGCAGGTGCGCGCCGAGATCATGGAGTGCCACATGGTGGCGGGCGGTTTTGACTATTTGCTCAAGACGCGGATGGCTGACATGGCGGCCTACCGGCTATTTGCGGGTACGGTGCTGTGGCAACTGCCCGGTGTGCGGGAGACCCGCACTTACGCAGTCATGGAAGAAATCAAAAGCAGTACCCACTTGCCATTGGGCCCGAACTGAACGTTCTACGACGACACCACCTGCCGTTGGCGTCCGCCAAAGAGGGCGGTACCTACGCGCACCAGCGTACTGCCACTGGCCACCGCTGCGTCCAGGTCTGCACTCATGCCCATGGACAGGGTGTCCAGCCCCAGGCCCTCTGCATTGAGTGCATCAAAAAGACCTCTAGCCCTTTCAAATACTGCGCAAGCAGCTACAAAATCAGGAGCAGGCTCAGGAATACACATCAACCCACGCAACTGCAAACGGGGCAGCTGCGCCACGGCTTGGGCCAAGGCCAGGGCCTCGGCAGGCAGGACTCCCGATTTGGTGGGACCGCCATCCACATTCACCTGCACGCACACCTGCAGGGGTGGCAAGTGCACCGGGCGCTGTTCGCTCAGGCGCTGGGCGATCTTGAGCCGGTCTACCGTGTGGGCCCACTGAAAGTGCTCGGCCACCAGCCGCGTTTTGTTGCTTTGGATGGGGCCGATGCAGTGCCATTCGATCGGCAACGCCTGCAAGACTGCGATTTTTTCCACCGCCTCCTGGATGTAGTTCTCCCCAAAGGCATGCTGGCCCGCTTCAAACGCCTGCTGCACGGCCTCGGGGCCAAAGGTCTTGGAAACCGCCAGCAGCCGCACCGAGCCCACTGGCCGTCCGGCGGCAGTGCAGGCTTGTGCAATGTGGGCGCGTACGGCGTGGAGATTGTCCGCAATCATCGTCATAATCACCCAAGCGTACCAAACCTTTCCCAGCCCCACTCAGCGAAAGAGGATTCCGTGGACATTACCCAGCTGTTGGCGTTTAGCGTCAAAAACAAGGCCTCTGACTTGCACCTCTCTGCCGGTCTTCCTCCCATGATCCGGGTGCACGGCGATGTGCGGCGCATCAATGTGGAACCGCTGGACCACAAAGCAGTGCATGCCATGGTGTACGACATCATGAACGACACCCAGCGCAAGATGTACGAGGAGTTTTTGGAAATTGACTTCTCTTTCGAGATTGATGGCTTGGCGCGCTTCCGGGTCAACGCGTTTAACCACAACCGTGGTGCTGGCGCGGTGTTCCGAACCATTCCGAGCAAAATTCTCTCGCTAGAGCAGCTCAACGCTCCCAAGATTTTTGCCGACTTGGCCTTAAAGCCCCGCGGCATGGTGCTGGTGACGGGCCCTACCGGCTCGGGCAAGTCCACCACGTTGGCAGCCATGGTCAACTACCTAAACGAAACCGAGTTCGGCCACATTCTGACGGTGGAGGATCCCATCGAATTTGTACACGAATCGAAAAAGTGTCTGGTCAACCAGCGCGAAGTCGGGCCCCATACCCTGAGCTTTGCCGCAGCCTTGCGCTCCGCATTGCGCGAAGATCCAGACTGTATTTTGGTTGGCGAAATGCGGGACCTGGAAACCATCCGGCTGGCAATGACCGCTGCCGAAACCGGGCACTTGGTGTTTGGTACGCTGCATACCTCCAGTGCCGCAAAAACCATCGACCGGATCATTGACGTATTCCCGGCGGATGAAAAGGAAATGGTGCGGGCCATGTTGTCCGAGTCGCTACAGGCGGTCATTTCACAAACCCTGTGCAAGACCAAAGATGGCCAGGGCCGCGTGGCGGCGCACGAGATCATGCTGGGCACCAGTGCCATCCGCAACCTGATCCGCGAAGCCAAGGTGGCGCAGATGTACTCCTCGATCCAGACCGGCAATAGCGTGGGCATGCAGACACTGGACCAGAACCTGACCGACTTGGTGAAGCGCAACATCATCAGCCCCGCAGAGGCACGCGGAAAAGCAAAGATCCCAGAGAATTTCCCGGGGTGACTAGTTAAAAGGAGGTGTTCTCATGGAACGCGATCAGGCTACGAAGTTCATCAACGACCTGCTCAAGCTGATGATCAGTCGCAACGGCAGCGATTTGTTCATTACCGCCGAGTTTCCCCCTGCCATCAAGGTTGACGGCAGAATCACCAAGGTGTCGCCCCAGCCCTTGAATGCCGCGCACACCATGGCATTGGCCCGCTCCATCATGAGCGACAAGCAAGTGGCTGAGTTTGAGCGTACCAAAGAGAGCAATTTCGCCATAGCGCCTGCCGGAGTGGGCCGCTTCCGTGCCAATGCCTTCATCCAGCAGGGCAAGGTCGGGTTGGTGTTGCGGGTGATTCCGCAGGTGCTGCCCACGATCGACGGACTGGGCGTGCCCCAGGTGCTCAAAGACGTGGTGATGTCCAAGCGTGGCCTGACCATCATGGTCGGTGCCACCGGCTCGGGCAAGTCGACCACGCTGGCGGCCATGGTCGACTGGCGCAACGAAAAGTCGTTTGGCCACATCATCACCATTGAAGACCCGGTAGAGTTTGTCCACGCACACAAAAACTGCGTGGTTTCGCAGCGCGAAGTGGGGCTGGACACGGACAGCTGGGAGGCGGCACTAAAAAACACCCTGCGCCAAGCGCCCGATGTAATTTTGATGGGCGAAATTCGCGACCGCGAAACAATGGAACACGCGGTGGCCTTTGCCGAAACCGGCCACCTGTGCCTGGCCACGCTGCATGCCAACAGTGCCAACCAGGCGCTGGACCGCATCATCAACTTCTTCCCTGAAGAGCGGCGCAGCCAACTGCTGATGGACCTCTCGCTGAACCTGAAGGCCCTGGTATCGCAGCGCCTGATTCCCAAACAAGACGGCAAAGGCCGTGTGGCAGCGGTGGAGATCATGATCAACTCGCCGCTTATCTCCGACCTGATTTTCAAGGGCGAAGTGTCCGAGGTGAAGGAGATCATGAAGAAAAGCCGCCAGGCCGGCATGCAGACCTTTGACCAGGCGCTGTTCGACTTGTACGAAGGTAACGCCATCACCTACGAAGATGCCCTGCGCAACGCCGACTCGCTCAACGACCTGCGCTTGCAGATCAAACTCAACAGCCAACGCGGCAAGTCCACAGACCTGTCCGCCGGGACCGAAAATTTCGCCATCATGTGAAACCTCCCCAGCCCCATGCCCACTATCAACGACAAAACCTACGAACCTTCCCCCGCTTACCCAGTCGCTTTCTTGGGCTTGGGTGTCATGGGCTACCCCATGGCCGGCCATTTGGCACGGGCCGGCCACCAAGTCACGGTGTACAACCGCACGGCGAGCAAATCGCAAGCTTGGTGCGCAGAATTTTCGGGTGCCAGCAGCCAATTGGGCGCCCATTCCCACGCCACCACGCCCCGCTTGGCGGTACAACAGGCTGACATCGTGTTTTGCTGCGTGGGCAATGACGACGACTTGCGCAGTGTGACGATGGGAGCAGACGGTGCGTTTGCCGGCATGAGGCCCGGGGCCATTTTTGTCGACCACACCACAGCGTCTGCCGACATCGCGCGTGAGCTCAGCGCTGCGGCAGCGGCGAAGGGCTTGCAGTTCATTGATGCACCTGTTTCGGGGGGTCAAGCTGGTGCGCAAAATGGTCTGCTGACCGTCATGTGTGGCGGTGACGCCAACGCGTTTGAATCGGTCAAACCGGTGGCGCTGGCGTTTTCACGCGCATTCACGCTGCTGGGTGCATCCGGGGCCGGTCAGTTGGCCAAGATGGTCAACCAGATATGCATTGCCGGGCTGGTGCAAGGCCTGAGTGAGGCCATTGCCTTTGGCCAGAAGGCCGGTCTGGACATGAACCAGGTCATCGACGTGATTGGCAAGGGAGCCGCGCAGAGCTGGCAGATGGACAACCGGGGCAAGACCATGGTGGCCGACAAGTTTGACTTTGGCTTTGCCGTGGACTGGATGCGCAAGGACTTGGGCCTGGTGCTGGACGAGGCCAAGCGCAACGGTGCGCGCCTGCCAGTAACCGCGCTGGTGGACCAGTTCTACGCTGATGTGCAGCACATGGGCGGCCAGCGCTGGGACACGTCCAGCCTGATCAAAAGGCTCAAGTAGAACCCAACGCTTGCCCTGCGCAGCAAGGAAAAACGGCCCCCATCGGGGCCGTTTTTTATTTCTTGGGTTCTGCCGGTGGCGTTGGCAGCATGCGTGTCAACTCTTCTTCGGAGATGATTTCCAGAATCCGTACCACCCGCTGCACGCCTGAGGTACTGCTAATGACGGCGGTAGCGCGTTTGGCCTCCCGTTCGGTCACGCGACCCATGACGTAGGTGGTACCCCGTTCAGTCACAATTTTGAAGGCATTGGCAAACAAGTCCTTGGAGTCGATCAATGCCGCTTTGACGCGGCCAGAAACCAATGCATCTGACGAACGCTGGGTCAAGGTGGAATTGCCCATTACCGCGATTTCGTTCACGATATTGCGCACGTTGTCCACCCGGGACACGATTTGCTCCACCAGTTGTTTGTCTTGGGCCGTGGGCACTTCACCCGTCAGCAACACCTGGCGGTTGTAGCTCGTGACGTTGATGTGCACGCGTTCCCCGACGTTTTCGCGAATACGACTGGCCGACCGTTGCTCAATCCCCGTATCTTCCAAGACTGCACCGGAGGTACGGCGATCGGTAGCGACCAGCGCGCCCCCCACGACACCGCCAACGACCAATGGAAAACAGGCGGTCAGGCCGACCAAAGATCCGGCCAGGGCGGCGGCAAGGGACAAACGTTTCAAAGTCAAATTCATGTGTTGGTTTCCTGTTCGCCCAGCAGCTGAGCATCGACGGCGTCACAAATGCAATGTAGCGCCAAAATATGTACTTCTTGAATACGTGCCGTGCGCTCGTGCGGCACACAGATATGCACATCGGTATCTCTCAATACCTGGGCCATTTTGCCGCCACCGCGCCCGGTCATCCCCACCACGACCATTTCACGCGCATGGGCCGCCTCTATGGCCGCCAACACGTTGGCGGAATTGCCGCTCGTGGAAATGGCCAACAGCACGTCGCCGGGAGCGCCCAATGCACGCACCTGGCGCGAGAAGATCACGTTGAAGTCGTAATCGTTGGCAATGGCCGTGATGATGGAAGTGTCAGTGGTGAGCGCAATGGCCCCCAACTCGGGGCGCTCCCGCTCAAAACGGCCGACAAATTCGGCAGCGAAGTGTTGTGCATCGGCGGCCGAACCGCCGTTTCCACAAGCCAGAACTTTGCCTCCACTAGTAACACATGCCAGCATGGCTTGCACTGCGTCCGCAATCGGCTTGCTCAAAGCTTGTGCCGACTGGTATTTCAGGTCGGCGCTGTCAATGAAATGTTGTTGAATACGTTGTTCAAGCATGGGTGGGATGATACCGTGCCACCCAAATCCCCTCGTGGAACGGCGTTTTGAGAGGTGTCAGGATGCATCAAACGCCGCCTGCAGCCATTCGACCTGGTCCCCATCCAACACCACCACATCAAAACGGCAGGGTGGCAATGTCGGTACACGCAGCAAGTAGTGCTGTGCCGCAAACACAATACGGCGCTGCTTGACCGCCCCCACACTGGCCGCCCCCCCGCCGTGGCTGCTAGAGGCCCGTTTGCGAACTTCCACAAACACCAGCGTGCTGTCTGGAGCGCGCATGATCAAGTCGATTTCTCCGCCGCCTCGCCCGGGGGTTCGATAATTGCGGATGACCAGCGTCAGCCCCTGCCTTTGCAAATAGCGCAATGCGGTGTCTTCTCCTGCGTCCCCCAGTTGTTTGGTGGTGGCGCTTGGCGATGGTCGTGTTGGAAAGAAACCCATATGAGTGCGTCGTTTACCTCTGCCCTGTCTGCTGCCAATGAAGCCGCTGGTAGGCAGCATTATCCGCAAGGCACGCTGTACCTGGTGGCCACCCCCATTGGCAACCTGGCCGACATTAGTCTGCGCGCGCTGCATGTCCTGGCGCTGGCAGACACGATCGCCTGCGAGGACACGCGCCACACACAACAAATGCTGCGCGCCTACGGTATCGACAAGCCCACGGGGCAACTGCTGGCAGTCCACCAGCACAACGAAGCGCAGGCGGCTGACGTGGTGGTGGCACGCCTGCGCCAAGATCAACGGGTGGCGTATGTAAGCGATGCGGGCACACCTGGCATCAGCGACCCTGGGGCACGGTTGGTAGCCCAGGTTCGGGCCGCTGGCTTGCGCAGCATCCCCCTGCCCGGTGCCAGCAGCGTAACCACCGTGCTAAGTGCTTCAGGCCTTGCCGAAGGTGGCGATGGTCACTGTGGTTTTGTATTTTTGGGTTTTTTGTCCTCCAAGGCCACCGAGCGCTCGCAAGCGGTGCAGGTACTGGCCCAAGAGCGCCGTGCCGTGGTGTTGCTGGAAGCGCCCCACCGTATTGAGGCTTTGGCCCTGGCATTGGCGCCATTAGAGGCGCGCCTGATCACCGTGGGACGGGAGCTGACCAAGCAGTTTGAAGAAATAGCCACCTTGGCGGCCAGCGATTTCACCGCCTGGCTGGCTGCGGATGCGAACCGACTGCGGGGAGAGTTCGCGCTGGTGATTCATCCTGCACCCGCCAGTGCCGCGCAAGCACCAGACGATCGGGTACTCAAGCTGCTGCTGGAAGAGTTGCCACTAAAAACCGCAGTCAAGCTGGCCGCCGATATCACCGGCGAAGCCCGCAATGCGCTCTATGAGCGGGCGCTGGCCCTGAAGCAGGGCTAAAACCTCAGGCCTGCTGCCAAGCCTGCACGAAGGAGCGACCGCGCACCAGCACGTCGGCCGCCGAAGTCCCGGGCGCAAACAGCTGACTGCCAATGCCAAATCCGGTAGCACCGGCTTTCTTCCACGCATGCATGCTTTCGGGGGTAATGCCGCCCACCGGCCACAAGTCGGTCCCGGCCGGAAGAACCGACTTCAGGGCCTTGATGCCGCCATGGCCGATCATTTCAGCCGGGAACAACTTGAGCGCATGCGCGCCCGCCTGCAAGGCCGCAAAGGCTTCGGTGGGCGTTGCAACACCGGGCGCGCACAGCATGCCCAGCTCCACAGCGCGGCGGATCACCGCGACGTCGCAATTGGGAGAGACCATGAGACGGCCGCCCGCAGCATGCACGGCCTCCACATCGGCCACGGTCAACATGGTGCCGCCCCCCACCGTGGCGTCAGCTGGCAGGGTGCGCGCCAACGTTGCAATGCACTCCAGCGCACCCGGGCGATTGAGTGGCACCTCCAGCGTACGAAAACCGCTCTCAATCAATGCTTCGCCCACGGCCTGCGCCTCAGCGGGCAACAGCCCCCGCAGGATGGCCACCAAAGGCGTGCGGCGCGCACGCACCAACAGTTCCAGAGAATCGCTCATTGGGGTTTCCGGTTTATGTGAATGTGGTGAATGGCCGCTACAAAGGCAGCCCGGGCATCGAGGATGTCGAAGGATAGGCCCAGGTGCTGGGCCGCCGTTTGGTAGTGCGCCGCGAGCTGCGGGGAACCTAACAATTTGAACGTGCCCTGCGGGCCCGTACCTGCGCTGCGCTGCAGCACGTCTTTGAGCTCAGTGCCAATCAGCAGACCACTCAGGTAGGCGGTGGTGCTGGAAGCGGGCAGCTCTTTGCAAACAACGCGCGCCCGAACGCTGAAGATCTGGTGGCTCAGCGCATGGTGGCCTGCGGCCTTCACACCTTCTGCAAAAGCTGACACGTCCCACACCGGGGCTACACCACCGCCTGCAGCCGCCACCGTGCCGTGATTGCTGAGCAAATCGAACAGTTCACCCGTCATATAGGTGCGCAGTTGCACCACACGGCCTTCGTCAAGCTCCACCCACTTGCTGTGTGTGCCTGGCAACACAAACCAGCCACTGCGGTGGCCCAAGGCCCACGCACCCAACAGTTGGGTTTCTTCGCCTCGCATCACGTCAGGCATGCCCTGCGCATTTCGCACGCGGTAGCCTGGAATAATGATGGCGGACACCCCGGGTGCATCAGGTACCTGCATGGCATGCGCCGCAAGGTCCTGCAATGGCACGCTGCCGTCCACATAGGGCACTTCGTGCCACCCCAACGCACTCCCCACCATTCCTGCCAGCACCACGCTGACTCCATCGACATTCAGCGCCTGCAAGGCAGTATTCAATGCGGCGGGAAAGCGGCCCTTGCAGGCCAGTGCGCCTTCGGAATCGGAGCTTTCCCGCGCGCATTGCCCGTCACTGCGCAGTGCATAGGCTCGGCGGTGGGTAGTGCCCCAGTCCACGCCGACAATCGAAACATCTGGGTTGGCAGCCATATTGATTGCATCCGGAGAGGATGTTCATTTGGTTTTAAACATATGATGATTAAACCCGATTTTTCGATAGTACTCGCCCGCACTCGCCATGCCCAAAGCGCGCTGCACCGCATCGCAGGTCTTTTGTCTGGCACACGATTCTTGATAAAACGGGCGGCGATCCCACCGCTCGCTTAATTTTGTGCAGTTTATTTGTATGATGATTTAGGCTTTCCCCTTACAATTCAGTTCAGCTTCGTACCCACTTATGCAATCGCCCTCTTTTTCCACATTTGGGACCTATCCGAGCCTCGCCAGCCGCATGGTGACAGCGCATGATTTTGTGGTGGACGCCAGATGGACCTGAACATGCCTCCCATTCGTACGGTCTGGCCCGCCAATCTGCAACTGGGCGAAGGGCCGATGTGGCACGCCGCCAGCCAACACTTTTATTTTGTCGATGTTCACGGCAAGGCTCTGCATGCATGGAGCCCCGAGACGGATGCACGCCAATCCTGGGCCATGCCCGAGCGCATTGGCTGGCTGATCCCGCGCACCGACGGGAATGGTTTTATCGCCGGCCTTCAATCAGGTTTTGTGCGTCTGTGGCTGGAGCCCACGCTGCGCATGGAGGCCATAGGCACGCCACACCCCGGCGAACCCTTGGTACGTCTGAACGATGGCAAGGCTGACTGCCATGGCCGCATTTGGGCGGGCTCCATGCGCAATGACGAACCCGGCTTGCGCCAAGGTCGCCTGGCCCAACTTACACCGTCGGGAAACATTAGCGTTGTCGAAAGTGGCATCTATATCGCCAACGGCCCGGCTATCGCGCACGATGGCAGCTGGATGCTGCACACCGACTCGTTTCTGGACACGGTCTACCGCTACGACCTGTCACCTCGGGGCGTGCTCTCAGGCAAATATGTGTGGAAACAGTTTGGCGGGATTGAAGGCACACCCGATGGCATGACGTTGGACCGCGATGGCAATGTATGGATTGCGTTTTGGGGCGGTAGTTGTATACGGCAATTTACACCGCAAGGCTCGCTGTTGCGCACCATCTCCTTACCAGCAACCCAAATAACCAGCATGGCTTTTGGTGGCAAAAACCTGGACCTGCTGCTGGTGACCAGCGCCCGCGTGGGCCTGGACGATGCCACGTTGGCTCGCTACCCGCTGGCAGGCAGCATCTTTGTTCTGGAGCCCGGAGTGCAAGGTGTGCTGCCCTGCACGTTTGGCTAGATCTACCTACTCGCTGGCGCGCATGCGCCGGCGGCTTTCGCGCGCGTTGGGTAACCACCCTCGCCACAGCCACCGGGCTAGCAGCAACAGACCCCGGATCCATTCATCAATAGCGTAGGCGATCCAAATTCCCGGCAATCCAAACAGCCGGCCCAACCAGAACGAGCCCACCCCCAGCACCAGCAGCAGCGAGGCCACACTTGACACGGCGGGGTACAGCGCATCCCCTGTTGCACGCAAGGCACCATTCAAAATGAGGTTGAAAACCCGCCCGGTTTCCAATACCAGCGAGATCCACAGCAGGGTTTGTGCAGCCTCTATCACTGCGGGATCTTTGGTGAACATGCGCATCAACCATGGTGCCCCCAACGCTGCCAGCAGCGCCAGTGAACCAGAAGCCAACAGTCCATTGCGCACTGCTTTGCGAACCAAGCCGTTGGCCGCCCGCAAATCACCCGCACCGACCAGTCGCCCCACCATGATTTCGCAGGCCCACCCAATGGCCATGCTCGTCAGCAACACGAATTTCAGAAGCTGCAGGGTGTACGAATGGGTCGCCAGTGCAGTCACTCCCAGCCGGGCTGTGGCCGCCACCGACACCATGAAGGCTCCTCGGTACGCTACCTCTACCCCAGCGCCGGGGAGGCCCACACGCAAAACGGGGCCCAAGTCTTTCCAGGCTGCAGTCCACCAATCGCGCCCTTGCGGGACCAGCTGCATCCGAATACGCCAGAACCAGAGGTGCATGACCAAACCCAACGCCCGGCTGATCAGCATGGCAACGGCATACCCCTCCAGCCCCATGCCCGTCCAATCGCCCCAACCGCGCATCAATAGCGCAGCCAATACCAGATGGCTGGTGTGCATCACGACCATCACCTTCAGCGAGTCGCGCGAGAACAAGTGCGCACGCAGTACAGAGGCCATGCTCAGGTTGTAAGCCTCCAGCAGCAAGGCGGGGGCAAACCACTGCAAGAACGGCGCTGCCAGAGACACGATAGCCGCCGGTGCATTCAGCCAGTCCAACGCCACATCGCCACCCGCCACTACCAAGCAAGCCACCAAGACCCCAGCCCAGGTGCTGGCGCCCAACGCGAGTAACGTAGCGCGGCGCGCAGAGGCATGCTGCTGGGCGCCCAGGTACTGCGTGACGACCACACCCAAGCCAATGGCGAGGACGCGAAAAACGACAAACAGCGTTTCGAGGATCTGGTTGACCAGACCGAACGCGCCTGCCGCTGCATCCGAGGTCTGCGAGGCCAGCCACAAACCGCCCATGGCCACGCACATGCCCAACAAAAACTCGCCCAGCAAAGGCCCCGCAATGGTGTTGAGGCGTGGACGAACGGCAGCGTCGATCATGGGGCGTCTCTCAGTGGCTGCCATCGTGCCCACGACCCAGGTGGGTTCCTGGGGCAAGGGCTATGGGCACAAGAAGGCAGCTTATCCCACTCGGAGGAAGGCGCCACCCCATGCAGGCAATTGAAGCACATGGCCGACACGTGAGACAGGCGCCAACCCGCTGCCTGGCAATGGCGTAGCCTCTGTATAGGACACTGGGATGTCCCACTGGGCCATTGAGGCGCTGAAATTGAACACACACAGCATTTGCTGGCCTTCAAACGCACGCACAAAAGACAGCACCTGCGGATGTGCTGGCAACACAACCAGCGTTCCATGGATCAGGGCTGGCTGGGTCTTGCGCCAACGCAGCAGAGAGCGGTAGAAGTTCAACAAGGAATCTGCCTGGTTTTCCTGCACATCCACAGCCAGCGGGCGGTGGGTCGCAGCCACGGGCAACCATGGCGCGGTGGAGATTGGGACACTGGAGAATCCCAAGTCTGTTGACGTGGCGACCCAAGGCATCGGGGTGCGACAACCATCGCGGCCCTTGAACTCGGGCCACATGGTGATGCCATAGGGGTCCTGCAGGTCTTCAAATGCAATGTCGGCTTCGGGGAGACCCAGCTCGTCTCCTTGGTAGATACAAGGCGAGCCACGCAGACTCATTTGCAGCACGGCACCGAGGCGCAACAAGTCC
>REAW01000041.1 GCA_004293725.1 Curvibacter sp.
GGTGCCATCCAAACCCTGATCGACGTCACCCATCTCAAACGCACCCAAGCCACGCTCGAAGAGCTCAACCGTGACCTGGAAGCTCGCGTGCAGACCCGCAACGCGGAACTCCAACAGGCCATGGGCCAGTTGGTGCAGTCAGAAAAATTGGCTGCACTGGGCAGCCTGGTAGCCGGGGTGGCCCATGAACTCAACACGCCGATTGGCAATGTGATGGCCGTGGCCACCACGCTGACGGATGAAGTGGCTGGCTTCAGCCAGAAACTGCTCTCCGGGAGCGCACGCCGATCCGACGTTGAAAAGGCTGCAAGCCGCATGCAGGAAGCCAGCGAGCTGATTGAACGCAATGCCGCCAAGGCAGCCAAACTGATCAACGACTTCAAGGAGGTAGCGGTCGATCAAAGCAGCACCCGCAGGCGCGATTTTGTGCTGCTGGATGTGGTGAAGGATGTGCTCACCACCACAGGGCCCTTGTTTAAAAACTCCCCCCATGCTGTGGCGCTGGACATCCCTTCGGAGTTGACTTTGGACAGCTACCCTGGCCCCTTGGAGCAGGTGCTGACAAATTTTCTGACCAACAGCCTCAACCATGGTTTTGAAGGGCGGGCACAAGGCCAAATCCACATTCAAGCCCGGCAAGAGGGCAGCGACATTGTGCTGGAATACTCCGACAACGGCTGCGGTATTGCGCCAGCCAACCTGCAACATGTTTTTGAGCCGTTTTACACCACAAAACTGGGACGTGGTGGGAGCGGCCTGGGGCTGTACATCGTCTACAACCTGGTGAGCAATGTGCTGGGCGGCAGCATTGCGGCCCATAGCACGGTGGGCGTCGGCACACGTTTTGTGCTGCACATACCCATTCAGGCACCCGCCCACAGTGCCCCAGCACCTTTGTGAAAATTGCTATCTATTGAATAGCAACTTGCGCATGAGCACCAAGGACTTGCAGCCGTTTTGCCATGCAGAGTACCGCATGGTCCTTACTTAGCACCGTGCAGCGCTGCGCCACCGCAAGGTCAATAAACTTCTGGTCATCCGGGTCCTTGCAGGTCACGCTGGCCTTGGGCGGCACGTCCACGGTCTGCACTTGTGCATCGCGCGCCTGCAACACCTGCTCCGGGCTCAGGCCGTAGAAGGCCAAGCGCTTGGCAATATGCGGATAGGCCAGCACACGCTCCAGCTCGTCGCGCATGGGCGCGGTGGCCACCCACTGCAGGCGCCCGGCCTGCAAGGCGTCACGTAATGGTGGAGTGGCCGCATCGTTAAAGACCAGCAAGTCCAGCACGATATTGGTGTCCAGAATGACTGGGCGGACACCATCAGCCACGCCCGCTGCATGCTCCTCAGTCATTGGGTTCGTTGGAAGCCTGCGGTGCTGCGCCCTTGGCCAGTCGGCCCTTGACCATATCGAACTTGAACAAACGGCACTCGAGCGGGCCGTTCCACATGGGCACGCGGCGGGACTCTTTGAGACGCATCTTGCTGGGCAACTTCAGGTCCGGCGTCAGCACCCAGGCGGTCCAGCCGCTGTAGTTCTTCTTCCAGTGGCTGGCCAGTTGGTTGAAAAAGTCCACCCCCTCGTCGGTCTGCGCCAGTTCGCGTGCGCCAAATCGGGCACCCTCGCCTTCACCGGCTACACCGCCAATGCCGATACGCTCACCATAGGGCGGGTTGAAGACCATCACACCGCCGCCTTCAATCGGGGGCATGCGCTGCAGCGCATCGCCACCGCGGAACTCGATCACATCGGCCACACCGGCGCGTTGGGCATTACGTTGGGCAAAGTCCACCATGCGATGCGACACATCGCTGCCGTAGATCAGTGCCGTCTGCCCAGGATCGGGTTTAACCACGTTGGCCGCAGCCTCGGCCTTCATGTCCGCCCATTCCTGCGAACGGAAGGGCCGGTATTTCTCAAACGCAAAGCGGCGCAAGGAACCCGCCGCAATATTGCATGCAATCTGTGCAGCCTCGATAGCTACCGTACCGCTGCCGCAGCAGGGGTCGTACAACGGCTGCAAATCTTCTTCGCCTGAGGCCCAGCCGCTGGCGGCAATCATGGCCGCGGCCAGGGTTTCTTTCAGCGGCGCGTCGCCCTTGTCCTCGCGCCAGCCGCGCTTGAACAGCGGCTCACCCGAGGTGTCGATGTAGAGCGAACAACTGTCAGTAGTCAGGTGTGCGTAGATACGCACGTCAGGCCACTGCGTATTCACATCGGGCCGCACGCCATTGGCCACTTCGCGGAAGCGGTCACAGACAGCATCCTTCACTTTCAGCGCCGCAAAGTTCAATGAGGTCAGCGGGCTGTGCTGCGCCGTCACTTCGACCTTGATGCTTTCCTTGGGTGTGAACCACTGCTCCCACGGCACCTCCAGTCCCGCCCGGTACAGGTCCTGTTCGCTGCGGTATTCGGTGTAGGACACCAGCACCAGCACGCGTTGCGACAGGCGGCTGTAGAGGTTGAGCAGCATGGCGTGCGCAAACGACGTGCGGACAGCCACACCACCGCGCTGCTTGGTCACACAGCCGGGCGGCAGGCCGGTGATTTGCAGAATCTCAGGTGCCAGGTACTCCTCCACGCCGGCGGCGCAGGGGAGAAAAAGAGTCAATTGGTTCATAGCGCTTTGCGGAGTGAGGCGGGGGCGATCTTCAGGCCCTCGCGGTATTTGGCCACGGTGCGCCGGGCGCACTCAATGCCCTGCTCTTTCAGCATGTCAGAGATCTGGTTGTCGCTCAAGGGCTTTTTGCTGCTCTCGGAGGCGATGAACTGCTTGATCAGCGCGCGAACGGCGGTGCTGGAGGCATTGCCACCCGACTCAGTGCCCAGGCCCGAACCGAAGAAGTATTTGAGCTCGAAGGTCCCAAACGGCGTAGCCATGTACTTGGCCGTGGTCACACGGCTGATGGTGGACTCGTGCAGGCCCAACTCGTCGGCGATCTCGCGCAGCACCAAAGGGCGCATGGCCAGTTCGCCATGGGTGAAGAAGTTTTTTTGCCGTTCAACAATGGCGGTGCTCACCCGCAGGATGGTGTCAAAGCGTTGCTGGATGTTTTTGATGAACCAGCGCGCCTCTTGCAGGCGCTGCTGCAACGCGGCATGCCCCCCACGGTGGTTGCGCAACACATTGGCGTAAATGTCATGCACCTTGAGGCGCGGCATGACGTCGGGGTTGAGTTGCACACGGAACTTGGGGATTCCACCCACCTTGCCGATCGCCACCACCAACACGTCGGGAACCACGATATTGCGCTCCACGTCGACAAAGCGGCGCCCGGGTTTAGGCTCCAGCCGCGCGATCAGCGGTATGGCTTCGCGCACCAGCGCATCGCTACCCACGCCCATGTGCACCAAGCGCTTGATATCGCGCCGCGCCAATAAATCCATGGGTTTGCTGCAGATGCCCAGCGCCACGTGCAGCAGCTCGGCTCGCTCGTCTTCGCCATCGGCTTGGGCCTGGGCCAACAACGCCTTGACCTGCAAACGCAAGCACTCGCCCAGGTCGCGCGCGCCCACGCCCACGGGCTCCAGGCTATGGAGCAAGCCCAGCGCCACGGTGAAGTGGTGCACAAGGCCGTGCAATTGTTCTTCGTCGCCGGGATTGAGGCTACGGGCGAGGTCTTCCAACGACTCTTCCAGGTATCCATCGTCGTTGAGTGATTCAATCAAAAACCGCAACGCAGCAGCCTCGGTAGCGCTGGTTCGCAGGCTCAGCGCTTGGCGGTGCAAGAATGCCTGTAGCGATTCGGCGGAGCGCGCCAACTCGGTTGCGTCTTTTTCCTCGTCATCACCCAGGTTGTTGGCTTTGGCCTTGGCGTCCACGCCCCACTCGCCGTCGTCGGGCGTCATTTCGGTAGTGCCGTCGCCCTCCCAATTGGGTTCGTCGCTGCCGCTCAACGGTGTAGTTTCATCGTCATTTGTGCTGCTAGAGCTTGTGGGCGCTGCGTAGTCAGCTACAGAATTAGGAGCATACTCTGACTCTCCGCTTTCGGACAAGCGATCACCCTCGCTGATGGCAGCGTCTGATGCGTTCAGCCCAAAGTCTTCGCGCTCGGCCCGGTCTTCGGACAACTCCAAAAAGGGGTTTTCGTCCAGCATCTGCTCCACCTCCTGGCTCAGCTCCAGCGTGGAGAGTTGCAACAGTCGGATGGACTGCTGCAGCTGGGGCGTGAGCGCCAGGTGTTGGGAGACGCGTAACGACAGCCCTTGCTTCATCACATTTTGAAATGCTCACCGAGATAGACGCGGCGCACATCGGCGTTGTTCACGATCTCGGAGGGGGTGCCTTGCGCTAGCACATGGCCGTCGCTGATGATGTAGGCGTGGTCGCAAATGCCCAGGGTTTCGCGTACGTTGTGGTCGGTAATGAGCACACCAATGCCACGGCCCTTCAGGAAACTGATGATGCGCTGGATCTCGATCACCGCAATCGGGTCGATACCTGCAAACGGTTCATCCAACAAGATAAAGCGGGGCTGGGTAGCCAGCGCACGCGCAATCTCCACGCGGCGGCGCTCTCCGCCAGAGAGCACCAAAGAGGGCGACTCGCGCAGGTGTTCCACCCGCAGATCCTGCAGCAACGCAGTGAGCCGCGCTTCAATCGCATCCGAAGTGAGGGGGTTGCCAGCGTTGTCGCGCTGCAACTCCAGCACCGCGCGCACGTTGTCTTCCACATTGAGTTTGCGAAAGATGGACGCCTCTTGTGGCAAATAACCCAGGCCCAAGCGCGCACGGCGATGGATGGGCATGTGCTCGATCGACTGGCCGTCAATGGTGATGTCTCCCGCACTGGCCCGCAGCAAACCCACAATCATGTAGAACGATGTGGTTTTCCCTGCACCGTTGGGGCCCAGCAAGCCCACCACTTCTCCGGTACTGACCGCCAGCGAAACGTCCTTGACCACTTGGCGCTTGCCGTAGGACTTTTGCAAATGCCGGGCTTCCAACCGCCCGGGGCTTCTGTCCGGGGTTTCTGGGGTGGGCGTGCTCACGGGGCAGCCTTTTCCAGTTGCGGTGTAGTGCGCAGGGTAGGGGTGGGCTGGCCGTTAACAGGCAACGTGGCGTCGGGTTTGGGCGTCAACATAGCCCGGACACGGCCGGCAGGCGCAGTCGCACTTTTTGGCGTGCCGTCCACGGTGAATTTGTCGCTGAGGTTTTCGTACAGAATGCTGGCACCAGTTACTTCGTCTGCGAGGGTCGCGCCGCGAAAGCGCCGCAACTTCGCTTTCTTGATGAAACGCACGGTGTCCGCACGACCGTCATATTCGATGGTCACACCATCCCCTTCAATGAACTCGTCCAGCCCATCGCGCTTTTGGCGAAAGAACGCCAGCGTGGATTCCGACCCCGTCACCACGCCAAACTGGTAGCCATCGGGGTCTTGGCGCACTTCTAGCTGAGCGCCACGAATAATGATGCTGCCCTTGGTAAGGACCACGTTGCCCGTGAACACGCTCACTTGTTTGAGGTCGTCATAACGCAAGGCATCCGCCTCCACGTTCATGGGCTTGTTGCGGTCGGCTTTTTCAGCCCAGGCGTGGCCAGCCACACTGGCCACTAACAACCACAAAGACACCGACAAAAAGGTATTTTTCATAAAGGCACGAAACTTGCTGGAAAAGCGCTTCGGCCATTGTACCGAGCGCTTCGCGGGTTTCGTACCCTTGCCGCTTCAGCCGTCAGCGTTAATGGTGCGGATCAGTGTTTGCAATACGCTTGCAGCGCTGTCGTTATCGACCTGGCAAGTGCCTGCGTTGGCGTGACCGCCGCCACCGTAACTCAGCATCAGGTCACCAACATTGGTTTGGGACGTTCGGTTGGTGATGGACTTACCGGTGGCAAACACGGTGTTTTGTTTTTGCAAGCCCCACAACACGTGAATCGAAATATTCGTCTGCGGAAACAGTGCATACACCATGAAACGATTGACCGCAAAAATGGTGTCTTCGTTGCGCAAATCCAGCACCAGCAAGTTGCCATGCACGGTGGTGCAACGCAACAACTGGTCTTTGGCCTTGGCTGCGTGCTCGAAGTAGAGGTCCACGCGCTCCACCACATCGGGCAACTGCAGAATTTCGTCGATGCCATGGTTGCGGCAGTACTGGATCAAATCCATCATCAGCTGGTAGTTGCTGACACGAAACTCACGGAAGCGGCCCAAACCGGTCCGCGAGTCCATCAAGTAGTTCAGCAGCACCCAACCCGTCGGGTTCATGATTTCGTCTTGGCTGAAACGTGCAGAGTCGCCCTTGTCCACCGCTTCCATCATGTCGTGGAAACGCTCCGGGAAACGGGTTGTTCCACCGTAGTGGTCAAACACCACACGGGCGGCAGAGTCTGCGTTCGGCAAGATGATGTGGTTGGCGCGCTCACCCGTATTGCGTACGGTCTCGGATTCGTGATGGTCAAACGCCAAGTACACACCGGGTACATAGGGCAAATTGGTGGTGATGTCGCGATCGGACACTTCCACCTTGCCATCTTGCATGTCCTTGGGATGGACGAATTTGATATCGTCGATCAGGTCCAGCTCATTGAGCAGGACGGCACATACCAGTCCATCAAAGTCGCTGCGGGTAACAAGCCGGTATTTTTGGTGCGCCATCGAAGCAATCTCCACAAGGGTTGAACGGGGGTCCATTCATTCTAGCCCTGCAGGGTGTGGATCCACACCATTCCGGCCGGGGATGCTCCCGCTTAACGGCCTGCGCGAACGTCCGCCACCAACGCATCCACAACCTGCAGCGCGCGCTGCATATTGCCAGCCATGGAGCCATCGGTATAAAACCGCCCGGCAATACCCAAGGCCGGCACACCTTCCACCTTATAGGCGTTTTGCAGTTGTGTAGCTTTGGTCACCTTGGTCACCACAGTAAAGGAGTTGTACTGTTGCAAGAACTTCGCTTTGTCCACGCCTTGCTGAACCACCCATTCGAGAATTGCCTCTCCAGTGCTCAGGTTCTTTTTCTCGACGTGGATAGCAGCAAACACCTTGCCATGCAATTGCTTGACCAAACCCATGGCTTCGAGCGTGAAGTACAGGCGCTGCTGCGGTACAAAACTGTCTTGAAATGCGACTGGCACTCGGCGCAGCACCACATCTTTAGGCAGCTTGCTGCTCCATGCTTCGAGCGCAGGCTCAAAAGCATTGCAGTGGCCACAGCTGTACCAAAAGAACTCCACCACTTCAATCTTGCCGGCTGGGGCCTCGACGGACGCGCGGGGGTCCAGCACTTGAAAGTCCGTGCCCGCCTTGGGCCTGCTCGCTTGCGCCTGCGCTGCGCCGCCCCACCATGCTGCAGACGCAAGGGCTGCGCTGGTAGTCAATTGCGTAAATTCACGTCGTTTCATGTCTATCTCACTGTTAAAGAGTGCCGATGGGACCGTGGCCCCTCCGGAAAGTTCCAATACGGCTTGCGCTTAGCGCTGAACCCGGACCAAAGCGGTCTCCATACCGGCCTTGTCCATCTTGTCTTTGGCTTTGTCCGCGTCGTCCTTCTTGTCAAATGGACCCACACGCACCCGGTACACCGGGCGACCCGACTGTTCGCGCTCGGAGATTTTGGTCTCAATGCCCGCCAGGGACAACTTGGCACGATGACTCTCTGCGTCCTCGGCCTTTTGAAAGGCACCCACCTGCACAAAGTACACAAAGGCATCCGTATCCGCTGGGGCTGCTGTCTTGGCCTTGGCCAAGTCACCCAAGGGATCTGCAGACACTGCGGGTTTAACTTCACCCTTGGCGTCTGGCTTGGTGAGTTTGGCGTCGGCTTTGGGGTCCGCTTTGGCTTCGGTTTTTGCTTCAACTTTGCCCTTGATGGCCGAGGCTGCGGATGCCGGTGAAGTTGCCGGCGGCACTGCGGGAGCAGGATTTTTGCCATACAAAATGGCGTTAGGGTCCCAGTTCTTGTTTTTCTGGGCTTCCGCCTCGTCTTGGTCGGCACTGCGGCTCTGGCTCTTGTTCATGAAAGGTACGGGTACCTTGGTGACGTACACCGCCACTGCCAGCGCGGCGCCCAAGCCCACCACCACGCCCACAATGAATCCCACAATGGTTCCGCCACGTTCAAACTTCATGTGCTGCTTTCTCTCTTAATCAGCGGGCGTCAACGACCATGGCTACGCACGTAGTCTGACGCCCAAGTCTCACATCTTTTGCGGGGCACTTACGCCCAGCACGGCCAGGCCATTGTGCAACACCCGGGCGGTGGCAGCCACCAGGGCCAAACGCGCCAGCTTGACCGTTTCATCGTCCACCAAAATGCGCTCGGCATCGTAGTAGCTGTGGTAGCTGGCGGCGAGTTCGCGCAAATAAAAGGTCACATCGTGCGGCGCTTCGTCATTGGCGGCCGCACTCAGCATCTCGGGGTACTTGGCCAGCAGCAGCATCAGCGCCTGGGCTTGCGGGCTTTGCAATGCCGACAGGTCCACGTCCTGGAGGCTCGCCACACCACCGCCCCAGGCAGCCAGCACCGAGCAGATGCGGGCGTGGGCGTATTGCACGTAGTACACCGGGTTGTCGTTGTTCTTGGCAACTGCCAGGTCCACGTCAAAGGTGTATTCGGTGTCGGGCTTGCGGCTCAGCAAAAAGAAACGTACCGCGTCCTTGCTGGTCCACTCGATCAGATCGCGCAGCGTGACATAGCTACCCGCGCGTTTGCTGATCTTGACCTCTTCACCACCTTTGACTACGCGCACCATGGTGTGCAGCACGTAATTGGGATAACCCTGTGGAATACCCACGTCGGCCGCCTGAAGTCCGGCGCGCACGCGGGCAATGGTGCCATGGTGGTCCGTACCCTGGATATTGACGACCTTGGTAAAGCCGCGCTCCCACTTGGCGATGTGGTAGGCCACATCGGGCACAAAGTAGGTGTAGCTGCCGTCCTGCTTGCGCATGACACGGTCCTTGTCGTCACCGTAGTCGGTGGATTGGAGCCACAAGGCGCCATCCTTGTCGTAGGTTTTGCCGTTTGCCACGAGCTTGGCCACCGTCTGGTCCACGCGACCACTGGTATACAGGCTGCTCTCCAGGTAGTACTCGTCAAACTTCAGGTTGAAGGCCTGCAAGTCCTTGTCCTGCTCGTGGCGCAGGTAGGCCACGGCGAAATTGCGGATGGACTCCAGGTCTTCCACATTGCCGCTGGCGGTGAAGCTGCGGTCATCTGCCTGCACCGTCTTCTTGGCCAGAAAGTCGTCGGCGATGTCCTGGATGTAGTCGCCGTTGTAGAAGGCCTTGCTGGCAGGGTTCTCCGGGTCCACAGGCCAGCAGTCGTCACCCGGCTTGAAGCCCTTGGCGCGCAACTGCGTGCTGTTCGTCAGCGTCTGGATCTGCACACCGGCGTCGTTGTAGTAGAACTCGCGGTGCACATTCCAGCCTTGGGTCGCAAACAGGTTGCAAATGGCATCGCCCAATGCGGCCTGGCGGCCGTGGCCCACGTGAAGGGGGCCGGTGGGGTTGGCCGACACAAATTCGACCAGCACATGTTGGCCGTTGCTGGGCTGGTAACCATACTGGGTGCCCTGCCCCAGCACCTCGCGCACCACCTGCTGCTTGCTCTCGGGCTTGAGACGGATGTTGATGAAGCCGGGGCCAGCAATCTCGATGGCATCGACCCAGCGCTGAAAAGCGGCCTGGGCCAACAGTTCGGCCTTCAGGTTTTCGGCCAGTTGTCGCGGGTTGAGCTTGAGGGGCTTGGCCAGTTGCATGGCCGCCGTGGTGGCCAGGTCGCCGTGGGCTGCCACCTTGGGCGACTCAAACGCCGCCTTGGCACCGCTCCCCGGGGACAGTTTTTCGAGGGAGGCGGCCAGCGCTTCCAGAAGTTCGTTTTTTACAGACAGCATGCAGGGATTTTACGGGTCCCCCGACCCCACCCACCAGCGAGACCGTCAACGACCGGGCCCTATTTTCGTTATATGCTTGTGCTGGCAAGGGTTTTTTCCACAACGGCGGCAAAGCTGCCATTTTTTTGATAGGACGACTGATGAAACAATTGATCTCCCTGGTGGCTTTGGGTCTGGCGTTGGCAGTAGGCGGCGCCCACGCTGCCGAAGAGAAAGCACCTACCGCGCAGCAGAACAAGATGAAGACCTGCAACGCCGATGCCAAGACCAAGGCCCTCGCAGGCGATGAACGCAAAGCCTTCATGAAAGACTGCCTCAGCGCCAAGCCCGCTGGTTCGGCCGCTGACGCTGGCACGACCCAACAGAACAAGATGAAGACCTGCAACGCCGATGCCAAGACCAAGGCCCTCGCAGGCGATGAGCGCAAAGCCTTCATGAAGGAATGCTTGAGCGCCAAGTAAGCATTCTTGCTCCAAAAAAGGGCCCGCCAACGTGCGGGCCTTTTTTGCGTCAAATGACCAAGAGTTATCCCGTCTAAACGCCCAGCAACACCCCGCCCAACACCGCCAGCCCCACCCAATGGTTCAACCGGAAGGCCTTGAAACAGCCTTCGCGCCCCCGGTCGGCAATGAGCGTGCCGTGCCACACCACTTGCGCGGCAGCCACCGCCACCGCCACCCACCAGGCCCAGGGACGTGCGAGCATTGGTAACACCAACCAGGACCACATCGCGAGATAGATAACATAGAAACCAAGCACGGCGGGCACATCCCATCGGCCCAATGTGATGGCCGAAGTCTTGATGCCGATTTTGAGGTCATCGTCGCGATCCACCATCGCGTATTCGGTGTCGTAGGCCAACACCCAAAACAAGTTGCCCACCAACAGTGCCCAAGCCACCCCTGGGACATGGCCTTGAACGGCAGCAAAGGCCATGGGAATGCCAAAACTAAAGGCCACCCCCAACACGGCTTGCGGCATGGACACATAACGCTTGGCATACGGGTACACCAGCGCAACGGCCAACGCCGCAAACGACCAGGCAATGGCGGCGGCATTGGTGGTAAGTACCAACGCAAACGCGGCCATTGCCAGCACCGCGCCCACCCACAGCGCTTCGCGCGTGGAAATGCGGCCACTGGTAACGGGGCGTTGGGCGGTGCGTTTGACATGCTGGTCGAACTCGCGGTCGGCCACATCGTTGATGCAGCAGCCCGCGCTGCGCATCAGGATGGTGCCCAGCGAGAACACCACCACCAGGTGCCAGCCGGGAAAGCCGCCAGCCGCCAACCACAGGGCAGACAACGTGGGCCACAACAACAGCAACCAGCCCGCAGGACGGTTCCAGCGGATCAGATCGAGGTAGAGCGAGAGCTTGGCAGAGAACAGGGAAGACACAGATTTGCTACAAAAAGAGGAGCTATTGGCGCAATATCCAAATGGGCTGGAAGCCTATTTGACTTGCAAATCATGAGAGGCGGGTGACACCGGGTAACTCGCAGGCATACACCGCATTGCGCAGCGCGGCGATCGCTTCGTAGCGGGTAAAACTACGCCGCCACACCAGCACCACACGGCGCGTGGGTGGCGGCAGGTTTTTTCCGTCCTGCACGGGCAGGTACTTCACAAAAGGCTCCTCCCCCTTGCGCTTCTTGGGCTCCAAAGCGTCTTTGGGTACGCTCAGGCGCGGCACCAGGGTAATGCCCATGCCGGCCGCCACCATGTGTTTGATGGTCTCCAGCGACGAACCTTCAAAGCTCTTGCGAATGCCCTCGGCATCGCTGGAAAAACGTGCGAACTCGGGGCACACCTCCAGCACGTGGTCACGAAAGCAATGGCCATTGCCCAACAGCAGCATGGTTTCTTTTTTGAGCTCGTCCGTCGTCACATGGTTTTTGGCAGCCAGCGCGTGGCCGGTTGGCACTGCGGCAAAAAATGGTTCGTCATAGAGCGGCGCAGCGGCCAGCCCGGTGTCTGGAAAAGGCTCGGCCAGGATGGCGCAGTCAATTTCGCCGCTGCGCAGCATTTCCAACAGCTTGACCGTGAAGTTCTCCTGCAAAATCAGCGGCATCTGGGGGCTGCGGGTGATGACCTGGCGCACCAGATCGGGCAACAGATACGGCGCAATGGTGTAGATCACACCCAGCTTCAAGGCCCCGGCGAGCGGATCTTTGCCGCGCTTGGCAATGTCCTTGATGTTGGCCGCCTGCTCCAGCACACTCTGCGCCTGGCGCACGATCTCTTCCCCCAAGGGCGTCACCGTCACCTCGTTGGCACTGCGCTCAAAGAGTTTCACATCCAACTCTTCTTCGAGCTTCTTCACCGCCACCGATAGCGTGGGTTGCGACACATAGCAGGCGTCTGCCGCCTTGCCAAAGTGCCGCTCGCGCGCCACCGCCACGATGTATTTGAGTTCGGTCAGGGTCATGGGGCTATTGTCCTCTTACCCGGCTGGCGGATCTACGCGCGGCCGCGAAGCGCGGTCAGCGCAGAGAGATTTCTCCGCTGCGCAGCTTGTCACACAGGATTTCAATGCGTTCCTTCCAAGCGCGGCGGGTGTCCGAATGTGCGCCCTTGAAAACACGGTACACCTGCAACTCAGATTCCGCCTCGGACCAATACTGGTCGCGTACGCTGATTTCCAGCTCCGCGCCCAAAGAGTTCACTTTGGCCCCCATCAAGGTGGTGTGGATGACGGCCTTGTTGGCATACATGGTGATACGTCCCCGGCTATCGAGGTCAATAAACCAGTCAATCTTGCCTTCGGGTGTGTAGCCCACCTCACTGGTACCGCTGAAACCGGCGGCTTTGCGCCACTGGGCGATTTGTTCGGCCGGTTCGAGATCGGGCTGGGCGGATTGTTCAGACGCCTTTTTTGCCTTCGCGGCCGCTCGGGCTTGCGAAGCGGCTTCAGCCTCCGCGCGTTGTGCGCGCAAGTGCAATTGCTGCGCCACGTTTCGGTCCAGTTTTTCGACCCAGATGCGGATTTGGCCCGCAAACTGGTGAAAATTGGCCGCCACGGGCGCAGGTACGTTTTCCAGGCGCAGCAGGTAGCGCTCACCGCCCGGCTTCTCGGCCAAGGCAAATGCGCTTTCGTCCGATGCATGGAACACCACACTGCAGTGACCCTTCGGCTTTGCAGCTGTTGCCTCGCCCTCCTCTACCCTGTTGGGCGTGATCTCGATGCGCAGGCCAGGTGCGGGCAACATCACTGTCTGAGGCCCCTGCTGCAGCTCTTCGTCGCCTCCTTCCAGAGGCTGGTGGGTGTAATCACCCTGTTGGGTTTTCACCTGCAGCTGTTGGGTGCTGCGCTGCACTTCCACACTCCAGCCATGGGCGGAAAACCGCAAACCGCCCGGGATGGGGCCGGACTGGGTTTTCAACAGCCGCGCTTGACGGTCCACGTGAACGTAAAAGCCCAGCACGGCCAACACCACGGGAGTCAACAGGCCAACAATCAGAAGCCAAGGTCCACTCATGGTGCGCTCTCAATCGAGGCACCGGCTGCAACATGGCCTGAGCCCCACAGCCGAGGCTGACAAAAAGAAACCATCTTCATCACATTCATTTGCTATAAATTTAGGAGCTTTTCGCGCTGCTATGGCGGTCCATAGGCGCCATTTTCGTCCAAAACACAGGGGGCACGTCATTGCACAACATCCCCCAGCGTAGCAGGCTCCCGTTGCGCCCTTATGCTTTCAGGTATTCGGCTTTGCCACCCAGCCACCGCGCCACGTGTTTTTGCGCAAGATGGGGATAACGGTCCAGCAGCATCGGCGCCTCGGCTCGCGCCCACTCCAGCAGGGCGGTGTCGGTCGCCAGATCAGCAAAACGCAGCATGGCCTCGCCGCTTTGGCGAGCGCCCAAAAACTCGCCAGGACCCCGAATCTCCAGGTCGCGCCGGGCAATCTCGAAGCCATCGTTGGTCTCCGCCATCGCTTTGAGCCGCTCCCGCGCGGCCTCGCCCAAGCGCGGTGCATCACCCGTGGAGTACAGCAGCACGCAGGCCGACGCCGCAGCACCCCGCCCCACGCGGCCTCGCAGCTGGTGCAACTGGCTCAAACCAAAACGCTCAGCATGTTCAATCACCATCAGTGACGCGTTAGGCACGTCCACCCCCACCTCAATCACCGTGGTACTGACCAGCACCGACATCAGCCCCGCAGTAAATGCCCCCATCACCGCCTTTTTGTCATCCGCATGCATGCGCGAGTGCAGCAGGCCGATCAACACGGGCTGGCCATCTGCCCGTGTGGCGCCCTGTAAGGCCTCTGCCAGGTCGGCATGGGTTTGCGTGGCATTGGTCAGGTCCAGCGCTTCGCTCTCTTCAATCAGCGGGCACACCCAGTAGACCTGCCGACCCTGGGCTATCTGACCGCGGATGCGCTCGATCACCTCATCGCGGCGGTGGTCGCTCACCACCTTGGTGACGATGGGCGTGCGCCCCGGCGGCAACTCATCGAGCGTGGCGACATCCAGATCCGCGTAGTAGCTCATCGCCAGCGTGCGGGGAATGGGCGTGGCCGTCATCATGAGCAAATGCGGCTCCATCTCTTCGTGGTGCAGTTTGTTGCGCAGCGCCAGACGCTGGGCTACGCCAAAACGGTGCTGCTCATCAATGATGGCCAGCGCCAGGTTCTTGAACTTCACCTTGTCCTGAATGATGGCATGCGTGCCCACCACCAACTGGGCCTCGCCGCTTTCAATGAGCGCGAGCATGGCGCGGCGCTCTTTGGTCTTCTGGGTGCCGGTGAGCCAGGCGGTGGTAATGCCCAGCGGCTCCAGCCAGCCCAGCAGCTTGCGGAAGTGCTGCTCGGCCAAAATTTCGGTAGGCGCCATCAGCGCGCACTGCCATCCTGCGTCCATGCAAATGGCAGCGGCCAGCGCGGCCACCACGGTTTTGCCCGCGCCCACATCCCCCTGCAGCAGGCGGTGCATGGGGATGGTGCGCGCCATATCCTTGGCAATCTCTGCGCCCACCCGCTGCTGCGCTTGGGTCAAGCCAAAAGGCAGCGCTGCCAGCAGCCGCGTATGCAGCGTTCCGCCCACCACCGCCTGGAGCGTGGGCGCCCGCAGGGCTGCCCGCTCGCGCCGGCTTTGCAATTGGCTGATCTGCTGGGCCAGCAGTTCCTCGGCCTTGAGTCGCTGCCAGGCCGGATGGCTATGGTCCATCAGCGTGTCCAGCGACACATCGGGCGTTGGGTGATGCAAAAAAGATAGCGCATCGCGCAGCGTCCATAAGGGCTGGTGGCCAATTCCCTTGTGCAGAACCTCCAGATCACCGGGTGCAAAAGTGTCTGACAAATCGGATCGCGCCAGTCCTGCCAGTACCGCCTTGCGCAGATAGGGCTGCGGCAGACCGGCCACCGTGGGGTAGATGGGCGTCAACGCGGTGGGAAGGTTCCCCCCGGCGGCCTTGAAGCTGGGGTGCAACATGGTGCGCCCCAAAAAACCACCCTTCACCTCCCCGCGCACCCGAATGCGGTTGCCCACCGCCAACGCCTTCTGCTGCGAGCCGTAGAAGCTAAAGAAACGCAGCGTGCAAGTGTCAGAGCCATCGTGCACGGTCACGATGAGCTGGCGGCGGGGGCGAAACGTCACCTCCTGGTGGGTCACCACCGCCTCTATCTGTGCCTGCTGGCCTTCCCGAACTTCGTCCAGCTTGACGATACGGGTTTCGTCCTCGTAGCGCAGCGGCAGGTGCAGCGCCAGGTCAATGTCGCGCTTCAGGCCCAGTTTCTCCAGTGCTTTTTGCGCAGGCGAGAGGGCATCCGCCGCACGCCCAGTGACTGCGGTAGCGGCAGTGTTGTCGGCGGTAGCGCGGGGCATTTTGGGCATGGGACAATTCTGCCCTGTCTTTTTCCTTGGAACGGGCCCGTCCGGCCCTCAAGCACCATGCCAACATTCTTTCCAGGCACCGAACGTGCCTTCACCCTCAGTGACTTCGATTTCGAACTCCCAGAGTCCCTCATCGCCCAGCACCCTGCGGCAGAGCGCACCGGCTCGCGCCTGCTGGATGGCACGGCTGCCACACCGGTAGACCGCAGTTTCAAAGACCTCCCCAGCCTCTTGAAGGCCGGGGATCTCATGGTCTTCAACGACACCAAAGTCATTAACGCCCGCCTGTTTGGCGAAAAAGCGACCGGCGGCAAGGTGGAGCTGCTGATCGAGCGGGTACTGGGCGGCAACCAGGTGGCAGCCCATATGCGGGTCAGCAAAAAACCCGAAGTGGGCGCCACCATCAAGATGACCTGTGCGCCCGGCCAAGAAGACGGCCTGAGCGCCACCCTGCTGGGCCGCTGGCCGAATGTGGATGGCCCCATCTACCGCTTTGTGCTCAGCAACGACAAAGGGGACGACCCCTACACGCTGATGGAGCGCCACGGCCACGTGCCGCTGCCCCCGTACATCACGCACAGCGACTCACCCGAAGACGCGCAGCGCTACCAAACTGTCTTCGCCAAGCACCCCGGTGCCGTGGCGGCGCCGACTGCAGCCTTGCACTTTGACGAAGCGCTGTTCGCCCAGCTCGACGCCATGGGTGTGCAGCGCGCGCATGTGACGCTGCATGTGGGCGCCGGCACCTTCCAACCGGTTAAATCCGAAAATTTGGCGGAACACCAGATGCACAGCGAGTGGTACAACGTGCCGCCCGAAACCCAGGAAGCCATTGCGGCCTGCAAGGCGCGCGGCGGTCGCATTGTGGCGGTGGGCACCACCAGCGTGCGCACGCTGGAAAGCTGGGCCAAGACCGGCATTGCCAGTGGCGACACCGCCCTCTTCATCACCCCCGGCTTCGAGTTCCAGTTGGTGGATCTACTGGTGACCAACTTTCACCTGCCCAAAAGCAGCCTGATGATGCTGGTGAGCGCCTTCACAGGCTACGACCACGTGATGGGCCTGTACCGTGCTGCAATTGCGCGCAACTACCGCTTCTTCAGCTATGGCGACGCCATGCTGCTGCAGCGGCAGCTGGGCTAGTTACTTCAAACCGGGCAAGACACCGAGACGCAAAAACTGCGTCTCGCCGTTGGAACCGTCCACGCCATCGTTGTCTGTAATGGCAAAGGCTTGGCCGGTGCTGTCCACGGCGAAGCTTTCGACCTTGTCGAGCACATAGCCATTTGGCTTTTGCAAATCGGGCACCAAGTTGCGCAGCAAGCGTTTGGCCACGACCGGCACTTTGGCGTCACCCGGTGCGGCGGCCGTTAAACCTGCCACCGAGAAAGCATGCAAGGTCTTGAAGGCCTGGTCGCCAAACTGGTTGTCACGCTCGACCACCACAAAGCTGTCGGGTCCGACCGCAGTAATTTCAGACAAACCCACCCAGCCGCCCTCGGCCTTGGTTGCGTCCAGCGGGTAGTGCAGCACCCCCCAGGTTTTGGTGGCGGGGGTGTAACGCAGAATTTTGGCGAAACCTTTGGGGTCATCTTTCCATTCGCGCTGCACGGCCAGCCACACCACTTCCTGGTCACCCGTACCTGTGGTGGTGACGCCCTCAAAACCGAAACGGGTGGCGTGGCGCGCGAGGGCCTCGGGGAGCGCAATTTCTTCCTGCACTTCGGCCTTGGCATTCAGGCGCAACAGCAGATTCGGCAACGCTGCAGGTTTTTTGTCCGGGTCACCTTCTGAGGCCACCCAGAACCCACCGTCCGCACGCTGGGCAATGCCTTCGCCGTCGTAGCCCACGGGCTTGCCGTCTTTGGATACCGTCAAGGCATTGGTAATCAGGGCTGGCGTGAAGTTGGCATCTATTTCCAGAATTCGGGTGGTGGCATACACACTGTCGGTGACAGCAAACAGTCGCCCTGGTTGCTTGCGGTCTGCCGTGGTGCCGGAGATTGCGCCCCAGGGAATGGGCGGGCCAGCGGGCGTATCACTCGACATCAGCGTTGGGTAAGCCGGCACTGCGGCACCTTGCTGGTAAATCATCACGCTGGAACGGGCAGCACCATCGTTTTCGCTGGCCACCACCAACAAGCCGCGCTGGGGAATCGCGGTCAGCCCCTCGGGGCCGCTGCCGGCAGGCAAGGCCTGAACATACTCGGGCGCCTTGCCAGCGCCGCGATCGCGCCACACCGTGACCAGCGACGAGCGCTCGGAGCCGACAAAAATCAAGGTGTCTTTGCCGAACACCCCCACCTCCACACCCTCTGGTTCATTGCCTTTGGCGGCCGATCGGCCTTCTGGGTAATGGCCCAGGCGCATAGCCTCGTGGTCCAGGAAGTTGCCGCTGTCCCACTCCACTTTGCCCTCGGTGTTGAAGATGGAAATGCTGCGCGAGCCACCCTTGTAATCGCCTTCGTTGGCGGTCACAAAGCGGTTGTTGTCCAGCCAAGCCACAGCATCGGGTTCGCGCAGCAAACCTTTGGCAGACTCTGTGGGGTTGATGATGCCGTCACGTTTGAGGTCAACTTCCTTCAAGTCCACCGTGCCGGCAGAAAAATGCTTGATCACCTGGCGCTTGGCCACGTCGATCAGCACGATGTGGTTGTTCTCTTGCAGGGTGACTACAGCAATGCCTTTGGCATTGACTTTCACCAACTCGGGCTCGGCGTCGTCCGGGGCAACTTCAGCCAAACCGCCCAAACCCACGGGGTGGGAGCGGGTGCAGTCGGGCAGGCCCGTGGCGCTCAAAGGGACAATGGTCACGTTGCCGCCCGGGAGCTGCGGAATTGCGCCTTTGTTGAATTTTTCGTCACGCTCGTTTTCCATCACGATGACCGCGTGGCGCGCGCCCTTGTCCAGCGCAATGGAGTCGGGTTGCCCAAACATCGGGCAGTTGGCCAGCAGCTTGCGGCTGGCAATATCAAACACCGCCAGGTGGCCGGTAGGTTGCACGAAATCTTTGCTGGAATTCACGGCGGCCAGCACTTTGCCATGGGCAATCACGACCGAAGTAGGCTCACCCTCGACCGGCAGGAACCCAGCCGCCTTGGGCTGCGCGGGGTTGCGAATGTCGATCAAGCCAATGCCCATTTGCTCGCCGTCTGTGTAGGCCAACAACATGCCGTCGGCACTCACCGCCACGATTTCAGCCACCGACTTTTTGCTCACATTGCGCCCCACGGGCACATTGCGGTGGGCTTCAAAGGTGGCGATGCGATTGAAATAGCTACCAGCAGCAGGCGCCTTGGGCGGTGCCGCGTGGACCAGCGTGGCACAGGCCACGCCGATCGCCACAGACACAGAGATACGGGACATGCGCATGGGTTTTCCTTATTCAAAACAACAACTGCGCACCCAACCCGCCTGGGGCAGCAACGCGCAAAACAAGTCGATTGGATGCCACGCATGTGACGAAACGATGACATTTCAGAGTCATAGAGTGGCTCAAGAGCTGGCTACAGCGTCACCATTCCGGTGGGGGGCTTACGGCCCTTCCAGAAAGCTTGACGGACAATAGGGGCATGCTGAAATTTGATTTGCTTGCCAATGACCCGGCCACCGCCGACGGCTCTTACCTGGGCAGCCACGCCCGCCGCGGCCGCCTGACGCTGAACCACGGCGTGGTCGAAACCCCCATCTTCATGCCCGTGGGCACCTACGGCACGGTCAAGGGCGTGATGCCACGCAGCCTGCACGACATGAATGCCCAGATCATCCTGGGCAACACCTTCCACCTGTGGATGCGCCCCGGCCTGGATGTGGTGCAAAAGTTTGGTGGCCTGCACCAGTTCGAAAAATGGGACAAACCCATCCTCACCGACTCGGGTGGTTTCCAGGTCTGGAGCCTGGGCGAAATGCGCAAGATCAGCGAAGAAGGCGTCAAGTTCGCCTCGCCCGTCAACGGCGACAAACTGTTTTTGACGCCCGAGATCAGCATGCAGATCCAGACCACGCTGAACTCTGACATCGTGATGCAGTTTGACGAGTGCACGCCCTACCTGTCGGTAGAAACCAAGACCAAAGGCCAGATCACGACCGAGCGCGAAGCCCGCAGCTCTATGGAGTTGAGTTTGAGATGGGCCAAGCGCTGCCAGGACGAATTTGCCCGGCTGAACAACCCCAACGCGCTGTTTGGCATCGTGCAAGGCGGCATGTTCGAGCACCTGCGTGACGAATCGCTGGCCGGTCTGGAAGCGCTGGACTTCCCTGGCATTGCCGTGGGCGGCCTGAGCGTGGGCGAGCCCAAGGAAGACATGATGCGCGTCTTGAAGCACATCGGCCCCAAGTTACCGAAGCACAAGCCGCATTACCTGATGGGCGTGGGCACGCCAGAGGACCTGATTGCCGGCGTGCAAAACGGCATTGACATGTTCGACTGCGTGATGCCCACGCGGAATGCCCGCAACGGCACTTTGTTCAGCCGCTATGGGGACCTGAAGATCCGTAACGCACGCCACAAGAGCGACGAGCAACCGCTGGACGTGACCTGCACCTGCTACGCCTGTGCCGGATCAGGCGGCGTGTCATGGGCGGACGGCGGACGCGAAGGCTTCAGCCGCGCCTACCTGCACCACCTGGACCGCTGCGGCGAGATGCTCGGCCCCATGCTGGCCAGCGTGCACAACCTGCACTACTACCTGAACCTGATGCAAGAGGTGCGCGACGCGCTGGACGCCGGCCGCTTTGGCGCCTTCATCCAGCAGTTCCACATCGACCGCGCCCGCGGCGTCTGATACGCAGGCGATGGCGCACCGTGCGCCCATCGGCACCCGCCTTAGCTGAGCCCGGCGTAGGTAGATTCCAACACGTCAGGCCCCGTGTTGTGCCGCCGCTCCTGGGGGAAACTGAGCACAAATTTTGAACCCGAGCCCGGTTCCGACAATGCCAGCAAGGTCCCGCCCATGACACCCGCCACGATGTTTTGCGAGATCGACAGCCCCAGACCCGAGCCTCCCTGCCCCAGACGGGTGGTGAAAAACGGGTCAAAAATCCGGCCCAGCACCTCGGGCGGCATCCCGTTGCCATCATCGGCAATGGTGAGCTCAATGGATCGATCCACTTGGCGTGCCGAAATGCGAACGGTGCCCTGCGTCCTGCCCTCAAAGGCATGGGTCACCGCATTCTGAACCATGTTGCTGATCGCCTGCCCCAAAGGGCCCGGGTAGCTGTCACAGGACAACCCCTCGGGTATGTCCACGTGGATGACCCATGGCAAATGCTTGTGGCCGGGGCGCAAAGACGCGCAAATGTCATCGACCAGATTTTTGACATCAAAACGGCGGCGCTCTTCGGAGGTTTGGTCCACGGCCACGCGTTTGAAACTACTCACCAGACCTGCGGCGCGCTCGCAGGACCGTACCAACAGATCGGCCATAGGTGACACGTTCTCAAGGTATTGCAGCAAGGTGGACTTGCGTATGCCCGCCCCCTCTATGTCAGCCTTGATCTGCCGTGTGGCTTCGTCCATGGTGGTAGCTACCGTCAGGGCATTCCCAATGGGTGTGTTGAGTTCATGCGCAATACCCGCCACCAATGACCCCAGTGAAGCCAGCTTTGCCGACTGGACCAATTCGGCCTGCGTCTGCTCCAGCCGCTGGACTGCACGCGACAACTCCCCGGTGCGCTTGTGCACCCGCTCTTCCAGCAGGCGTTCAGAATTGCGCAGCGATTCAACCAATTGACGCTCTGCACCCAGCGCATCGGCCTGTGCGCGCAGAGTCTCGCGTCGGCTCAGGTTGAAGCGATCGGCAAGCGCCAGCGCCAACATCACCATCTCTACTGCGGAACCAATCTGGAGTCCATTGTTCGTCCAAAAATTGAAGGGGAGAACCTCAAAATTGAGCAAGATGTTCACCACCCCACCTAAGAGTAACGCACTGAATGCCAGCAAAAAAGTCCACGCACTGCGCTCCCCGGCCCGGGCGCACCAGGCAGCCACACCCCCAATGACTAGGGCGACGAAAAGCTGGACGACCAAGACCCCGTGCACCAGTCCCCGGTAATCGATCAAGCAATACACCGGCAACACCAGCATGACCAGTGCACACACCCAGAGCAGCTTGTCAGCGCGAGGCATAAGCATCGGGGTATTGAGCATGCGACGCACAAATAACAGCAGCAGCCCGGCGGCAAAGTTGTTCAGGAAGGCGAGCGCAACATCGGCCCACCAAATGGATTGCGGCCAAAGAAACTCTTTGCCCAGCCCTCCGATGGTGGCAATGCTGAGTGCCGCAGACAGAGAAAACGCCACATACAAGGCATAGATGCTGTCCCGCAGGGCCGCAAAAAGCAGCAGGTTGAACAGAAGCATGGCCATTGCCATGCCAAAGTACCAAGCTTGGTCGATGTAGTCATTCCGCACATAACGCGCGTAGGCCTGCGGCTCCCACAGGCGGGCCGGCAAGACCATCGCATTCAGTGACTGCACGCGCAGGTAGACCGTAGCTTCGCTGGCCGCAGGCACATTGACAGGAAACACCAAGAACCGGTTGGCGACAGCCCTTTCGTCAAAAGGCAAAGCAGCGCCAGCCTGCATGACTTCTGTTGCCACCCCGGGAGTGACCACCTTTACCTGCACCGATGACAGTTTGGCGTTGGTAATCTCAAGCACACGCTGCACATCCGCACTGCTCGGATTTGCCAGCTTCAAACGCAGCCACACGGCGTCGGAAGTGAAGCCGTAACTGAGCGCGCGGGTTTGTGCAGGGTCTACGGGTCCAAATCGCGCACGCCACTCGGGTTGTTGCACCTGCTCGGCGGTCACACTGCCTGTCGGGTCCACCCATTGGCTGAACTGCTGCACTAGCGCCACAGGTGCTTCACCCCGCCAGCTGACATCTACCGCATCGGAAGGTGGTGCCGCGACAGCCGACACTGCCAATGCCATGCCAGCAAGGGCAGCCGCTACAAACGCTCCCAATTTCATAGCTACTCGCGCAACAACCACGTGGATTTGAGGCCTGTTTCGCTTAGAACGTTTCCCAGTCCTCATCCCCCCCGGCAGGCGTGACCTTGGTGCTGGTCTTGGGCGCTGCGGCCAGTGCGAGTGGCTTG
>REAW01000009.1 GCA_004293725.1 Curvibacter sp.
AGTGCAGCAGCGGTCCATTCAATGACAAAGTTCAAGTTTTCCATCATGTCACTCCACAACGTCGCCACGGCTGAGGTAGCGCGCCAGTGCCACCGTGCCCACAAAGCCTAGCAAGGCTACGATCAAGGCCGCTTCAAACAACAGCGGTGTCTGCCAGAGCACACCAAGCATCACCACCAGCGCTACCAAACTGAGGTAGAGGGTGTCCAGCGCCAGCACACGGTCAGCAATGGTGGGACCGAGCAAAAGGCGCCAGCCGCATAGAAGCAGGGTCAGGGTTACAGCGCCGATGCCGATGGTCAGCGCGAAGTTCAGAACACTCATGCCAAGCTCTCCCCATCCAGGCCAAAAATCGCTAAGAGCGGTGCTTCATAGCGTGACTTCATGTCGGCCACCATGCCCGCTGCGTCGTCACAGTTGAGTGCGTGCACCCAGATGCAGCGCGCCTCTTCATCCACAACAGCCGACACCGTGCCCGGAGTCATGGTGATGATGCTGGCAAATAGCGCGTTCACCCGTTGGTGCTCGTCAGCGAGCGGAACCTGGAGCCAAGCGGGTTGCGGAAGGCTCATGGGGCCCAGCACCAATTTGGCCACGGTAATGTTTGACATAACGATGTCCCACGTGACCACGAATGTGAGGCGGATGGCGGGAATCCAGCGAATGGGTCCGCCCACATGCAACAGGCCGCGCAGCAAGCGGGGAACAATCAACCCGATCAGGGCAGCGGATAGCAGGTGAACCGGCTCCAGGCTGCGCGAGAGCGACAGCCAGGTGGCCGCCAGCAGCAGCGATAGAACCGGGTGGTCGAACCAGCCCCCTCGGGGGACCGGGGTGTTGGGTTTCATGGTTGCTTCTCCTGGCTCGGAAGGGCTTTAGCAGGCGGCGGCGCGGTGCGCTGGCCGTCGTAGGGTCGTGTGGTCGAGGAGCCGGTAGCGTCGGCGCCAAGCACCGCACGCACGTAGTCACTGGACTGCGTCAGTTGGGTGGCCGCCGCATCCGTGTAGCGCTTCACCGGGGAGGCCAGCACCGCCAGCGCCAGGGTCAACGCCATGAAGGCCCAGACCGGTGCCAGCATTCGACCACTGGAGCCTGCCGACCCGGCATCGCTGGCAGGCTGCACGTGCCAAAAAACAATCACGCCAGCACGGGCCAGTCCCACAATGCTCAAGAAGCCGACCCCGAGCACCACACACCAGATCCAAACCTGTGCCGCCAGTCCCGAACTGGCTTCCAGCACCATCAGCTTGCCCAGAAAACCCGGCAGCGGCGGCAGCCCTGCGGCCGATGCCGCACCAAACAGCATCATCACGCCCAGCAGCACCGGCTCACGCACCGCGTGAGCGGGCTGCAGTTTGTCGTGGGCGTCGCCACGCTGCGCGGCCATCAACTCCACCAAAAGGAAGAGCCCAGCGATCACGATGGTGCTGTGCAGCATGTAGTACAGCGCGGCCGACAGCGTTTCGGGCGTGAACAGTCCAATTGCAGCAAGGATGGTGCCCACCGACGACACAGTGAGGTAGGCCACCAGCCGGCCCATGGTGTGTGCGGCCAGCGCGCCCAGCACACCCAGCGCGCTGGTGGCCAGGGCCAGCGGCAGTAGCCAGTCGGCCACGGCCAGTGCGGCACCACCGGCCTCGGCGCCGAACAGCTGCCAGTGCACACGCACGATGCTGTAAACCCCCACCTTGGTCATGATGGCGAATAGCGCCGCCACCGGCGCGCTGGCAGCGGCGTAGGTGCCGGGCAGCCAGAAGTAGAGCGGGAGCATGGCGGCCTTGAGGCCGAAAACCACCAGCAGAACGAGGGCAGCCACCTTGGCGAACACCAGTTGGTCACCATGAAGCTGTGCCAGGCGCTGGCCTACATCGGCCATGTTCAACGTGCCGGTAGCCGCATACACCAGTGAGAGGCCGATCAGGAACAACCCCGAGGCGACAAGATTGAGCACCACATAGTGGATACCCATGCGAAACCGCTCCCGCCCTTGGCCGTGCACCAGCAACACATAGGAGGAGATCAGCAGTACCTCGAAAAACACAAACAGGTTAAACAGGTCGCCGGTCACGAAAGCGCCCGACAGGCCCATCAGTTGGAACTGGAACACCGCATGAAAATAGCGCCCGCGACCGTCCCAGCCACAGCTCGCGTACCAGAGCACGGGCGCCGCCACCAGGTAGGTCAGCAACACCATCAGGGCCGAAAGGCGGTCCACCACCATCACGATGCCAAATGGCGCTGGCCACTCACCCAGGCGGTAAACCAACAATTCGCCACCTGCAGCGTGCTGTACCAGGCCTACGGCCATCAGCAGGCCCAGCCCGGTCGATACCAGGCTGATCCGCCGCCGCAAACGCAAGGCCGCATCGTCGTGTGCCCCGCCTTGCCCGGCCATGCCACCCGCATCGCCGATCAGCAGAAGCAGTGCCGCAGTGAACATGGGCAGTACCACCGACAGCACCGGTGCGTGCTGCAGCCAGAAAGTCATCACAGCATCGGTCATCCGTGTGGCCCTCCCGGTTCGTGGCCGTCCACGTGATCGCTGCCACTTTCATGGCGGCTACGTAACGCCAATTCCACTACAAAGCCGGTGGTGGCAAAGCCGATCACGATAGCGGTTAGCACGAGCGCCTGCGGCAGGGGGTCGGCAACTGCACCTTCGCCCGCCAATATCGGAGCGGCGTTGGTCCACAGACGCCCCATCAAGAAAATGAATACGTTGACCGCGTAGCCGAACAACGACAACCCCAACACGACTGGGAAGCTTCGCCCGCGCAGCATGAGGTAGATGCCGGTGGCAGTCACCATGCCCACCCCTGTGGCAAGTAGGAATTCCATGCTCATGACGGACTCCGTTCGAGATTGATTTGAGGCGCTTCCCGTGAAGCTTGGCCCAGTACAGATAGCGTTAACAAAGTGCTGCCCACCACCGTGAGGTAAACCCCCAGGTCGAACAGAGCGGCCGTGGCCAGCGGTAGTTCACCCAGGAGCGGTACGTGCGGGTGGCCAAACGCGCTCGTAAGGAACGGCCTGCCCAACACAAATGCACCCACTCCGGTAAGTCCGGCGATGCCAAGACCGATGCCAATGCAGCGCACGAAGCGTCTGCCACCACCGGCGTGCATCAACTGTTCGGCGCGGGCCTGTCCCAGCGCCATGAATTGCAGCACCAGCGCCACCGCAGTGATCAGCCCGGCGATGAAGCCACCACCGGGCAGGTTATGGCCGCGCATAAAAATGTAGATGCTGAACACCAGCGCCAGCGGTAGCACCAACGATGCGGCCACCCGTAGCAGCAAGGGTTGCTGTGCAAAGGTCCAGAGTCTGCCCTCTGGGTCCATGCCCGGCTTGCGGGTGCGCATGCCGTCCATCAGCGCGAGCACACCAATCGCGGCAATACCCAGTACCGTGATTTCGCCCATGGTGTCGTAGCCGCGGAAGTCCACCAGAATAACGTTGACCACGTTGGAGCCCCCGCCTTTCAGTAGCGATTGCTCCAGGAAGTACCAGGAAATCGACTCCTGATCGCGTGTCAACACCAGCCAAGTGATGACCGACATGGCCACGCCGCCGGCAATTGCCAGCAAAGCGTGCAGGCCTTTGCGCAGCGCCGGAGTTTCCCTTGGGCTCATCTGCGGCAGCAGCGCGAGCCCCATCAGTAGCAACACAGTGGAAACGATGTCCACCGATAACTGGGTCAGCGCCAAGTCGGGCGCGGAAAAGCCCAGAAAGGTGAGCGAGGCCCCCACGCCCACTACGCCCACCAGCACCACGGCTACAAAGCGCTGGTGGTGCACGCGTACGATGGCCACGCAGGTGGCGAGCAGCAGCGCCCACATCGCCCAGGCCAGAGGCGTGGCGGGCATCTGTGGTCGCTCACCGGTGCCCATTCCACTTCCCCATAGCGGCAGCGCACCCAATATCAGGGCAGTCAACAGCAGCCAACCCACGTAGCGTTGCAGCGAACCGGTTTCCAGACGGGCGGTGATACGTCCGGCGAGGGCAAACAGGTGGTCAATCAGCCACTCGAAAATGGCGCGCCCGGTGGCCGCTCCGAACCAGTCTTCCGAGCTGATACGGTGCAAGCGCTTCCCCTTTGCAAGCCACAGGTAAAGGCCCGCGCCCACGGCGAGAGCGATGGCACTCATCAGCAGGGGCAGGTTGAAGCCGTGCCAGATCGACAAGGTGTAGTCCGGCAGGGGCTGGCCCGCCAAAGCGGTGGCAGCCACATGCACTAGCGGCCCAAAGGTGACGGCGGGAAGCAGGCCGACCACGATGCACATCGCCACCAAGAATATGGCGGGCAGCTTCATACCCAGCGGCGGCTCGTGGGGGTGCGTGTTGGGTACATCGCCCAGCGGCCCATTGAAATAGGTGTCGTGCACAAAGCGCAGCGAATACGCGACACTGAACACGCCAGCCAGCGTCACCAGCACCGGCACCAACCAGGCATACAGGCCGCTGGTACCCACGACCGCTTCGGTGAAGAACATTTCCTTGGAAAGGAAACCATTGGTCAGCGGCACACCTGCCATGGATGCCGCTGCCACCATGGAAAGCGTGGCCGTCCAGGGCATGAACTTGTACAAGCCTCCAAGCTTTCGCATGTCGCGGCTGTGGGTTTCGTGGTCGACGATGCCAGCGATCATGAACAGCGACGCTTTGAAGGTGGCGTGGTTGAGCACATGGAACACGGCTGCCACCGCAGCCAACGGCGAACCCAGACCGACCAGAAAGGTGATGAGGCCGAGATGACTCACGGTGGAATACGCGAGCAGGCCCTTGAGGTCGTGTTTGAAGACGGCGATAAAGGCGGCAAACAGCAACGTGATGAGGCCCACGGTGGTCACAATCCACTCAAACCAGCCAGAGCCCGCCAGCACCGGGTACATGCGCATGAGAAGGAAAACGCCGGCCTTCACCATGGTGGCCGAATGCAGATAGGCTGACACTGGCGTGGGCGCAGCCATGGCGTCGGGCAGCCAGAAATGGAACGGGAACTGCGCGCTCTTGGTGAAGGCGCCGATCAATATCAGCAGCAGGGCCGGCACAAACATCGGGTCGGCCTGAATGGCTGCCACGTTGCCCAGCATGGCGCTAAGTTCATAGGTGCCGGCAATCTGCCCGAGCAGCACAAAGCCGCCAAGCATGGCCAAGCCACCACCGCCGGTTACCGCCAGTGCCTGGCGCGCGCCTGCGCGGGCATCAGCCCGGTGGCTCCAGTACCCCACCAGCAGAAAAGAGGAGAGGCTGGTTAGTTCCCAGAAAACCACCAGCAACAACAAGTTGTCCGACAGCACCACGCCAAGCATGGCGGCCATGAACAGCATCATCTCGCTATAGAACTTGCCCACCGAATCCTTGGTGCTCAGGTAGAAGTGCGCGTAGATCACGATCATCAGACCGATGAACAGGATCAGCCCGGCGAACATCATCGACAGACCGTCCAGTCTGAAGGTGAGGTTGAGACCAATCTCGGGCACCCATGCCCACGTGTTCATGATGACCTCGCCGGACATCACCGCTGGCGCATGACCCAGCAACAGAGCCAAGCTCGCCAGGGTCACGGCGCCTGCGGTGAGCGCAGCCAACAGTCGAGACTTTGAGCCCAGCCAGAGTGTTGCGGCCGTGCCCAGCAAAAGAGGAAGCAAAACTATGAGTAACAGCACATATTTCCTTCGGGGTAACTTCTCTCAAGTCTATAGGCGCTTGGGGTGAGCTTGGCGTGAACAGCACTTTCGCCGTTATCAATACAGACGGCGGCGCGCATGTGCCCCAGCTTCCCAAAAGAAAATGACCGCCGCAGTCGTTGACTGGCGGCGGTCCATGCGCATGCCAATGCAGCGGGTCAGGGTTTCTTGGCGGCGTCCTTGGCCGCTTCTTCCAACATGGCCTTCATCGGGTCATCAGCTGGGGAAGCTTGACCAGGGGTTGGTACCTCGCCTTCTTTGGCGGCCCCCTCCATGCCTGTTGTTGGGTCAGCAGCCTCTTCACTCATCGGCATTTGCAACTGCTCCATCACCTGATCCGCGTTAAGTTTTTCTACCTTCTCAATACCACCGGTCACCAGTGAAGGGAATGCCATGACCATTGCGATCATGACGATCTGCAGGCAAATGAAGGCAATTGATCCCTTGTAGATCTCTGAAGTCTTGACCGAGGGAATCATGGCGCCGGTAATGCGGTCTTTGTAATCAAACTTGGCTGCCACGCTGCGCAGGTAGAACAATGCGAAGCCGAAGGGCGGCGTGAGAAACGACGTTTGCAGGTTCATGGCAATGATGACGCCAAACCAGATCATGGCGTCGTCGGGAGTCATACCGGGCACCAGGCCGGGCAGAATTTTCTCAGCCACTGGGGCCAGCAGCGGAATGACGATAAAAGCGATTTCAAAGAAGTCGATGAAGCAGCCCAGGATAAACACCAGAATGTTGACGACTATCAGAAAGCCCCAGGCGCCGCCCGGAATGCCGTCAAACAGGTGCTCGACCCAGATGTGTCCATCGGCTGCGTTGAAGGTGAAGCTGAACACCGTAGAGCCGATAAGGATGAACAGCACGAATGAGGCGAGCTTGGCGGTGTTCTCCAGAGCTTGCTTGAGTAAGCTCAAATTGATACGCCGCTTGCCGCCAGCCAGGATCAATGCACCCAGTGCACCCATAGCGCCGCCTTCAGTGGGGGTTGCAATCCCCAGAAAGATCGTACCCAGCACCAGAAAAATCAGAATCAGCGGCGGCATCAAAACGAAAGTAACCTGCTCTGCGAGCTTGGACAGCAGGCCCATGCCAGTCACACGGTTCACAATGGCCAAGGCCAGACCGAGAAGCGAGGCGAGCGTCATCGAGAGGATGACAACTTCATCGCCGGGCGCTGGTAGCGGCCGGTTGAGCAGAGGCGTGAGTATCGCGTTATGGACCTGGCTCCAGGCAATACCGGCAGCCGCACACAACACCACCAGAATGGTCAGCGAGCGATGCCCGGACGAGCCGTTGGCTTCCTTGTAAATGCGCGCCTCAGGCGGCAAGGGCGGCACCATGGATGGGCGAACCAGTGCAACCACTACGATGAAAGAAATGTACAGACCCACCAGCATCAGACCCGGCACCAGAGCGCCGGAGTACATGTCGCCTACCGAGCGACCCAGTTGGTCAGCCAGCACAATCAGCACCAACGAGGGAGGGATGGCCTGCGCCAGAGTGCCAGAGGCAGTGATCGTTCCCGTGGCGATTGTTCGGCTGTAGCCGTATCGCAGCATGATGGGCAGGGAAATCAGGCCCATGGAGATCACGGCAGCGGCTACCACGCCGGTGGTGGCCGCCAGCAATGCGCCCACCAGAATAACGGCTACGGCCAATCCGCCGTGCAGCGGACCGAAGACTTGGCCCACCGTTTCGAGCAGATCTTCCGCCATCCCCGATCGTTCAAGGATGATGCCCATAAAGGTAAAAAACGGAATGGCCAGCAGGGTGTCGTTCTGCATGATGCCGAATACGCGCGAGGGCAGCGCCTGGAACAGATTGGCCGGAAACAGGCCGGCTTCCATGCCGATGAAACCGAAGGCCAAGCCGGTCGCAGCCAGACCGAACGCAACGGGGAAGCCGGTGAGCAGGACTACGAACAGCCCCGCAAACATCAGCGGGACAAATTGTTGGGCAAGAAATGTGGTTTCCATCTTATTTGTCTCCGGCCAAGCGGGCCGCTGCCACACGCTCGAGCTCTTCAATGTGTTTCTGATCGTCCGATTTGGCTGCTTCACCGCCAATTGGGTCGTCAATGATTCCTTGCAGGTATGCCAGACGTTTGATCAGTTCCGATACACCTTGCAACAAGAGCAGGCCAAATCCAAGGGGGACCAGCATATAGACTGGCCAGCGGATTAGTCCGCCCGCGTTTTGCGACATTTCACCGCTCTGGTACGCCCCCATAAAGGAAGGCCAACTCAGGGCAATGAGCAATATACAAAACGGAAACAGCACAAACAAAATGCCACACACATCAATCCAGTTGCGTGTGCGGTCTGAGAGGCGCGACGAGATGAAGTCAATACGCACATGGGAGTTCTTTAAAAATCCGTAGCCCGCACCCATCATGAAAACCGCGGCAAACAGGTACCACTGAATTTCCAGCAAACCATTGGAACTGATGTCAAATGCTTTGCGCACAATGGCATTGCCCGCGCTGATGAGGGTAGTGGCCAGAATCAACCACATGGTTAATTTGCCGATCCAAGAACTGAGCATGTCGATCAGTCTGGACAGTGATAACAGGGGTGCCATGTCGTCTCCATTTTTTGTATTGGGAAATGAACGTCGCGTTGATTGCACGTCCAACTTTGTACCCATGAAGTCTAAAGCTTAAGAGGGGCGATGTGGCTGAAGAAACCCTGACGGAATGGCCGTTGCAAAGGCCTTAACAGGGGAAAAATTCATGCATTTTTTCAACGCCGGATCGCAAACAAGGGTAAACCATGATGCGCCGGCGGAGCAGACCGTCTAAGCGCGAGTTGCTATCAAATAGGTAGTGGACCAGAGGCCCACGATGGTAAGCAGCAACGAACCCAGCAGGTGCAAGGTGGTGGTACCGAATGCCAGCATATAGCGCTGCTGGCCCAACATGGAAACCACCTCGGCAGAGAAGCTGGAGAACGTGGTGAGTGCGCCCAGAAACCCTGTGATCAATGCCAGACGCCACACGGGGTCCAGTTGAGGTATGGCTTGAAAAACGGCCACACAAACCCCCACCAGATAGCCGCCAACGAGGTTTGCCGCCAATGTGCCCCAGGGCAGCACGGTGCCAGCTGCCACGGCGGTTGCGGGGTTCAGCCACAGGCCCAGCTGCCAACGTGCAAGCGCACCCACGCTGGCGCCCAGGCAGATGGCCAGCACCTGCAACATCAAGGCGTTGTGCCCTTGTTGCTATAGGGTGCGCCGTTGACGGTAAGGCCTTCGGCCGAGAGTTTGGTGGCGGTGCTGGCTTTGATGCCTTTGACCCGCGTCATGAGGTCAGCCCAGTCCTTGAATGGACCGTTGGAGCGGGCCTGCAAAATGCGCTCCGTGCTGCTGGGCCCCAGGCCTTTGACGCTGTCGAGTTGCGCCTCGGTGGCCTGGTTAACGTCAAGTGCCAACGCGCAGGCACTGAACAGGGCGAACACCGCAAGTACGGAAAGTTGGCGTGGCATCGACATTTGCGCTCCTTGGGCAGGTTAGGGGTCAGGCTTTGCGGTTGGCGAGCCAGTGTACGTATTTGGTAACGCCGGTTTGCACATCCACAAAGGCATGGTCGCATCCCGCGGATCGCAGCGCCGAGAGATCTGCCTGGGTGTAGCACTGGTACTTGCCGCGCAGCGCGTCGGGGAATGCGGTGTATTCAATCAAGCCTTGGGCCGAAATGTCTTGCAATGGCAAAGCGCTTTCTCCGCGCAGGCCCCGCATGGCGTTTACCACGGAGCTGGCGACGTCGTTGAACGGTTGGGCCCGGCCGGAGCCAAGGTTGAAGATGCCGCTTTGGCCTGGGTGGTCAAAGAACCAGAGGTTGACGGCTACTACGTCGTCAATAAAGACGAAGTCGCGCATCTGGCCGCCTTGCGGGTAGCCACCGTACTCGCCAAACAACTTGACTTTGCCTTCGGTATTGAACTGGTGGTACTGATGAAAGGCCACGCTGGCCATACGACCCTTGTGCTGCTCCCGCGGGCCGTAGACGTTGAAGTAGCGGAAGCCCACCACCTGCATCGTCTTGCCGGCTTTGGTGCGCTGAAAATCGTTGCCACACTCGCGGCGCATGCGTTGGTCAAACAACAGCTTGGAGTAGCCATAGACGTTGAGGGGCGCTTCGAATGCGGGGTCTTCGCGGAAGGTGTCTGAGCCGCCGTAGGTGGCTGCACTGGAGGCGTACAGCAGGCGCACACCGCGCTTCTGGCAGGCTTGGAACAAATGCCAGGACAAGGTGTAGTTGTTGGACATCATGTACTTGCCGTCCTGCTCCATGGTGTCGCTGCAGGCGCCTTCATGGAACACGGCTTCTACCTGGCCAAAGTGGCCTGATGCAAACTCGTCGTAAAAGGTGTTTGCATCCACATAGTCGGCAATCTGCAGGTCGGCCAGGTTGCGAAACTTGTCGCCCTGCTTGAGGTCATCTACCGCAATGATGTCGGTCATGCCGCGCGCATTGAGCCCGGCAATGATGTTGCTGCCAATAAAGCCGGCCGCGCCGGTAACCACGATGCGTGTCATGCAAAAAGCTCCTCGTACGACACCGTGGCGGTGCCAAATTTGCCCACTACCAATCCACCAGCCCGGTTGGCAAGGGGTACTGCCTCGCGCAGGCTCATGCCAGCGGCCACCAAAGTGGCCATGGTCGCAATCACGGTGTCGCCGGCACCCGTGACGTCAAACACTTCGCGGGCTTGTGCACTCACATGCAGCTGGCCTGCGGCGTCAAATAGCGTCATGCCTTCCTCACTGCGTGTCAGCAGCACAGCGTCCAACTGCAGCCGAGTGCGCAAGTTGTGCACTTTGGTGCGCAAATCATCTTCACTGGACCAGACGCCAACGACTTGTTGGAGCTCCGCGCGGTTAGGTGTGATGACGCTGGCGTTCTGATATCGCGAGTAGTCACTGCCTTTGGGGTCAATCAGTATGGGCTTCCCGGCGGCGCGTGCGCGTGCAATCATGTCGCCGACATGGGCCAGGCCCCCCTTGCCGTAGTCCGAGAAAAGGACTGCATCATGTTCGGGCAGCAGGCCGTCAAAAACCGCAGTCTGGCCCGCGAGGATTTCATGGTTCGGGGTGTTCTCAAAGTCCAGGCGAATCAGTTGTTGCTGGCGGCCAATAACGCGTAGCTTGACGGTGGTCTTGAGCGCACTATCGCGGCCGAAATGGGTGCGGATTCCGGTGGTGGCAACCAACGCTTCAAGTTTGTGGCTCGCTTCGTCATCCCCTACAACGGTCAGTAGAGACGCCTGTGCGCCTAACGTGGCGGCGTTAAACGCTACGTTGGCAGCACCGCCGCAGCGTTCTTCTTCACGCGTTATGCGCACCACGGGCACTGGCGCCTCTGGCGAGATGCGGTCGACCGCACCGTACCAGTAGCGGTCTAGCATTACATCGCCCACCACCAATACGCGGGCGTTTGCCAATTGTTCTTTTGCAATAGTCATCGTCGTCATTTCAATTTACAGAAGCGCAAGTGGCCGAAAGGTTGGCTGTAATTGGGCGTCTTCATAGCTCCTCTACACGGCGTGCAGGGTAACTGTCCCAAGCCTGGCAGCCGGGGCATTGCCAGAAATGCACTTTGGCTTCAAATCCGCAGGCGGCACAGCGGTAGCGTGTCAGGGGTTTAACGGCGTGGTCGAGTGCGCGCTGAACATGGGGGTGGAAAGCCTCGTGTTCGAGTTTTTCACCTGCGATCCACTTGGCTGCAGCCACGAGTGATGGCTCGGTTTCCAGGTGGCGGGCATACCACTCGCGTGCAGTCGGGGTGGTCAAGGTTCCGGCCGCTTCGAGCGCCACGATGGCATCCAACACATCCAGTGAATGACCCTGGGTGTAGGTGCTTTTCAACAATTGCAGCGCCTGCAATTCTTGACCAGCCGCAACCGCCTGTTGGGCGAGCAGGGGTGCTATCAGCCCCACCGCATTGGGTGCAGCGTGAATGGCATCGGTCAGTGTGGAGCAAGCCAGTGCCGAATCGCCCGCACGGCTGTGCAGTTGGGCCAGATCCATGCGAGGGCGGGGCGCTTCGGGTGCGGTGGCAATGGCTTCATCCAGCAAGGCATGTGCTTGCGCGCTCTGGCCTGCGGCCACCAAGGTGGCAGATTGCTCACACAAATAGTGGGCCAGACGGCCTTTGAAGCTGCCTTGTTCGCTGGACTCGAGCTTTTGTGCGACCAGTGCTGCATGCTCCCAATCGCGTGAGCGTTCGTAGTTGGCCAGCAAGGCCAAGCGGGCTTGGGCTTCAAAGCGTGTGCCCTCCAGCTTGAGCAGGGCCTCTTCTGCACGGTCCAGCAAGCCAGCCTTGAGGTAGTCCAGTGCCAGCGCGTGCTGCGCGCGGTGGCGGTCGTCTTGACTGAGGTCCCCTCGCGAGAGCAAGTGTTCGTGGACTCGTACAGCGCGTTCGTATTCACCCCGGCGCCGGAACAGGTTGCCCAATGCAAAGTGCAGTTCCGAGGTGTCTGGGTCGTTTTGAACGGCTTCGATGAAGGCGTCGATCGCCTGATCTTGCTGCTCGTTCAGCAGAAAATTGAGGCCTTTGAAGTAAGCCTTGGGCGCCTGGCGGTTTTCCATGCGCAGTTGACGCAGGTCCATACGCGAGGCCAGCCATCCCAACACAAAGGCCACGGGCAGGCCCATGAGGATCAGCGTGATTTCAAAGTCCATGCGTGGGCGGGGTAAGGTTTTTTTCGGCGTCAGCAGTCGCGCTAGCCAACGTGGTGGCGACCAGCGTGCGAGCTTGTTTGGCGGCATGCCGATGGCGCCACCAGCGCGGCACCATTCCCAGCACTCCTATGGCGACACCGGCGGAAAAAGTAATCAGCACCACCAGCACCATGGGCGCAGTCCAGCGCGTCCCAAAGAAGAACTGCACGGTGACATCGCCCTGGTTGTTCAGGGCGAAAGCGAACAGGGTAAAAAAAATGGCCGCTTTAAGTAGCCACTTAAAGAGCCATACGAACTGTTTCATTCATCTCCTCGGTGGCTGGAGATTCTACTCAGGGATTGGTCTTGGCTTCCAACTCGACCGTGCGTTGGTCTACGGTTTCTCGCAGGGCCTTGCCTGGCTTGAAGTGCGGCACGCGTTTTTCGGGAATGGCAACACTTTCCCCACTGCGAGGATTGCGGCCCATGCGGGGCGGACGACGGTTGATCGAGAAGCTGCCAAAGCCACGAATTTCAATGCGATGACCGCGTACCAGTGCGTCGTTCATGGCGTCCAGAATGGCCTTCACTGCGAACTCGGCGTCGCGGTGGGTGAGTTGGCTGAAACGGTTGGCCAGTTCTTCAACGAGGTCGGAGCGAGTCATAAGTGTTCAAGCGAGGACTAAGACAAAACGACCGGTGCCCCAGCACACGCTGGGCCACCGGTCGTTCGATCAGATCAACAACATATCAGATGTTTTGTAAGACAGAACTTTGGCTCTGTCCCCAACTGATTAGGAGTTGTTATCCAGTTTAGCGCGCAACAAGGCGCCCAAGCTGGTGGTACCAGCGTTTTCGCGGGCAGACTGCTGGCTCAGGGTCTGCATGGCTTCGTTTTGATCAGCCATATCCTTTGCCTTGATGGACAACTGGATGTTGCGGGTCTTGCGATCCACGTTCACCACCACAGCCGTCACTTCGTCGCCTTCTTTCAGTACGTTGCGAGCGTCTTCCACGCGGTCGCGGCTGATTTCAGAGGCGCGCAGGTAACCGATGATGTCTTCACCGAGGTCAATCTCAGCGCCCTTGGCGTCCACGGTCTTGACCTTGCCGGTCACGATCTGGCCCTTGTCGTTGACGGACACAAAAGTGGTGAATGGATCGGAGTCCAACTGCTTGATACCCAGGGAGATGCGTTCGCGGTCCACGTCCACAGCCAAGACCAGGGCTTCAACTTCTTGACCCTTCTTGAATTCGCGTACGGCGGTTTCGCCAGTTTCGTTCCAAGACAGGTCAGACAGGTGCACCAGACCGTCGATTCCAGCAGCCAGACCGACGAACACGCCGAAGTCGGTGATGGACTTGATCGGGCCCTTCACGCGGTCGCCGCGCTTGGTGTTCTGCGCAAACTCTTGCCAAGGGTTGGCCTTGCACTGCTTCATGCCCAGGGAGATACGACGCTTGTCTTCGTCGATTTCCAGAACCATGACTTCGACTTCGTCACCCAGGGCAACGATCTTCGAAGGAGCAACGTTCTTGTTGGTCCAGTCCATTTCGGACACGTGCACCAAACCTTCGATGCCTGGCTCGAGTTCCACAAACGCGCCGTAGTCGGCGATGTTGGTGATCTTGCCGAACATGCGGGTACCCTGGGGGTAGCGGCGGTTCACGCCCATCCAAGGATCGTCGCCCATTTGCTTCAGACCCAGAGACACGCGGTTCTTTTCGGTGTCGAACTTCAGAATCTTGGCAGTGATTTCCTGGCCAGCCGTCACGACTTCGGAAGGGTGACGGACGCGGCGCCATGCCATGTCGGTGATGTGCAGCAGGCCGTCAATACCGCCCAGGTCCACGAATGCACCGTATTCGGTGATGTTCTTGACCACGCCTTGCACCACAGAACCTTCTTTGAGGGTGGCCATCAAGTTGGCGCGCTCGGCACCCATGGATGCTTCCACCACTGCGCGGCGTGACAGCACGACGTTGTTGCGCTTGCGGTCGAGCTTGATAACCTTGAATTCCAAGGTCTTGTTTTCGTACGGAGACAGGTCTTTGGTAGGACGTGTGTCGACCAAAGAACCAGGCAAGAATGCGCGGATGCCGTTGACCAGAACGGTCAGGCCGCCCTTGACCTTGCCGCTGGTAGTACCAGTGACAAACTCACCGGATTCCAGAGATTTCTCCAAGGACATCCACGAAGCGAGGCGCTTGGCAGTGTCGCGGCTGACGATGGTGTCGCCGTAGCCGTTTTCCATAGCCACGATGGCCACGGACACAAACTCACCTACTTGAACTTCGAGTTCACCCTTGTCGCTTTTAAATTCTGACAATGGAACGTACGCTTCGGACTTGAGACCAGCGTTGACCACGACAAAGCTGTGTTCGATACGAACAACTTCAGCGGTGACGACTTCGCCAATGCGGGTTTCAGAGCGTTTTTGTGACTCTTCAAATAGGGCTGCGAAAGATTCAGACATGTGTTTTGCGGTTGTTACCGCGGGGTTAAGTTGTTGAACCCCACTGCCAGTGCGCAGACGCGCGAGAGGAGCAATGGGGACCAGGTTGCCTCTCTGGCCGGGGCTAGAAAGGCTGTTTGCTTTGCCACCAGGCCAACACCGTTTCAACAGACGATTCGACTGTTAAATCCGAGTTATCCAGCAACTGGGCATCTTTGGCAGGCTTCAAGGGGGCGACAGAGCGGGACGAGTCCCGCGCGTCGCGCGCCTCTAGGTCGGCACGAAGACTGTCGATTGTAGTGGGAATTCCCTTTGAAATCAACTGCTTATAGCGCCGCTCCGCGCGACGGGCTGCGCTCGCGGTCAGGAAGACCTTGAGTGGGGCATCTGGAAAGATCACGGTACCCATGTCGCGACCATCTGCCACCAAGCCGGGGAGGCTACGGAAATTTCGCTGCAAATCGATTAACGCGTTGCGAACGGCGGGGAATGCAGACACTTTGGAGGCATTCATGCCGGCCTCTTCAGTGCGAATCGCCTCGCTGACATCTTCTTGAGCCAGCCAGATGTGGCTGCCTTCGAAGTGAATGGGCAGGCTTTTGAGCAGGGCTACGATGGCATCCTCATGGGCCACATCCAACGTGATGCCGGCTCGGGTGGCTGCAAGCCCGGTGATGCGGTAAAGCGAACCAGAGTCCAGGAAGTGGTAACCCAGACTTTTGGCCAACACGGCAGCCAAGGTACCTTTCCCTGAGGCAGTGGGACCATCGACACAGACGACTGGAATGGCGGTGGAGTCTGTGCTGGCAACCGAAAACAGGGCTTCAAAATAGTCCGGGAATGTTTTTGCTACACATTGGGGGTCTTCAATGCGCACAGGAACGCGGGCTGGATTCCAGGCGGCCAACGAGAAGCACATGGCGACTCGGTGGTCATCGTAGGTATGGATGCTGGCGGCTTTCCAATCAGAAAGGTTGGTCGGAGGCGTTACTTCAATGAAGTCTGTGCCCTCTACCACCGTAGCGCCCAGCTTGCGCAACTCGGTGGCCATGGCCGCGATGCGGTCGGTTTCTTTGACCCGCCAGCTTGCGATGTTGCGCAAGCGGGTGGTGCCGTTGGCATACAAGGCCATCACGGCCAGTGTCATGGCGGCGTCGGGGATGTGGTTGCAGTCGAGGTCGATCGCCTTCAGGGGCCAGGACCCGCGTTGAATGTGCAGCCAGTTGGGGCCGCTTTCAATGTGCGCCCCCATGGATTGGGCAGCGTCCAAAAAGCGAATGTCACCCTGAATAGAGTCAGCACCAACGCCGTGAATTTTTATGCCATTTATGCCATTTGCGCCCGTAGTTATTGCGCCAATCGCTATGAAATAGCTAGCGCTTGAGGCATCTGCTTCCACATGAATTTCGCCGGGGGACGTAAGCTTGGCACCCGCCGGAATGGTGAAGCGTTCCCAGCCATCGCGTCGCACGTGGACGCCAAAGCGAGCCAGCAGGTTGAGGGTGATTTCAATATAGGGACGGGAAATGAGCTCGCCAACTACCTCGATCACAATGTCCTTGGCGGCCACCAAGGGCAATGCCATCAATAGTGCCGTGAGGAATTGGCTGGACACATCGCCGCGCACCTGGATGGGCGCGTCCAAGCGCAGGACCGGGTTGGCCACATGCAAGGGAGGGTAGCCATCGTTGCCCAAGTAGTCGATGTGGCAGCCCAGTTGGCGCAGCGCGTCTACCAGGTCTCCAATCGGGCGCTCGTGCATTCGCGGCACACCGCTGAGTTCAAAATCACCACCTAGCACCGCCAGAGCGGCGGTCAGTGGGCGCATGGCGGTGCCTGCATTGCCCAAAAACAGCTTGGCCGATGGGTTGGGTAACTTGCCACCCAGGCCCGTGATGCGCATCGTTGCGCCCGTTTGTTCCACCCCACAGCCCAGCGTGCGCAGGGCTACCAGCATCACGCGGGTATCGTCCGAGTCCAGCAAATCGTGGATGGTAGTAGTGCCGGCACTCATTGCGGCGAGCAGCAGCACGCGGTTGGAGATGCTCTTGGAGCCGGGGAGGGTAACGGCACCCGCTGCGTGGGTAAGCGGCGGGAGGTCCAGGAAAGCGGTGGAGAACATTATTTGTGGTGCTTGGACGTCATAGTCCAGTTGGCCCGGGTGTTACTGGCCTGCTCGATCAGGCCTTCCAATGCATCGCCATTGCCGCTGGAGATCATCAGCTCCATGGCCTGCAGAGTGCGCTGAAAAACTTTGCTTTGCTCCAGCAGTTCTTCACGGTTAGAAACCATGATGTCGCGCCAGATTTTGGGGTCACCCGCGGCTATGCGGGTGAAATCGCGAAACCCTGGGCCGGCAAGCGAAAGGTAGTCTTTGCCCTGGGGCTGGTTGGAGATCGCGTTCATGAGCGCAAACGCAATCAGGTGCGGCAGGTGGCTCACGGCCGCAAAGGCAGCGTCATGCTGTTCAGGCGACATTTTGAGCACCCGGCAGCCCATTGCGGTCCATACATCTACCGCTTTTTGCAGCTGGGTGGTCAGGGTTCTCTCGATGGGGGTCAGGATGACTTGTTTGCCGGCGTACAGGTCAGCGTCAGCATGCTCCACACCGGACAACTCTTTGCCTGCAATCGGGTGGGCCGGTACAAACGAGCCAACATGCTCGCGCAGTCCGCGCCGCGCGGCATCAACCACTTCGCGCTTGGTCGAGCCTACGTCCATGATTAGCGTGCTGGGTGTGACCAGGTGCTTGATGGCTTTGAAGGTCGCTTCGGTAGCCGACACAGGTACCGCAATCAGGACGATGTCTGCGCCAGATACTGCCATCAGGGCGGAAGGTGCTTCAATGTCAATCACACCCATCAAACGGGCGCGTTCGGTGGTGGAGGGTGATTTGCTGTAGCCAACTACCCGTTTGACCAAGCCAGCGCGTTTGAGGGCCAAGGCAAACGAGCCGCCCATCAAGCCACATCCAATCAAGCCAAGTTGTTCAAACATAAAGAGTCCTGCAGGGTTCCATCAATCGGCCAGCGGGTAGGTTCCCAGCACTTTATAGAAGGCGCACAGGCTGGACAAGTCTTTCAGGGCCGCCGCCACAGCGGGTTGGGATGGGTGGCCTTGCAAGTCGATGTAGAAATAGTATTCCCATTGGCCAGAGCGGGCCGGCCGCGACTCAAAGCGCGTCATGGAAACGCCGTGGGCCTTGAGCGGCACCAGCATGTCGTGTACCGCACCGGGTTTATTGGGGACGGATACGACCAGGCTTGTGCAATCCTTCCCTGAAGCTCCGGGCGCGGGCAGTACGCTGGGCAGGCAGACCACCACAAAGCGCGTGCGGTTGAAGGCCTCGTCCTGGATGGCATGGGACGCAATGTGCAGGCCAAACTCGGAGCCCGCCCGTTCGCTGGCAATACCTGCCCATGCAGGGTTGCCGGCAGCTAAGCGTGCACCCTCGGCGTTGCTGGAGACAGCGCGGCGTTCGGCATCGGGCAGGTGGGTTGTCAGCCATTGTTGGCACTGGGCCAAAGCCTGGGGGTGGGCCAATACGACTTCAATGCCATCCAACGAAGCAGTGTTGCGCAACAAGTGGTGGCGAACCAGGAGGCTGATTTCACCGACGATATGCAACGGCGAGTTGAGCAACAAATCCAGCGACCGTGTCACTACGCCCTCGGTGCTGTTTTCAACAGGAATGACACCAAATTCGGCAGAGCCGGCTGTGGCCGCGTGGAAAACTTCGTCAAAGTTGGCGCACGGCACGTGGGTGATGCTGGAGCCAAAAAATCGTAGCGCCGCCTCTTCGCTAAAGGTGCCCTTGGGGCCCAGGTAGGCGACGCGCTGCGGAGCTTCGAGCGCACGGCAGGCAGACATGATCTCGCGCCAGATAACCGCGACGCTTTCGCTTTTCAGCGCGCCCTGGTTGGCCTGTTGCAAATTACTGATGACCTGGGCTTCGCGCTCGGGACGGAAGACGGCAGAGCCTTCAACCTTCTTGATTTCTCCTACCTCGTGGGCCAAGGCTGCACGGCGGGTAAGGAGGGACAGCAGTTCTTGGTCGACGGCGTCGATCAGGACTCGGAGTTCGGGGAGTGTGCGTGCCATGGTGGTGGGTGTTAGCCGTGGGTGCGTTCGAACTCTTGCATGTATTGAACCAAAGTTTGCACGCCTTCCAGCGGCATGGCGTTGTATAGACTGGCACGCATGCCGCCAACAGACTTGTGGCCCTTGAGCTGCAACAGCCCTGCGGATTTAGCCCCCACGAGAAAAGCGTCGTTGAGGGTCTCGTCGCGCAGAAAGAATGGGACGTTCATCCGTGAACGGGCGCCACGGGCCACGCCGTTCAAGTAAAAGCCAGTGGCATCAATCGCCCCGTAAAGCAGCTCGGCTTTTGCAATGTTGCGCGCCTCCATGGCGGCAATGCCGCCTTGACGCTTGAGCCATTGGAATACCAGGCCCGCCATATAGATGGCAAAGGTTGGGGGCGTGTTGTACATGGAGCCGTTGTCGGCCACTGTTTTGTAGTCAAAGGCACTGGGGCAGATCGGCAAAGCGTGGCCTAGCAGGTCTTCACGCACCACTACCAAGGTGAGTCCAGCGGGGCCAAGGTTTTTTTGGGCGCCACCAAAGGCCAAACCGACCTTGGTCCAGTCAACCGGGCGTGAGGCCACGTGGGACGAAAAGTCAATGACCAACTCTGCGTTGGAGCCCAGGGCCTTCAAATCGGGCAGGGTCTGGAATTCAACGCCATGGATGGTTTCGTTGGTGCACAAATGGACATAGCTGGCATCCGGGCTCAGCTGCCAGTTAATGGTGGGCGGTATGGAAGTGAAGCCGGCATCTTTTGCCGACGCGGCAGTGCAAGCTTGGCTGTACTTGCCAGCTTCTTTGAGCGACTTTTCACTCCAACTGCCGGTTACTACAAAATCCGTTACGCCCTGTTGTCCCGTCGGAGCACGCAGGGCGCTAAGGTTCAGCGGCACGATGGCGTTTTCGGCCAAACCACCACCTTGCATGAACAAGATCTTGAACTGAGGCGGCACGGCCAGCAACGCGCGCAAGTTCGCTTCTGCGGCCTCGTAAATGCTCAAAAACTCTTTGCCGCGGTGGCTCATTTCCATCACGCCCATGCCGCAACGCTGACCACTGGCGTCAGGCCAGTCCAACATCTCTTCTGCGGCTTGCGCCAGCACTTCCACTGGCATAGCGGCCGGTCCGGCCGAGAAATTGTAAGGGCGTTGCATTCGCAAGAATATGGGTTAAATCGGGCTCTAGCCCTCGTTCAATATGCGTGAGAAGCTATGGAATTAGGAGTGAATCGTCAATGCTTAAGCGCTTTCGGCATCATCGGCAGCGTCTTCTCCAGATTCGGCATCGGCGGGGTTGGCGTCGTTCTCCACAATGCGTTGCAGGCCACTCAGTTTCGAACCTTCATCCAGGCCAATCAGCGTCACGCCCTGGGTGGCGCGACCCAGTTCGCGTATCTCGCTAACGCGGGTGCGTACCAGTACGCCCTTATCAGTGATCAGCATGATTTCATCGTCTGCGTGTACCAATGTTGCCGCAACCACCTTGCCGTTGCGCTCGGACTGCTGGATCGCGATCATGCCTTTGGTACCGCGGCCATGGCGCGTGTATTCGGTGATGCTGGTCCGCTTGCCGTAACCGTTTTCGGTAGCGGTCAGCACGCTCTGTTGTTCGTCTTCGGCAACCAGCATGGCAATCACGCTTTGGCTGGCTTCCAACGACATGCCACGCACACCGCGGGCATTGCGGCCCAGTGGACGGACATCGTCTTCGTCAAAACGTACGGCTTTACCGCCATCGCTAAACAACATTACGTCATGTTTGCCGTCGGTCAATGCGGCACCGATGAGGAAGTCGCCTTCGTCAAGGTTGACCGCGATGATGCCGCCCTTGCGAGGGTTGCTGAACTCATCAAGGGCAGTCTTTTTGACCGTTCCCATGGAGGTGGCCATGAAGACATATTGGTCTGCCGGGAAGGTTCGCTTCTCACCGGTTAGTGCCAGCACCACAGTAATTTTTTCTCCCTCTTGTAGCGGGAACATATTCACAATGGGGCGCCCGCGAGAACCGCGGGAGCCTTGCGGAACTTCCCAGACCTTGAGCCAGTAAAGGCGGCCGCGGTTGGAGAAACACAGGATGTAATCGTGCGTGTTGGCCACAAACAGTTGGTCGACCCAGTCATCTTCCTTGGTGGCGGTGGCTTGTTTGCCTCGGCCGCCACGTTTCTGGGCCCGGTATTCGTGCAGGGGCTGGCTCTTGATGTAGCCACTGTGGCTCATCGTCACCACCATGTCGGTGGGGGTGATCAAGTCTTCGGTGGAGAGATCGAAAGAGGAGTGTTCAACCAAGCTGCGACGCGCGCCCAGCTTGCTTTGGCCAAACTCCTGTTTCACATGGCTTAGCTCTTCACCAATGATGGTGGAAACGCGCTCGGGCTTGGCCAGAATGTCCAGCAAGTCTTCGATTTCACCCATGACTTCTTTGTATTCGGCAACTACCTTGTCTTGCTCCAGACCGGTCAGGCGCTGCAGGCGCATTTGCAGAATTTCCTGCGCTTGTGTGTCGCTCAGGCGGTACAGGCCATCCTTGCCCATGCCGAATTCTTTTTCTAGTCCATCGGGTCGGTAGTCGTCCGCATTCACCACACCACCATCCGCGCGGGTGCGGGTAAGCATTTCACGAACCAGCTTGCTATCCCAAGGCCGGTTCATCAGTTCCAGCTTGGCTACCGGAGGGGTCGGAGATTCGCGAATGATACGAATGAACTCATCAATGTTGGCCATGGCCACAGCGAGGCCTTCCAGAACGTGACCACGTTCGCGCGCCTTGCGAAGATTGAACACCGTGCGGCGTGTCACCACTTCGCGGCGATGCTGCAGGAATACCTCGATCAGGTCCTTGAGGTTGCACAATTTGGGTTGGCCGTTGATTAGCGCCACCATGTTCATGCCGAACGTGTCTTGCAACTGGGTTTGCTTGTACAGGTTGTTCAGCACCACCTCGGGCACTTCACCGCGCTTGAGCTCAATCACCAAGCGCATGCCGGACTTGTCCGATTCGTCCTGGATATGGCTGATGCCTTCGATCTTCTTCTCGTGCACCAGTTCGGCCATGCGCTCTTGCAGGGTCTTTTTGTTGACCTGGTAGGGGAGCTCGTCCACGATGATGGCTTGGCGTTGTCCCTTGTCAATGTCTTCAAAATGGCACTTGGCGCGCATCACCACGCGGCCGCGGCCAGTGCGGTAGCCGTCTTTCACGCCATTGATGCCATAAATGATGCCGGCAGTAGGGAAGTCTGGCGCGGGAATAATCTCCATCAAATCATCAATGGATGCCCCCGGGTTTTTCAACAGGTGCAGGCATGCGTCCACCACCTCATTCAGGTTGTGCGGCGGAATGTTGGTAGCCATGCCAACTGCGATACCACCCGATCCATTGACCAAGAGGTTCGGAATACGTGTGGGCAATACCAGCGGTTCTTTTTCGGAGCCATCGTAGTTGGGCCCGAAATCTACGGTTTCCTTGTCCAAGTCAGCCAGCAACTCATGGGCCATTTTGGACAGGCGGATTTCGGTGTACCGCATCGCAGCAGCGTTGTCGCCGTCTACAGATCCGAAGTTGCCTTGTCCATCCACCAGCATGTGTCGCATCGAAAAGTCCTGCGCCATGCGAACGATCGTGTCGTACACCGACTGATCACCGTGCGGGTGGTACTTGCCAATCACGTCCCCGACGATACGCGCAGATTTTTTGTAAGCACGGTTCCAGTCGTTGTTGAGTTCGTGCATGGCAAACAAAACTCGTCGGTGCACCGGCTTCAAGCCATCCCGCGCATCGGGAAGTGCACGGCCCACGATCACGCTCATGGCGTAATCGAGGTAGCTGCGGCGCATCTCCTCTTCAAGACTGATGGGCAGGGTTTCTTTGGCGAACTGGGTCATGGATAGACTGTGGGCAGTGTCATGGGCAACCCCTGATTCTACGGCTGCCTTGCTGTGGCATCAGAGCAACAAAGCCTGGTCCATTTCTTCTTGAGTTACAGACGGGATACAGATGTTTCGAAAGCTGCATTGCGCTATGGCACAATAGTGGGAACGTCTCTGGTGCATCTGTCCTAGGGCGTCACAATTAGTCGCAGCTGTGCTGCAGTTTGTCCCGATAAAGGAAGGTCTCATGAAACAATTGAACAAAGTAGCAATCCTGATCGCTACAGCCGCTTTGGCTACTGCCGCCGGTGCTCAAGAAATCTACAACTGGCGCAGTGCTGCTGGCGATGTCTGGAAGAACGCTTCCGGCCAATGCTGGCGTAGTGCCAGCTGGACACCTGCCACAGCTGCTGCTGGTTGCGACGGTGCATTAGCCGCCCCAGCTCCGGTCGCTGCTGCGCCCGCCGCCCCCGCCCCAGTTGTTGCCGCTCCAGCGCCCGCTCCAGCGCCAGCTCCCGCTCCAGCTCCAGCCGCTGCTCCTGCTGCTAGCAAGGTGACTTACGCTGCTGATGCATTCTTTGACTTTGACAAGTCGGTGCTCAAGCCCGAAGGCAAAGCTAAATTGGACGATTTGGTTGGCAAAGTAAAGGGTATCAACCTGGAAGTAATCATTGCTGTGGGTCACACTGACTCCACAGGTGACGATGCTTACAACCAAAAGCTGTCTGTGGCACGTTCCGAAGCTGTGAAGGCCTATTTGGTGTCCAAGGGCATTGAAAAGAACCGCGTTTACACCGAAGGCAAGGGCGAGAAGCAGCCAGTCGCTGACAACAAGACCAAAGAAGGCAAAGCCAAGAACCGCCGCGTAGAAATCGAAGTGGTTGGAACTCGCGCTAATTGATTCGACCATCACCATGGTTTCTGAAAAGACCCGCTGCGGCGGGTTTTTTCTTGTCTGTGCAACCATTGACTTATGAACCCCACATTGAATGCCGATCCGGCCGAGTTGGCCAAATTTTCTGAGCTGGCCCACCGCTGGTGGGATCTGGAGAGCGACTTCCGCCCCTTACATCAGATCAACCCACTTCGGTTGGACTGGATTCAGTCCTTCGCTTCTTTGCAAGGCATAAAGGCATTGGACGTGGGGTGCGGTGGCGGTATTTTGGCGGACTCCATGGCGCGCAAAGGTGCTTTGGTCACGGGCATAGATTTGTCGTCCAAGGCCTTGCGGGTAGCGCAGATGCATGCACTAGAGGCGCAAACCCCCAATGTGAATTACCAAGAGATCAGTGCTGAGGCTTTGGCTATTGAGCAGCCATCGACCTACGATGTTGTCACTTGTATGGAAATGCTGGAACATGTGCCCGATCCTTCTTCCATCGTGCAAGCCTGCTCCACTTTGGTAAGGCCGGGTGGCTGGGTGTTTTTTTCTACCTTGAATCGAAATTCGATGGCGTTTCTTCAGGCTATTGTGGGTGCGGAATACCTACTCGGATTGTTGCCGCGGGGAACGCACGAGTACGCCAAGATGATCAAACCCAGTGAATTGGCCTTGTTTTGTCGGCGCGCTGGTTTGGATTTGGACAGTAGTTGTGGCCTCAGTTACAACCCGTTGACTCGCCGCTACGCGATGAATAAGAACACGCAAGTGAATTATTTGGTTGCCACCAGAAAACCTATGATGGGTGCCTAATGCAAGTGTTTGCCAGTGTCGATGCTGTTTTGTTTGACTTGGACGGCACGCTGATTGACAGCGCGCCCGATTTGGGGGCAGCCGCCGACAAGATGCGGATAGACCGCGGTCTTCCGTCTCTGCCGTTCGAGCTTTACCGTCCTATGGCGGGTGCTGGGGCTCGCGGAATGTTGCAAGTTGCCTTTGGTATTTCTCCTCAGCACGCTGATTTTGGCGCCCTGCGTGAGGAGTTTTTTGCCAATTACGAGCGCTGCATGACTCAAAACACCCATTCCTTTGACGGGGTTCCAGCGTTATTGCAAGCATTGGAGATGCTTGGACTCCCTTGGGGGGTGGTTACGAACAAATCCCAGCGCTTTACCGATCCCCTTACCCGCTCCATGCCTTTGTTTGCCAATGCTGGCGCTATCGTGAGCGGGGATACCACGCCCCATGCAAAGCCTCATCCGGCCCCGCTACTGGAGGCTGCCAAACGGCTTGGTGTGGGACCGCAGGCCTGCATATATGTGGGCGATGACGAACGCGACATCGTTGCGGGGCGCGCAGCCGGTATGCGCACCGTAGCGGCGACCTACGGATACCTTGGTAACCACCTTGACACAGCTGCTTGGCAAGCGGATGCGCAAATTAATTCGCCCTTGGCTCTATTGCAATTGCTGCCAAGCACCTAAAATGGTGGTTGAGGGGCTGCACTGGTTTCGACGTGGATTCGGACGCGCAGCAGGGCATGTCGAGCTGAGTGCGCTCGTAAAACAGATTCAAACAAACTAACTGCAAACGACGAACGTTTCGCACTCGCTGCTTAATTGCACGTGAGGCTCACAACAGCAAGCCGATAGGCTGGGCATGGGTGGCGCAAGCTATCCAGGCTGTGGGCTAATTTCATTCGGCTGGGCCTGCCTTGGGTAACTTAGGGTGGGTCGAGACAATAGGTTGCTGGCGTCTTGTATAGCGTGCCACTGCGCGATGCAAGGAGCGAGATCTAAATCAGACGGCTACACATGTAGAACTGTTCGAAGAAGGTTTGCGGACGGGGGTTCAAATCCCCCCAGCTCCACCATACCCCTGAATAAAGGCCGCTAAGGATAACCACTTAGCGGCCTTTTTCTTTGGAAAATCAACAACTTACGTTGCAGGATGGTCCAAATGTATCTATTGACTGCCAAAGCAAAGCGGGGGGACAGCAGGGGGGGCAGGGCAAGATTAGTGAGGATTTTTGGGATGTATACCCCCGCTGCTTAGGGAAAAAGATTGCATTTTTTCAGAAGCCTTCAACTTATGCTCAAGATAGCCCGTGGTCGAGTCGATAGCATGGAGAGCCACCAAAGGATCTCGCCATGGATGTTTCTCCTTCAGCAGTCGTCGCAGCATCAAACCAAATGCAGAAAAACCAAATCGCCCAAACGGCACAGATATTGGTGTTGAAGAAGGCCATAGACATCCAAGCAACTGGGGCGATGGCGCTACTACAAGCCCTGCCGCTTGCTACCAGTGGCAGCCTAGGTACGCAGGTCAACACAATGGCCTAGATCAAAGCTTCACTTCATCGCTTTGCTACGCTGGCTCTTGATGTCAGAGCGCTGGCTTTTTGATTCAAGTCGGCGTTGGCGGGAAGCGTAGGTGGGTTGGGTTGCCTTGCGTGGTTTGGGCGGTATTGCAACACTGTTCACTAGAGTGTGTAGTCGTTCGAAGGCATCCAGCCGGTTAAGTTCTTGGGTCCGAAATTGCTGGGCCTTTATAACCAATACACCTTCGCGGGTGATGCGGCTGTCTTGCAAGGCGAGCAAACGTTCTTTCACTTCGCAGGGCAGAGATGAACCGGATATGTCAAAGCGAAGGTGGATGGCGCTGGACACTTTGTTGACATTTTGACCGCCGGCGCCTTGGGCCCGGATCGCCGTTGTTTCCACCTCCGCTTCTTGTATTTGTATCTGTCTTTGCATCGGTTGGGTTTTGGGGCAGTTAAACTGGGTTGACATTACCACTATCCCAAAGGAGTCCGCTATGGCCAAAGGTCAGCAAAAGTCCAACAAAGAAACAAAGAAACCCAAAAAAGATACTTCACCGCCAAAGCCTGCAGGTGGCTTGGTGGATCCTGTGCGGGCCACTGTTACCACTGCTGTGATTCCGCGCGGGAAACTGAAAAATAAATAAGCTCAGGGAGCAGCTAGCACTTCGTTGCAGAACGGCGGCCTTGCTCACATTGCCGCCTGCGTGGAGAACTCTCCAGTTCAGCCTAGAGCTTGGGTTCTTCGACCCGGCTGTCCAAGGGGCTGACGAAGGAATTGAGCTCCCAGCCTGACGCTAAGCGGCTTTCCGGGTATTCAGGGCCTGCCAGAGGAACCAAGCCAGACGGTGTGGTTTCCGCTGCTTTGCTTTGGCGCTGCCTTGTTACCACGGCCTGCAAATGCTCCCGCATATCCTGAAAACGAGAATCCAGGGGCTGGCTATGGTGCGATTTCTCGTCCTCGCCAAGGAAAGCGGCGCGGATTTGACTCAGGTGGGGCAGATTGGTTGGGTCTACGACCAAGTAGCGAATACTGCACTGGTCGAGCAGGCTGTGTTTGAGGCTTTGGTTTCCCATAGACAGCCCATTTGGGCCCAGCACATCCACACAACCAATAACGCGCCCATCCACATCGCAAATGGTGAAGGTGCAGTAAACCCCATTAAGTAGCTTGTACCAGTGGGTTGCTTCGGTCTGGTTCATGGGCGCGGTGAAACGTGTTACCGGGAGTTTGATGAGAACGTGCTGGTCAAACATGACCTTGGTAAGCCAAAGCCAGACGGAGCGTTCTTGGGTGTTGACGAGCAAGCGGGTTTTCAGAGGCCATGATGTGGGAATCCGATGCCGTCGGCGTTCTACGTAATGTTTTGCCCACCAAACAATCGCTGCACCCAACAACACTCCTGATAGGAAGTAAAGCATCATCAAATACCACCCTGTAAATGAGGCCGGCAAGCGCGGCTCTTCTGTTTGGGCAAAAGTTTACATGGCTTTTCCAATGGGCTCAGCGCGTGTAAATGGCTTTTACTGCATCCAGGTGTTGGTCAAGCAGCTTCACCATGGTTGGATCAAAATGCTTTCCCGAGCCTGCTCGAATGTAGTCGAGGGCCGCTTGCAGAGTCCATTCTGGCTTGTAGTGGCTTGCGCAAACCAGAGCATCGAGAACATCGGCGACCGCTGCAATGCGCCCGTGCAGGCTGATGGAATCACCGGCTAAGCCGTTGGGGTAGCCAGTGCCGTCCCAGCGCTCATGGTGTTCCAGAGCCAACTGAGCGCCGAGTGTGTGAACTCGGGAACGGGAGTGCGACAAAAGTTTGTGGCCTTCTTGCGAATGGGTCTGCATAGTGGCCCATTCCTCGGGTGTCAAGGCGCCCGGTTTGGTCAGAATGTGGTCGGGTATGGATGCCTTGCCCACGTCATGCAGAGTTGCAGCAACCCGCATCAGCTCAATCTCCTGTTCGGTGCCGCCAGTAGCTGCGGTTAGCAATGCTGCAATGTCACCGACTCTCTGCAAATGATTGCCTGATTCGCTACCGCGTTTTTCTATGGCACCTCCCAAAATGCAGATAGTGGCGCGCTGGGCCGTTTCAGTGTCTTCACGCAGCAGCAGTCCGTCGTAGGTGATGGCGACATTGCGGCAAAACAGCTCCAGCAGTTCGTGGGCTTGCCCGCTCATTGCTTCTGCAAATTCCATATAGATCAGGCTTTCGCTACCGGCCTTGGTCTTGAAATAGCCCGCGTAATACCGCTCATCGTGGTGACTGACCTTGTCTGACAAAGCCCGGGAAATGGCAGTCTTCACCTGCTCTGGCAGGTTATTCAATTCCTCATTGACCATGAGCTGAGAGTAGGCATCGGTGGCGGCTAGCACCTTGAGCTCCCCATGCGTGGCATTGGCCGTATAAGCGGAGACGCGGCTGGCACACAGGCCCTCGCCATGAAGGTCCAGCAAATAGTTGACTTGCTCTAGCACCGCAGAGGCAAAGGCGCGCAGATTGCCGGAATCACACACCTGGCTGATAGCTTCAATGGAGCGTCGCAACCCTTGACTGGCATGCTCGATACGCATCAAGTCGCGGTAGGCGCGCAACCCGGCGTAAAAAACGGTGATCAGTTTACGCCGCGTGAGGTCTGTTTTTTCCTTGTAATCATTAATGTCGTAATCCCGGATGACCTGCTCTTCAGGCGCTTGTCCTGGTTGGCCAGTGCGGAGAATGATGCGTACATTGAGGTTGCCCAGTTCTTCGCGAATGTGCCGAGCCAAGTCCAGTCCGGCATGTTCGGATTCCATCACCACATCCAGCAGGATCAGGGCAATGTCGGTTCGGTCTGCAAGCAGCGCACGCGCTTCGGCTGCGCTGTAACAGTGGCTGAAGTGCAGGCCACGCCCGTCCAATTCAAAGTCTGACAAGACCAGTTTGGTGACTTCGTGCACGGCGGGCTCATCGTCCACAACCAAAATCTGCCAAGGCGGCAGGGTTTTGCGGCTGGTGGTTTCGGCTTGCTCGTCACTAAACACCAAATCATCGGTCATGAGGCGGGCTTTCGTTGGGCGGGAACATTTTGCAGTTTATCTGATTGTGGCTGCGATACTAGTGCCTATGCAACTACAGGAAATTCTCTATTCGCAAGGCTTTGGTACGCGCCGGGTCTGTGCAGGTTTGATTCAGCAGGGGCTGGTGCAGGTCTATATGCCAAATAGCACTGAATCACCTGTCTTTATTACGCAAGCAGCTACTGAATTAGTAGCGGAAGGCTTGCGTTTCAAGGTGCAAGGTGTGGAGTGGCGTTACTTCGAGAAGGCCTATCTGGTGCTGCATAAACCGGCCGGTACCGAGTGCTCGCAAAAACCGTCGACCTACCCCAGCATTTACACCTTGCTGCCATCGCCTCTGCGCCTGCGGCCGCAAAAAGCGGCGGTGCAGGGCGTACAGGCAGTGGGTCGGCTGGATCAGGACACCACGGGCATGTTGTTGCTCACGGACGACGGTAAGTTTATTCACCGTATGAGCTCGCCCAAGCACCATGTACCCAAGGTGTACGAAGTGACCGTTAAACACGCGCTCGACGAGCGTCAGGTTCAAAAGCTGCTGGCCGGTGTGGTGCTGGACGATGATCCTGCCCCTGTGCGGGCAGCTGCCTGCGAAGCCGTCGGAGAATTCCATCTGCGCCTGACATTGACCGAAGGCAAGTACCACCAAGTCAAACGCATGTTGGCAGCCGTGGGCAATCGCGTAGAGGGCTTGCACCGCTCCCGCATCGGCGGCGTGGCATTGCCTGCGGACCTTGCCCCCGGTCAATGGCGTTGGCTCAGCGCCGCCGAATTGCAGGCCGTGCAAGCCAAGGAGTAACTGGATGAATGCCTTACTTGACGCGTTTTGGCGCTCGGTTGCTTACTGCTTGCACCCCAAGGTGATCGGGCTTTCCCTCTTGCCTTTACTCTTGGTGATCGGTCTGATTGCGGGCCTTGGGTACCTGTATATGGACCCCGCGCTTGCCGCCGTGCAGGGTCTTTTGGAGTCATCGGACCTGCTCAACCAGCTTTGGGCTTGGCTCGAATCCATCGGCGCAGGCAAACTCAAGACTGTGTTGGTGCCACTGATCGTGATTGCTTTGGCTACGCCACTGATTGTGGTGGCCAGCTTGCTGGTGGTAGCCACTTTGATGACGCCCTTGATCGTGCGCCTGGTGACGCAGCGCAGGTTTCTTGCACTGGAGCGGACGGGTGGAGCGTCCTATCTGCAGAGTGTGCTTTGGGGGGTGGGCGCAAGTCTGGTGGCATTGGTGCTCTTGGTCATATCGCTTCCACTTTGGTTTGTGCCGCCATTGGTGTTGGTGCTGCCGCCGCTTGTTTGGGGCTGGTTGACCTACCGTGTACTGGCTTTTGACGCCTTGGCGGACCATGCCACCAAGGAAGAGCGCCACACCTTGATGCAGCGCCACCGTTGGTGGTTGCTGGGAATGGGTGTTTTTACTGGTTACCTGGGGGCCGCGCCCAGTTTGGTTTGGTCGATTGGTTTTGTGGCCGTGGCGCTGGCGCCTGTTTTGGTGCCACTGTCCATTTGGCTCTATACGCTCATCTTCGCCTTCTCCTCACTTTGGTTCACCCATTACTGCCTGGCTGCGTTGCAACAGTTGCGCCTGGAGCGGGCCGCGGCCCCTGCACCAGAGCCACTGCCTAACGCAGGCCTTCTGGAGCTGACATGAACTTTGGGCTCATCATCATTGGGGACGAAATTCTTTCGGGCAAACGAACCGACAAGCATTTGGGCAAGGCTATCGAGCTTCTTTCAGCCCGCGGGCTCTCGGTGGCGTATGCCGACTACGTGGGCGACGACCCCGCTCGCATTACCCAGACCCTGCAGCGCGCCTTCGCCTCGGGTGACGTTGTGTTTTCATTTGGTGGCATTGGCGCCACCCCCGATGACCACACCCGCCAATGTGCTGGCCAGGCGCTAGGACTGCCGCTGGAATTGCATCCGCAGGCGGAGGCCCTGATCCGCGAGCGCATGCAAGACGTGGCCCAAGAACAGGGCATGCCCTATGAACCCGACCGCGCAGACAATGTGCACCGTCTGAATATGGGCATGTTTCCGCGAGGGGCGGAGATCATCCCCAACCCGTACAACAAAATTCCAGGCTTCACTTGCATGGGGCTGGGTGGTGGACATATCCACTTTGTTCCAGGTTTTCCGGTGATGGCCTGGCCCATGGTGGAAGGGGTGTTGGATACGCGCTACTCCCACCTGTTCGTCCGTGAGGCTTACCTTGAACGCTCTGTGATTGTTTTTGGTGCCATGGAGTCGACACTCACGCCGCTCATGGAGACCCTGGAGCGAGAGCACGCTATCAAAGTATTTAGTTTGCCCAGTGTGGACCATCCGAAGTGGGGCCGCCATATTGAGCTAGGCGTCAAGGGGCCGCCTGATGCGGTGGAAAGCGCTTTCCGCGCGCTCATGGCTGATCTGCGCGCAATGGGGATGTCGCTCGGCCCCGAATTGGTGCGAGGCTGATCTTGCACAAATTTGGTGCAATTTGCAAATGCACCATTTTGGGTTTAAAACTAGTCCCGGCATGCTGTGGCCGCAAGTCTCCTTCCGGTGCGTGTCAGGAACAACGCGCTTTCTCAAGGCAAAATAAGCTTCTCTGCCTAATTGCTGGGCTTGTGACTTTTGGCACAAAAGCTGCATTGTTCGCTGGGCAATTCTTTTTACAACCGTGCAACAGGAGTATTTGATGGCCAAGACCGTCGCAGACGTAATGAAGATGGTGAAGGAAAACGAGGTCAAATTCGTTGACTTCCGTTTTACCGACACCCGTGGTAAGCAGCAGCACACTACAGTGCCAGTCTCCCATTTTGATGAAGACAAGTTCACTTCCGGCCACGCGTTCGACGGTTCTTCCATCGCTGGCTGGAAAGGTATTGAAGCTTCGGACATGTTGCTCATGCCCGATCCCAATACCGCCAACATTGATCCGTTCTTCGAAGAAACCACCATCATCATGAACTGTGATGTGGTCGAGCCTTCCGACGGCAAGTCCTACGACCGTGACCCTCGCTCTATTGCCAAGCGCGCTGAAGCCTACCTCAAGGCCTCGGGTATTGGCGATGCGGCTTACTTCGGTCCAGAGCCAGAATTCTTCCTCTTCGATGGCGTGCGTTGGAGCACCGATCCCAACAACACCTTCTACGAAATTGAAGAGTACGAAGCACCCTGGAACACTGGCTCCAAGCTCGAAGGCGGCAACCGTGGCCACCGTCCCACCACCAAGGGCGGCTACTTTCCCGTTCCTCCTGTTGACAGCACGCAAGACATGCGCGCTGAGATGTCCCTGATCCTCGAATCCTTGGGCATCCCGGTTGAAGTGTTCCACCACGAAGTGGCAGGCGCTGGCCAGAACGAAATCGGCACACGCTTCTCCACACTGGTTGAGCGCGCTGACTGGACCATGTTGCAAAAGTACGTGATCCACAACGTGGCCAATGCCTACGGCAAGACAGCCACTTTCATGCCCAAGCCTTACCACGGCGACAACGGTTCCGGCATGCACGTGCACCAGTCCGTGTGGAAAGACGGCAAGAACTTGTTTGCTGGCGACGGCTATGCTGGTTTGTCTGACTTTGCGCTGTACTACATTGGCGGCATCATCAAGCACGCACGTGCCCTGAACGCCATCACCAACCCCGGTACCAATAGCTACAAGCGCTTGGTTCCTCACTTTGAAGCACCGGTGAAATTGGCGTACTCCGCCAAGAACCGTTCCGCTTCCATCCGTATTCCGTTTGTGGCGAACCCCAAAGGCCGTCGCGTGGAAGCACGTTTCCCCGATCCATTGATGAACCCTTACCTCGGCTTCGCAGCCTTGTTGATGGCGGGTCTGGATGGCGTGGAAAACAAGATCCATCCCGGCGAAGCAGCCACCAAGGACCTCTACCATCTGCCTCCCGAGGAAGATGCAAAGGTGCCAACCGTGTGCCACAGCTTGGATCAAGCCTTGGAGCATCTGGACAAGGACCGCGCGTTCCTGACCAAGGGTGGCGTGTTTACTGACTCCATGATCGATGCCTACATCGACCTGAAGATGCAGGAAGTGACCCGTTACCGCATGTCGGTACACCCTGTCGAGTTCGATATGTACTTTTCTCTGTAACGCGCGCTGCCTTCTTGGCAGACCAGCAGAATGAAAGGACGGCGCAAGCCGTCCTTTTTTTTGCAAACAAACAGACACAAATTCCGGTCCAATCCGCATGGATACTAGGGCCTACTTTGTTCTTGGGCACTTTTTAGCGCATACTGAATCAAGTGCCTATGACCTGTTGGCGCGGACACTGCATGAAAACCACTTTATTGATTTCCTGGCTGGCCCTGGCTTGCACCTCTTCGGTGTTGGCGCAAGACCGCATTTACCGGTGTGGCAATGAGTACACCAACACCGTTTCCGAAGCGCAGGCCAAAAACTGCAAGTTGTTGTCGGGCGGCAATGTAACTGTGGTGCAGTCCGCCAGACCTGCGGCCAGTGCCGGGGTCAAGCTGGCTTCCAGTGGCGGAGGTACTGCGACTCCGCGGATTGACTCCTCTGACCAGCGCGCCAAGGACTCGGATGCCCGCCTTATTCTGGAGTCGGAACTAAAAAAAGCGGAAGCCCGCCAAGCCGAGCTGGTGAAAGAGTACAACAACGGCGAGCCGGAAAAACTGGGGCCTGAGACCCGCAACCACCAAAAGTATTTGGACCGTGTGGCTGAACTCAAGGCGGCCCTGGCACGCAACGAGAGTGATATTGCAGGTATTCGCCGCGAACTGGGCCGGGTGCCTGCCTCCAGCGGCCCCATCGCTGTCAAATAAGTTTTTCGTTGTACGCCAAGGGCGTGCAATTTCCTCCCTTTTTTGCGCCGTGAACCTCCCTGCATCCGAGTCTGAGTACTTTGCCGCTTTCGACCTGCTGGCTACGTTGGTAGCGGTAGTGCATGTGGACGCACGCGTGTTGTTTTCGAATGCTGCGCTGGAAGACGCATTGGGTACCTCCCGCCGCACGCTGCTGGGCTCCAGTTTTGCCGATTTGTTTACTGAGCCCGCTTCTTTGCAAAGCGCGCTGGAGGGCGCTTCTGAGAACGCCTTTGCCGCGCTGCGCTATGACGCTTGGCTCAAGCGCGCTGCGCATGAGCCCATGCCGGTGCATGTGATTGTGACCCGAACCGAGCAGTCAGACGACATCATTATTGAAATGGTGCCCCAGGAGCAGCAAACCCGCCAGGACCGAGAAGAGCGCCTTGCAGAGCAGGCCCAAACCAATAAGGAACTGATCCGCAACCTGGCCCACGAAATTAAGAACCCGCTGGGCGGCATCCGTGGTGCGGCGCAATTGTTGGAAATGGAGATGGAGTCGCCCGAGCTCAACGAGTACACCCAGGTCATCATCCACGAAGCAGATCGCCTGCAAAGCCTGGTGGACCGCTTGCTAGCACCGCACAGGCGGCCGCATTTGGTGGGCGATGTGAACATCCATGAGGTGTGCGAACGTGTGCGCTCGCTGATCCTGGCCGAATTTCCAAAGGGGCTGCGCGTGGTGAGGGACTACGACACCTCGATTCCCGAGTTCCGTGGCGACCGGGAGCAGCTCATTCAAACCGTGTTAAACATTGCCCACAACGCTTGCCAGGCACTTATCGAACGCATTGCGGCTGGCGATGGGTGTGTGACATTCAAGACCCGCGTGACCCGGCAAACCACATTTGGCAAACAACGCTACCGGTTGGCATTGGAATTGCATGTGATCGACAACGGACCTGGCGTGCCAGATTCGATCAGAGATCGCATTTTTTATCCGCTGGTGTCGGGCAGGGAAGGTGGTTCTGGGCTAGGGTTGACATTGGCGCAAACCTTTGTACAGCAACACCATGGTCTGATCGAAGTCGATAGCGTGCCGGGCCGGACGGACTTCAAGATTTTGATACCGTTACCGTAATCACAAGACCACAAGGGTGCGCCACGACATGAAGCCGATTTGGATCGTAGATGATGACCAGTCCATCCGCTTCGTACTGGAGAAGGCGCTGCTGCGCGAGCATTTGCCTACGCGCAGCTTTTCCAATCCACGCGATGTACTTACTGCGCTCAGCACAGCGGCTGATGACGAAGGCCCACAAATTCTGGTGAGCGACATTCGTATGCCCGGTGGCTCGGGGCTGGATTTGCTTGAGAAAGTCAAAGCAAAACATCCGGGGCTGCCCGTCATCATCATGACGGCTTTCTCTGATCTGGACAGTGCAGTCAGTGCGTTCCAGGGTGGCGCATTCGAATACCTCCCCAAGCCCTTTGATCTTCCTAAGGCGGTGGAACTGATTCGTCGCGCGGTGGAAGAAAGCCAGCGCGAAGAGGTCAGCGAAGAACGCATGGCCGAGTCGCCCGAAATGCTGGGCCAGGCGCCCGCCATGCAGGACGTGTTTCGCGCGATAGGCCGGCTGAGCCAAAGCAACGTCACGGTGATGATCACGGGTGAATCGGGCTCTGGCAAAGAGCTGGTGGCACGTGCGCTGCACAAACATTCCCCGCGCACCGATGGCCCCTTTGTAGCTATCAACACTGCCGCCATCCCCAAAGACCTGCTGGAGAGCGAACTCTTCGGCCATGAGCGCGGCGCCTTTACGGGCGCGCAAACCATGCGCCGGGGCCGCTTCGAGCAGGCGGATGGCGGCACCTTGTTTTTGGACGAAATCGGCGATATGCCCTTCGAGTTGCAAACGCGCTTGCTGCGGGTGTTGAGCGACGGGCATTTCTACCGGGTGGGCGGACACAGCGCGGTCAAATCCAACGTGCGGGTGATTGCTGCAACCCACCAAGACCTGGAGCAGCGGGTCAAAGACGGCGCGTTCCGCGAAGACTTGTTTCACCGCCTCAACGTGATTCGCTTGCGTCTGCCAGCGCTGCGCGAGCGTAAAGAAGACGTGTCCATGCTGACACGCCATTTCCTCCAGCAAAGCGCCAAGCAACTTGGTGTGGAACCCAAGCGTATTTCGGATCTGGCCTTGGCCTGGTTGGAAGGCTTTGGTTTTCCGGGCAATGTTCGCCAGTTGGAAAACATTTGCCACTGGCTCACCGTGATGGCCCCATCGCAGGTGATTGAGCGCAAGGACCTTCCTCCCGAAGTGAGTTTGGGCCGAACGGAAACCGGAGAGCCCGTGCAAGCCAAACCGGCACTTGCCTCAGCCCCCGAGTTTCAGGCGAGGAGCGTGGTAGCGGATGCCCCCTCCCCAATGTCCGCCGCAGTGCATGAGTCCGAAGACTTGTCCCACGTGCTTGCACTGGCAGCCGCAGCACACGGCCCCTTGGAGGGGTGGGAGGCCGAGCTGGAGACTGAGGCCGTGGCCCTATTGGGCTCCGGTCAGCCAGAGGTGTGGGACACGCTGACACGCCGGTTTGAGTCCCGCCTCATATTGGCGGCATTGGCCAATACCAAGGGCCGCCGTATCGAGGCCGCGCACAAGCTCGGTATCGGCCGCAATACGATCACTCGCAAAATCCAGGAGCTTGGGCTGGAGTAGATCGGAGTTATTCGAGGCTCTAGCCCTCATGGATGCTGCGCAAGTAGCTCCTGAAACAAGAGCAAAAAAACCGACGCATGCGTCGGTTTTTTTTATGCGGACAAGGATATGTCCACGATCACCGGCGCATGGTCGCTGGGGCGCTCGTTCTTGCGGGGTGTTTTGTCAATGGTGCAAGCGATCACGCTGGGGCGCAGGGTTTCGCTGACCAAAATGTGGTCAATGCGCATTCCCCGGTTGCGGCGAAAACCCGCGTCACGGTAGTCCCACCAACTATAGCTTTTTGGGGGATAGGCAAACAGGCGATAGCTGTCATGCAGGCCTAACGCGATCAAGGCGCGCAGGTGGTAACGCTCTTCTTCCGTGCAGTGGATGGTGCCTTCCAGGTTCACCGGGTCCCACACATCGTCTTCGTCAAAGGTGATGTTGTAGTCGCCCATCAGCACCAGCTTGGGGTGAACGGACAGCTCTTCCTTTACCCATCGGCGCAGGGCGGTCAGCCATTCCATCTTGTATTCAAACTTGTCGCTGCCTGGCTCCTGTCCATTGGGGAAGTAAGCGCCAATCACCCGCACACCTTCCACGGTGCCGGTGATCACGCGGGACATGTCGTCATCAAAGCCGGGGATGTTTTTGATGACATCGCTGGCCGGTGCGCGCGTGAGCAGGGCCACGCCGTTGTAGGTTTTCTGGCCGAACCACTGCGCGTGGTAGCCGATGGTCTCAAACGCGTCAGCGGGAAACTTGTCGTCGGTGAGCTTGAGCTCTTGCAGGGCCAGCACGTCCACCGGATTGGCAGCCAGCCAGTCCAGCACCTGGGGCAGGCGCACGCCTAAAGAGTTGACGTTCCAGGTGGCGAGTTTCATGGTGCGGTGCGGGTGTATGTGACGAAGCTGAAAGGTAGGCCGCTGGCCGCCACATGGCGCTCACGGGCGGTCTCCTGCCAAGCTGCGCCCAAGGTGGGTGCGAAGGCGTCGCCGTCAAAGTCTTTCTCTATCTCGGTGACCACCGCAGTCGTCGCCAGCGGTTCGGCCAGGGCGTAGAGCTGCGCGCCGCCAATCACCCAAACTTCTGCAGCCTGCTCACAAAGTTGTAGCGCCTCGCGCATATCGGATGCGGGCTGGGCGCCTATTTCGTTCCAATCCGCCTGGCGGGTGATGACGATGTTGGCGCGGCCGGGCAGGGGGCGGAACTTCGGCGGCAGCGAGTCCCAGGTCTTGCGCCCCATGATGACCGGGCAGCCCAGCGTGGTCCGCTTGAAGTGCGCCAAGTCCTCGGGCAAATGCCAAGGCAAGGTGCCGTTGATGCCGATCACACCATTGGCGGCGCGGGCGTAAATCAGGTGGAGGCGGGGCAGGGGGGCGGATGTGTGCATCGTGCCGGCCATCACACCGCGACCGGTGCCTTGATGGCGGGGTGGCACTCGTAGCCTTGCACCTCAAAGTCTTCAAACTGGTAGTCGAAGATGCTTTCGGGCTTGCGCTTGATATGCAACGTGGGGTAGGCCATGGGCGCGCGGCTCAGCTGCAGCTCCACCTGCTCGGTGTGGTTGCTGTAGATGTGGCAATCGCCGCCGGTCCAGATGAAGTCGCCCACGTCCAGGTTGCACTGCTGGGCCACCATGTGGGTGAGCAGGGCGTAGCTGGCAATGTTGAAGGGCACGCCCAAAAAGATATCCGCACTGCGCTGGTAGAGCTGGCAGCTCAGTTTGCCGCGCCCGCCTTCGGTTTCGGCCGGGGCCACATAAAACTGAAAGAACGCATGGCAGGGCATGAGTGCCATCTTGCTGAGTTCGGCCACGTTCCAGGCGCTCACGATGATGCGGCGGCTGTCGGGGTTGGTCTTGAGGGTTTTGATGACGTCGGCAATTTGGTCGATGTGGCCACCGTCTGGCGTAGGCCAGCTGCGCCATTGCACGCCGTACACCGGGCCCAAGTCGCCGGTGTCGGGGTTGGCCCACTCGTCCCAGATGGTGACGCCGCGCTCTTTGAGCCAGTTGTTGTTGGCAGAGCCGGTCAAGAACCAGAGCAGCTCCTGGATGATGCTGCGCAGGTGCACTTTCTTGGTAGTAACGAGCGGAAAGCCTTCATTCAGGTCAAAACGCATCTGGTAACCAAACACACTCTTGGTGCCGGTGCCGGTGCGGTCGGCTTTGAAGACGCCTGTGGTGTACACATGGCGCATGAAGTCTTCGTATTGGCTGCGCACGGGGCGCTCAGGGGGCAAGCTGGTCATGGGGGAATTTTAAAGGGCCACGGCGAAAGATCGCGGGTGTTCGGGGTGGGTGTCAGGTCAGGCGGTTAAGGACCGTGGTAATGGCCAGCAGTGCGATCAGCACCACCACCACTACCGGCATCACAGCGCCTAAGCCCGCCCATGTGGCAAGCAGGCCAAAGGAAGCAGGCACCACGGATCCACCAATATACGAAAACGTCATTTGGCGACCAATCACGGTGCGGGCCACATCGTCTGGAAACCGGCGCGCGGTTTCGTGCATGAGCGAAGGAAATATCGGTGCGCAGCCAAGGCCCATGAGCACCAGCCCGAATTGCGAAGCCGCCCCCAGTACGCCATGCGCGGCAAAAAGGATGGCCCCTGCAATGGCAACTGCAATGCCCAGCTGCACCAGTTTACGGTTACCCAGGCGGTTGGCAATCAGGCCCACACCAAACCGGCCGGCGGTGATGGAGCCAAAGAAAACCGCTACCCAGACACCCGCTTGGGTGGGAGACACGCCACGGTCCGTCACCAAAATACTGGCGGCCCACAGACCGGTCCCCATTTCAGCAGCGACATAAAACAAAAAACTGGTAGGTGCCAACCACACGGCCAGAGGGCGCACGGGTTTGAACTTGGGCGTGACGTGTTCGGCATCTCCAGCCGACGGCGTAGAACGCTCTTGCGACCAGAGTGTCAGCGTGGAAAACAGTAGAACCGCCAGACACAATTGGACCAAGCCTATCGCCTGCGTGCCAGCCGTCCAGCCCGTGCTGCTGGCCAATGCCACACCCATGATGAGCGGGCCCGTGGTGGCGCCAACTCCCCAAAAGCCGTGCAGCCAATTCATATGGCGCGAAGAATAGTGCGCTGCCACAAAATGATTCAGGCTGGTGTCCACTGCGCCGGAGCCCAGCCCCAACGGAATGCCTAGAGCGACCAGCCAGACAAAAGAGGGGGCATAGGCGAAGCCAATCAACGCCAGTGCCGTCATCAAGCAACTGATTGCCACTACCAAGCCAGTTCCCACGCGCTTGGCCAGCGGACCCGCAAGAAAACTTGCCGCGGCGGCACAAGCAGTCATGGTGATGGTGACCACCCCCACCGCGGCCAGCGGCTGGTCCATGTCAGCCCGAATGGCCGGCCAGGCTACGCCCAAAATGCCATCGGGCAAACCGAGGCTGATAAAGGACACATACACAATGCCCAGAAGAATGAGGTGAGCCACGGAAAGTCCTGTCAATTGAAATGAAGGGGTCACCAAGCATTAAAGCCAAATACTGCCTTGGTGCATGCGGACTGCGCGCTGGGTGCTATGGAATGGATAGTACGCGCCCAGGGTTAAGAAGGTTCTGCGGGTCCAGTGCGCCCTTGATAGCGCGCATCGCCTGCAGAGCCACCTGGGATTTGTGGTGCGCCAGCTTGTCGCGCTTGAGGCTTCCGATGCCATGCTCCGCCGATATGGAGCCACGGTAGCGGTCCACCACGTCGTACACCAGTGTATTGATGGGGGCTTCCTGGTCGCGCAAAAAAGCCTCTGCGTCGGCACCAATCGGGGCCTGCACGTTGTAGTGCAAGTTGCCATCGCCCAGGTGGCCGTAGTTGACCAAGCGCACGCCAGGGAAGTGTTGCTCCAGCAGCGCGTCGGTCTCACGTACAAAGGCGGGGATGCGTGACACGGCGATAGAAATGTCGTGTTTGATGTTCAGCCCCTCTTGGGCTTGGGCCAGCGGAATGCTCTCGCGGATATGCCACAGGGCCCGGGCCTGGGCAATGTTCTCAGCCACCACGGCATCAAGCACACAGCCTTGCTCCAATGCTGCTTCCAGCAAGCGCTCAAACTGCGCACGGGCGTGGCTCTCAGACTCGTGGTCCGAGTTTTCCAGCACCACGCAGTAGGGCGACAGACCGCCAAAGGGCACGTTTTGCTGCACAAAGTGTTTGCGCACTAGGCCTAGTGCGATTTCGCCCATCACTTCAAAACCGGTGAGCCCTGCGTTCAGGTGCCGGTGTGCCAGACCGAGTAGCTCCACGGCCGCCTCCAGTGACGGCACTGCGGCAAAGGCAGTTAGCTGGGCCGCTGGCAGCGGGTACATGCGCAGCGTGGCCGCGGTGATCACGCCCAGGGTGCCCTCAGAGCCGATAAACAGATGCCGCAGGTCATACCCCGTATTGTCTTTGCGCAGACCGCTCAGGCCATCCCATAGGTGGCCTTGGGCGGTGACCACTTCCAGACCCAGACACAGCTCACGGGTGTTGCCGTAGCGCACCACCTGCGTCCCGCCCGCGTTGGTGGCCAAGTTGCCGCCAATGGTGCAACTGCCCTCGGCGGCCAGGCTCAACGGGAACAAAAATCCTTCTTTCTCGCACGCCTCCTGCAGCGTTTGCAGCACACAGCCGGCCTCTACCGTCACGGTCAGGTTGGCCGCATCCATACTGCGGATGCGGTTGAGGCGCTGCAGACTGAGCAACACTTGGGTGCCAGTAGCGTCGGGGATGGAGCCCACCACCATGCCCGTGTTGCCGCCCTGGGGTACCAAGCTCACTCCCGCGGCAGCGCAAGCAGCGACGACCGCCGCCACTTCAGCCGCGGTGCCAGGGCGCACCACGGCCAATGCGCGGCCGCGTTCGCGTTTGCGCCAGTCTTGCTCATAGGCGGTCAGGTCGCCCTCGGTCAGCACGTGGGCCTCGCCCACCAAAGTTCGCAGCGTGGTGCGCAGGGCTTCTACGTCTGTCATGGCGCTGGGTGGTTGGGTAAGTCTTCTGCAGGCTTTGGCAGCGTCTTGGCGTGTTTGAGGCGCAATCGGATATGGAAGGTGCAGGCCACAAACAGCACCACGCAGAGGAAGACTTCCAGAAGTGCTAACCAGTTACCGGGCGCTTTGTCGCTCCAGGCGCGCACCACGCCCTCAGTGAAATACAGCCATACCATCAGACTGACCCAGCGGTAGGTGTACATGCGGTTTTTCAGCAAACCTGCCAGTGGAATGCACAAGGGAAGTACCTTGAGCGCCAGCGTACCGCTGCCGGTGGGCGCCAGCCATAGTTCCCAGAGCAGGCCCAGCAATATCAAACCGAGGGTGCTTGCGACGGCAACCCAACGGCTGAGTTGAACGGAGTGGGCGGGGGTAGAGGGGGAGTTTGCGTGCATAGTAAGCCGCATAGCTTAAAACAAATGCGCATCACCGTGTTTTGGGGTCGAGTCGGCGGCGCTTGTTCGGCGGGGCGCTGTTCATCTCCACGATCACTGCTTGGCCATCGGGTAGTGAAACCGCCATCTGTTCCTCGCCATCAACCGTAAGGTGGTACACGGTCGTGGTGCCTACGGCCCGCGAGTCTTCCAGCCTTGCGTGTTCCAGCAATTTGGCCAACTCCCCTCGCGGCACCGCGCGCCAGTTCAAGCGTTTCATGCGGGGTGGTCCGTAGGCTCGCGCAAGCGGTTAGCGAACGCCGCGACGGTGAGTGGACGCGCATAGTAGTAGCCCTGCACTTGGTTGCAGCCCATCGTGCTCAGCAGATCGGCTTGCTCCATGTTTTCTACACCTTCTGCCACCACCGTCAGACCCAGGCTGTGTGCCATGGCAATAATGGCACCTGCAATGGCGGCATCGTCCGGGTTGGTGTGAATGTCGTTGACGAAGGAGCGGTCGATTTTTAGCTCGTCAATCGGAAAACGCCGCAGGTAGGACAGGCTGGAGTAGCCGGTGCCAAAGTCATCCAGAGAGAGCGATACGCCGAGGTTTTTGAGTGCCCGCAAAGACAACAAGGTGCTGTCCACGTCGTGCATCACCATACTCTCTGTCAGCTCCAGAATAATGAGCGTGGGGTTGACTCCGGTACTGGCAAAAATGGCTGCGATACGGTCCGTCAGTTCATCCTGGCGAAACTGGCGGGCCGACATATTGATAGCGATTTTCAATGGGGGTAAACCTTGCCTCTGCCACAACACCTGCTGGCGGCAGGCCTCGGCAATGACCCATTCTCCGAGTGGCAGGATGAGACCGGTTTCCTCGGCTATGCGAATGAACTCAATGGGGTGGACCAACCCAATCTGCGGATGCTGCCAGCGCACCAGGGCCTCTGCGCCAACCACACGTTGGGTTTGGATGTCGATCTTGGGTTGGTAGTGCAGCACAAATTCCCCACGCTCCAGGCCACGGCGCATGGCTGCTTCCATATCGAGACGGCTGATGGCGGTGGACCCCATCTCGGGGATGAACTGCCGCACGCTGTTGCGACCGTGCTCCTTGACGCGGTACATGGCCATGTCGGCATAACGCAGCAAAATCTCACCGTGGTCCCCATCACGTGGATACAGTGACACGCCGATGCTGGCAGTCACAAAAACGTCGCGTCCGTCCACCTCGGTTGGGCGCGAGAGCGCAGACAAAATTTTCTCGGCGATCCTGTCCACGTCACCCGGTTGCGGTACATCTGTCAGAAGAATGACGAACTCGTCCCCGCCCAAGCGGGCCACGGTATCGGTTTCGCGCACACAAGCGGTGAGTCGGTTTGCCACTTCTTTCAGGAGGGCATCGCCTGCACCATGGCCCGATGCATCGTTGATGAGCTTGAAATGGTCTAGGTCCAGCAGCATCACACCCATGACCTGGCCGTTGCGTTTGGCCCAGGCAATGGCCTGCTCGATGCGGTCGTTGAGCAGGTTGCGGTTGGCCAGGCCGGTCAGACTGTCGTGGTTGGCCTGGTACTCCAGCGCATGCTGGTAGCGTACCCGTTCGCTGATGTCGTTGATAACGCTGACAAAGTGTGTGGTTGCGCCGCCGGTCAAGTCGCGCACCGGAGCGATATGCAACTCGTTCCAGAACAGCGAACCATCCTTGCGGTAGTTGCGCAGCGTGGCCGCGCCTTCGCGCTTTTCACGCAGTGCAGCGCGGATGTGCTCCAGGTCGGGCTGGGCCAAGTCGTCGCGCACCAAGAAGCGACCCTCCAGACCTATCACTTCATCAGCGCGGTAGCCGGTGATCCGTTCAAAAGCCGGGTTCACATAAACAATGGAGTGGTCGTCCGCATCGCTGCGTGTGATCATGATGCCGTTGCTGCTTGAGGCCAACGCTTTCTCATGCAAGTGCCGGGTTTGCGCATAGTCGGCCCGGCGCAGTTTGCGGTCGCTGACGTCTTCCTTGACGACGATCAGGTGGGTGGTTTGTCCTTCGGCATCGCGCAACGTGGACACCACCTGGCGCTCCCAGTAAATGCTGCCGTCTTTGCGGCGGCTTTGCACGTCCCCATTCCAGCGGTCGCCGATGGGTTGCTGCGACAGTAGACTGCGGTAGATGGCTTCAGTGGTTTCAGAAGGGTTCCAGGGGTGGGGCGTCACACCGATGATGTCGGCATGCGCAAACCCTGACAACTCCACAAAGCCCCGGTTGCAGTACTCGACCTTACCGTCCAGGTCCATGACGATGATGCCAAACGGGCTTTGCTCAATGGCTTGGGCGAGCAATTCCATGCGGCGGGGCGCCAGCACGGGCGAATAGGCAGACCCGGCAAGGACGGCGGAATGGGCCAGGTCGCTTGCCAAGCGCGCGACAAAACCGTGGTCTTCTGGTCGCGTGGCGGTGTCAAACGGGGCGTGTACCTGCAGGCTACCAACAAATGTTGAGCCGTCTTGCAAAGAAAAGTCCAGCTTGCGCAAGCCCTCGTTGGACGGCACCGGACCTGCTTGGCATTGGATCCCATTGCCACCCTGCAAGGTAAGACTTATCTCAGCGTGCGCATAGCCGGCACCGTCCACCAGCAATTGGCACAGGCCCTGGGCGAGTTGCTGGGTATCTTTGGCGTGGCGTTGGCATTGGCTCCAGGCCTCCAGCAACAAAAGCCAACGCTTTAGTCGGTGCAATTCGGAGTCCAGGGTGGATTGGGGTTCAGCTTCCATGGCCTCGTGGTTTCTCTCCAGTTTTGCGATACGGTGGGGCCGCGTGATTTTAGAGCCCGGAAATTAGCAGTGCGTCGTTGCGCCAGCGTTGGAGCTACGGCTGATGGCATCATAGTGCCATGCAATTCTTCCATCGTCTCAAACCCTGGCTGCGCGACGTGGCCAACATTCCTTGGCGGGATGCCGCCATTACCCTGCGCGAACGTTTTCGGGAAGACCGCTTGGGCCTGACCGCCAGCAGTCTGACCTTCACCACCACCATTGCACTGGTGCCGTTCATTACCGTGGCGCTGGCGGTGTTTACGGCCTTCCCCATGTTCGCGAAGTTTCAGGATGTGCTGCAGAAATGGCTGATTGAAAGCCTGGTGCCCGACAACATTGCGCGTCAGGTGCTGGGTTACCTCACCCAGTTTGCCGGCAAGGCCAGTCGACTGGGGGTGGCTGGGTTGGCGGTGCTGCTGATCACGGCGCTGGCGCTTATTTTTACGATTGACCGTACGCTCAACAGCATTTGGCGCGTGCGCAAACGTCGGCCGCTGGGCCAGCGCGTGTTGATTTACTGGGCCGCCATGACGCTGGGGCCGCTGCTTTTGGGTGCCAGCCTGTCCCTCACGTCATATGCGGTCTCCGCCTCCAAGGGCTTGGTGGGCGGGCTGCCGGGCGGGGTGAGTCTACTGCTGGACGGTTTGCAGTTCGTGCTGGTGGCCTTTGGCATGGCGGCCATGTTTCACTATGTCCCCAATACCCAGGTGCGCTGGGGTCACGCATGGATGGGGGGGCTGTTTGTGTCCGCTGGCATGGAGCTGGCGCGCAAAGGCTTGGCCTTGTATTTGAGCAAGGTGCCAACCTATTCCGTGGTTTACGGCGCGTTTGCCACGGTTCCGATTTTGCTGGTGTGGATCTACGTGGTGTGGGTCATCGTGCTGCTGGGCGCAGCGTTGACAGCGTATTTGCCCAGCCTGATTGCGGGTGTACCACGCCGTCGTTTGGGCAATGGCTGGCAGTTTCAACTCGCAATGGAGTCGCTTCAATTGCTGCATCAGGCGCGAAGTGGTGCGGACAAAGGCCTGACGCTGACCCAACTGCGTACCACCATGCAAGTGGACCCGCTGCGACTGGAGCCGGTGCTGCAGATGCTGGTGGGACTTGATTGGGTGGGGCAACTCAATGAGGATGGTGTGCACGATGAGCAGGCTCGCTACGTGCTGTTGGCCAACCTCGACACCACAGTGCTGGAACCCCTGATGCGCGCAGCCCTGCTCAAGCCGGATGTCGTGACCGAGAATTTATGGAAAATTGGCCGATGGCCGGCAACCACATTGCGCGAGGCGCTACAAAAATAGTAGTGAATCAACCCGGAATCAGAAAGGGATTCTGCCTCTCAAGATGTCTCTGTACATGCACCAATCGCCCAAAAAGCTGTAGAGCGGGCGCTTGAAGCTGGCGGGCTTGTTTTTCTCAAACCCGAAGTGGCCGACCCAGGCAAAGCCATAGCCACACAACAAGCCATACAAAAGGTACTGCGGCTTGCCGGTGGCCAGCAGCATGGCCAGGCACGCCAGGGTGAGCGTAGAGCCGACAAAGTGCAGGCGTCGGCAGGTGGTGTTGCTGTGCTCTCCCAAGTAAAAAGGGTAGAACTCTGCAAAGCTTTGAAAACTGCGCGGGTCGGTTGTGGTCGTTGCTGGAGGGGTGCTGGCGTCCATGGTGGCGTTCCTTGAGTTCAGGGCGTATGGTCGGGTATCTGACCGTGACTGGCAAGGGCAGTTGGCCTAGGGCCCGTGCAAAAGCAGTCAGTTGGTGTGGATACCGTACTTGGCCCACAGTTTTTTCAACAGCCCGGCCGACTCCATGCGGGCCAGCAAGGCATCCATGTCTTGCGCGCTGGGTTTGCTCCCTTTTTGGACCACTATGGTGTGCGCGTAGTTTTGGTCCATGTGGTCGGACACCAGCAGCTTGTCGCGGGCGCTCGGATTCTGCAGCAGGTAACGGCTCAGGTAGGACTTGGTAATCACCGCAACATCACCATGCCCGCCCAGCAGGTTGCGCAGGCTCACCTCGTTGTCCGCGCTGAACGTGATGTGGAATTTGCTGGCCAACACGGTCGGATCGGACTCAAAGTTGGCAAAGCTGTAGTGATAGCCCAGTACGCCCAGAATTTTTTTGTCACTCAACGTCTGAAAAAACTCTTGCCCCCGGCCGCTTGCACTGCGGGCCACATACACCTCGCCGTCGCCACGTAAAAACACCTTGCTGGAATCCACGTTGGCAGTGTCCCAGCCCCAGATCTTGTTTTCAAACATCACCATGCTGAACGCACCTCTTTCCAAGTCCCGGTAGCGGCGGTTGGCTGAAGTGTTGACCACCTCAAAACGGTAATCTTTTTGAAACGCGTTCAGCGCCTGTACCAAGTCAAACGTTAAACCGGAAGTTTTGTCGACAAAAGGCAAAAATGGATACGCCCCTACGCGAACGGGCTGGGCTGCCCAGCCATGGGACGCCACACATATCCATGCGATCAGCAATAGCCTTGCAACCCTTCCCATATGCGCAGTCCTTCATTTTTTCGATGTATTGAACCTATGCCGCATTATTTGGTGTTGCACCTTTTATGGCAAGTTGCATCACCGTGAATGCTGTAAATACTATAAAAATAGTAGCTAGAGGCGCATATTCCACTTGGACTAACGGTATTTTTGACAGGTGATTACCTGCAGCAAGATGTCGGATGGGCAGCCTGTATCTTGAATCGGGTCTGGCCCGGAGTCCGATTGACAAAAGCGCCCCCAATTTGCTCGTTGCCCGCACCTGGAAAGGCAGCGGAATCTACTGTTTCTGGCACTCGAACGCGGTATTGCTGCTAGCATTCTGGTGGCAACCGCAGGATGAATCGCCAGCCCAGCTTCATTCTCGCGACGCCTGCCTCATCCAGGAGACCCGCCATGAAGAACCCTCTAACCCGCCTGATTGGCATTGCCATGCTGGCACTTTTCGCGCACATCGTGTATGCCGCCGGTGCCGAATCCAGTCCAGTCCCAGCCACTGATGCACTGGCATCCGTGCGAGAACATCTGGCTGCCAAGAAATGGGCGGCCGCTATTGACGAGCTCAAGCGCATCAATGACACCGGCAACGCAGACTGGAATAACCTCATGGGCTACAGCCTGCGCAAGGCGGCCAAGCCTGATTTCGCGGGAGCCGAGAGGTATTACAACGACGCTCTGCGCATCAACCCCCAGCACCGGGGCGCACTCGAATACTCCGGTGAGCTGTACCTGATGACCAACAACCTGCCCATGGCCGAAAAGCGCCTGAGCGCGCTCAACCAGGCCTGCTTCCTGCCATGCGCGGAGTTCACCCAACTGAAGCAGGCCGTAGAGCGCTACAAGGCGGCTGGCAACCAATACAAAGGCAACTACTGAGGCGCTGACGGCCGTCCGCCACTCGCCAGAAACTGGCGGATGGCGGACAGGGTTTGCTCCGGGGCTTCGGTCATTTGGTGGTGGCCCACGGGCACCATGTGCAGTTCAGTGCGTGCTGCGCGCTTGCGGGTCGCGGCCAGCAGCAGTTGTGCGGCTTTGGGCGTGGTCATCTGGTCCTGCTCGCCCAGCACGAACAGAACCGGGCACAGCACCTGCGCCATGGCCTCTTCGCCATGGGCGTAGTTGTTGCAGGCCGAGAATCCACGGTGGAACACATTGACCGCTGTGTTGCTGCCCAACACCCGCCGCCCCAGCGCCATGTTGCTGCCAAACACCCAGGTGCCGGGGCCCAACGCTGAGGGCGGCGCGGCCAGGGTGCTGCGCGAAAACACATTCACCATGGTCAGTGCTTTCATGGGCTCGTTGAGCGATGTTTCCAGTAGCGCGGGCGACACCTTCATGGGGTAGGCCGTGCCCACCAGCACCAAGTGGGTGGCGCGTTCTTTCAAGCGAGAAGCCGCTTCCAGCGCAATCAGCGAGCCCCAGCTGTGGCCAACCAGCGCGGCCTTGTCTATGCCTGCGGCGTCCAGCAGCGCGACGATGAAATCTGCGGCTTCTTCCACAGATGAGGGCGCTTCGCCGCCACTGCGGCAGTGGCCGGGCAGGTCCACGGCTAGCACGTTGTAACCATGGTGGGCGAGGTAGCGGCTTTGCAGAATCCAGACGCTGTGGTCGTTGAGCACGCCGTGAATGAAGACCACGGTGGGTTTGGCGGCATCAAAAGGTTTGCCGCTGGTGTAGCAGTAGGCCGTGGCGCCGTGGACGGTGATATCCATCAGACACCTGCCTTTTCTGCGGCCTTCAGCGCGCGTTTTAGGTCGTCAATCAAATCGTCCGGGTCTTCCAAGCCTATGGACAGGCGTATGGTTCCCTGGGTGATGCCGCCTGCCGCCAGAGCTTCATCGCTCATGCGGAAGTGGGTGGTGCTGGCGGGGTGGATGACCAGGCTGCGGCAGTCGCCCACATTGGCCAGGTGGCTAAAGACCTTGAGTGTTTCGATGAACTTTTTGCCTTGCTCGCGGTTGCCCTTGAGGTCGAAGCTGAACACCGAACCTGCCCCCTTGGGCAAGAGCTTTTTCGCCAGCGCGTGGCTGGGGTGGTTCTCCAGTAGCGGGTGGCCCACGCGGCCCACAAAAGGCTGGCTGGCTAAAAACTCCACCACCTTTTCGGTGTTGCTGATGTGGCGCGCCATGCGCAGGCCCAGTGTTTCGATGCCCTGCAAAATAAGCCAAGCAGTGTGCGGGCTCATGCAGGCGCCAAAATCGCGCAAGCCTTCTCGCCGCGCGCGCAGCAGGAAGGCGCCCACGGTACTTTCCTCGCTGAAGTTCATGTTGTGAAAGCCCTCATAGGGAGCGGCCAGTTCGGCAAAGCGTCCCGTGGCTGCATACGCCCGTGCCCAGTCGAAGCTGCCGCCGTCCACCACAACGCCGCCGATTACCGTGCCATGGCCGCTGAGAAACTTTGTGGCCGAGTGGTAGACCAGGTCAGCGCCTTGCGAAAACGGTTGCACCAGCCAGGGCGATGTGAGGGTGGAGTCCACCAGCAGCGGCACACCAGCCTCGTGCGCAACCTGCGCAATGGTGGGGGTGTCCAGCACGTCCAGACCTGGGTTGCCCACGGTTTCGCCGAAAAACAGGCGTGTGTTGGGCCGCACGGCGGCGCGCCAGCCATCCACATCACCCGGCTTTACAAAGGTGGTGTCAATGCCAAAGCGGCGTAGCGTGTAGTGCAGCAAGTTGTGGGACCCGCCGTACAAAGCGCTGGACGCCACGACATGCCCGCCCGCACCCATAAGGGTAGCCACTGCAAGGTGCAGCGCGGCCTGACCGCTGGCCGTGGCAAGGGCGCCAATGCCGCCTTCCAGCGCAGCCATGCGCTGTTCAAACACGGCGTTGGTGGGGTTGCTGATACGGCTGTAGACGTGGCCCGCACGCTCCAGGTTGAACAGCGACTGCGCGTGTTCGCTGGACTCGAACACAAATGAGGTGGTGAGGTGGATGGGCACTGCGCGTGCGCCCGTGGTGGGGTCGGGCGCGGCACCAGCGTGCAGGGCCAGGGTGTCAAAGCCGGGGTCAGCGTAGCCAGGCATGGGGTTCTCCGGTGAAAGTCACTTGGTAATCGGGACGAAACCTTGGCATTGTGGGCTATATTTGATGCTCAGTTTCAATCCCAGTGTCACGAGGAAGTCCCCATGAAAGTCAGCGATATTCTGCGCGTCAAAGGCGGCACGCTTTTTACCACCACGCCGGAAGAAACTTTGGCCGAAGCGGCCCAACTGATGGCGGAGAAGGACATTGGTTCGCTGGTCGTGATTTCCCATGGTCTGGTGGTCGGCATGCTGACTTTTCGCGAAGTGATTCAGGCGGTGGTCAAAAATGGCGGCAGTTTTGGCACTACCACTGTCTACCGTGCCATGGACCCCGGCCCACTCACTTGCACCATGGAAACCGAGATGGACGAAGTGCGCCGCATGATGCTGGACCGCCACGCGCGCTATATGCCGGTGATTGACAACCGCATGCTCATGGGCGTGATCAGCTTCTACGACGTGGCCCGCGCTGTGGTGGATAGCCAGAACTTTGAAAACAAGATGCTCAAGGCCTACATACGCGACTGGCCCGAAGGCGAAGTTGCCAAGCCCGAGGCAGAGAACACCTAAGAGTTAGCCCGCTTGGAGGGCAGCGACCGGCGCAGCGGCGGAGCGTGGAGGCCTACTCACTGGCGTGGATCATGTCCCGTACACGCGGATAGATTTGCTGGTTCCACCTGCGACCACTGAACACACCATAGTGCCCCACGCCGGTTTGCACATGGTGTGTTTTTTTGTAGGGACGCACGCTGGTGCAGAGGTCTTGCGCAGCTACGGTCTGACCCACCGCACAGATGTCGTCACGCTCCCCTTCTACCGTCATCAGCGCAGTGCGGCGAATGGCGGCAGGGTTGATGATGCGGTCTTTGTAACTGAGTTTGCCTAGCGGCAGGTCGTAGGTCTGGAAAACTTTCTCCACTGTCTCCAAGTAAAACTCAGCGGGCAGGTCGTTGACAGCCAAGTATTCATCGTAAAACACCCGGATGATGTTGGCCTTTTCCACATCACCATCGACCAGGTGTTGGTACAAGTCCTTGAACGACTGTTTGTGGCGGTCCAAATTCATGCTCAAAAATGCGCTGAGTTGTACAAACCCAGGGTAGACCCGGCGCATATAGCCTTTGTGCGGCAGTGGCACGTGGCTGATGAGGTTTTTCTCAAACCACTCGATGGGTTTGCTCACTGCAAGCTTGTTCACCTCAGTGGGGTTCACGCGGCAGTCTACCGGGCCGGCCATCAGGGTGAGGCTACGTGGCTGGGCTGGGTCGTCATCCTCGGCCATCACAGCGGAAGCTGCCAAAGCTGCCACGCAGGGCTGGCATACCGCAATCACATGGGTGCCGGGGCCAATGGTCTGGGTGAAGCGGATCATGTGGTCGATGTAGTCGTCCAGCCCGAATGCGCCATGGCGCAGTGCCACGTCACGCGCGTTGTGCCAATCCGTGATGTACACGTCGTGGTCTTGCAGCAAGGTGCGTGCGGTTTCACGTAGCAAGGTTGCAAAGTGGCCCGACAGGGGGGCGACTAGCAGAACCTTGGGTTGGGGTTCTGCGGTGGGCTCCTGCTTTTGAAAATGCAGCAAGGTGCCAAAGGGCATGGTTAGCACAGCGTGCTCCGCCACCACTATCTCACGTTCACCCACTTTCACACTGTCGATGCCATAAGCGGGGCGCGAATGGGTCAGGCGCATCCGCGACAGCACTTCCATACTGGCCGCCATTTTGCGCAGCATGCTGCCTTCAGTCTGATTCATCCACAGGGAAGCGCCCAGGCCTTGGGCCATCAGGCGCAGGGGCGAGGTGAAATCGGACTGGGTTTGGTAAGCCTGGTACAGCATGGTTGTCCTGTGATCAAAGCGGCTTGTGGCCGGATGTGCGGGTACAGGCAAGTTACGGGCCAATGTGTTGGCACAAGGCTTGCGTCGGCTTGGGTATTCATTTCCCCGCACGAGAGGCATTCCATGGCCAAGGCAGTACTGACCATCAGCAGCAAAAACTACGGCGCTTGGGCTTTGCGGGGCTGGCTGATGACCAAGCTGGCAGGCCTGGAATTCACCGAAAAAGTGATATCGCCAGATGACCCGGCCATGAAGGCCGAGATGCTGCTGCTCTCTAGCAGCATGCTGGTGCCTTCGTTGCAGCACAACGATGTAAACGTGTGGGACACACTGGCCATTGGTGAGTACCTCAACGAGATCAAACCCAAGGCTGGCCTGTTGCCCGCCAACATCAAGGCGCGTGCCCATTGCCGCGCTGTGTGCGGCGAAATGCACTCGGGGTTTGCTTCTCTGCGCGGCGCGTTGCCGATGAACCTCAAGGCGCACTTTCCCCAGTTCAAGGTGTGGTCGCGCGCGCAGGCAGATATTGACCGGGTGCTGGCCATCTGGAAAGACTGCTTCCAGAACTACGGTGGCCCCTACCTGTTTGGCAAGCAGCCCTGCCTGGCTGACGCCATGTACGCCCCGGTGGTGACCCGTTTTCTGACCTACGACGTGGCCATCGACAAAGAGGCGGCAGCCTATTGCAAACGCATCATGGCGCTGCCTGCCATGCAGGAGTGGGTGGCTGCGGCCAAAGCCGAACCTGATGAAATTGACGAACTGGACGCGGAGTTTTAGGCCCCATTAAACCCAAGGCGTAGGCGCTGGCACGGCGCATACCGGGTCCACGTCAACCGACTTGAAGTCCGCAGGCGACACGATCTCCAGGTACTCCATGTCAGGCGAGTAGTCGAACAGGTAGTGGCGGATGCCGGGACGTTGGTGCACCACGTCGCCGGCTTGCACCAAGGTTTCTTTGTCTTCATACATGAACTTGGCCCAGCCCTTGGTCATGATCACGATTTGGAAATCTGCCTCATGGCGGTGCCACCCTGTGCCTGTTTCTGGTGCCATGTTTGCCTTCACAAGGTGCGCGATCACCTTGCCCTGGGTGGCTTCGGCCACACCGAGATCCCGGTACAAGAAAAAATCACGCAAGCCGCCCGTCACAAATTGTGTGTCCTGAGGCTTGACGTGGGAAAACTTGGTGGTGGTGCGGTCTAGCATGGCTCACTCCTGTTCAAACAAGCTGATAACACTGAATTGGTGCACTGCAGCATGATGCATAAAGTGTTCCAACCCGCAGGTCAGTGTGGCCCGTCGGGGATAATTGGCCCACTATGAGCGGCAATACCTTCGGACATCTCTTCACCGTCACCAACTTTGGTGAATCCCACGGCCCAGCCATTGGCTGTGTCATCGATGGCTGCCCTCCGGGCATGGAGCTTTGCGAGGCCGACATCCAGATCGACCTGGACCGCCGCCGCCCGGGCACTAGCCGCCACGTGACCCAGCGCAACGAACCCGATGCAGTACAAATCCTCAGCGGTGTTTTCCAGGGCAAGACCACCGGAACGCCGATTGCACTGCTGATCCAGAACACGGACCAGCGCAGCAAGGACTACGGCAACATCCTGGACACTTTCCGCCCTGGCCACGCCGACTACAGCTATTTCCAGAAATACGGCATCCGCGATCCGCGCGGCGGTGGCCGCTCCAGTGCCCGTCTGACCGCGCCCATGGTGGCCGCAGGTGCCGTGGCCAAGAAATGGCTGAAAGAAAAATACGCTACCGAGTTTCGCGGCTGCATGACCCAGGTAGGCGAACTGCCTATTGGCTTCGAAAGTTGGGACCACGTGCCCAACAACCCGTTCTTTGCTCCAGTGGTTGATGTCCAGAAGCTGGAAGATTACATGGACGCGCTGCGCAAGGCCGGCGACTCCTGCGGCGCCAAAATTCGTGTCAGTGCCACCAATGTGCCCGTGGGTTTGGGCGAGCCGCTGTTTGACAAGATGGACGCCGATATAGCCTACGCCATGATGGGGATCAATGCGGTGAAAGGTGTGGAAATTGGCGCCGGCTTTGCCAGCGTTGCACAGCGCGGTACCCTGCACGGAGACAGCCTGACCCCGAACGGGTTTGCCAGCAACAATGCCGGTGGCACGCTGGGTGGCATTACCACCGGGCAAGACCTGGAAGTCAACATTGCCATTAAACCCACCAGCTCCATCATTACGCCACGGGACTCGATTGATTCGCTGGGTAACCCTACCCAGGTGATCACCAAAGGGCGACACGACCCCTGCGTGGGCATACGTGCTACTCCCATTGCTGAAGCCATGCTGGCTCTGGTGGTGATAGACCATGTGTTGCGCCACCGCGCACAGTGCGGCGATGTGGTGCCTGGGTTGACGCCCATCGCAGGCAGCATTTGAGTACGGTTGTTACGGTTGCGGGGCAGCCGTCTCCGCGCCATCAAATCATTCCCTTTGCGGCATTGACGGCGGCCTATTGCGCGCACGCCGGCTTCTTCAATCCCTTTTTGCCCCTTTGGCTCAAAGACATGGGCCTGAGCCTGGTGGTCATCAGTGTGCTGACTTCGGTGCAGGCCGCTACCCGCATGTTTGCGCCCTATGCCTGGGGTGCTCTGAGCGACCGAACCGGTGAACGGGCCAAGCTCCTGCGTTGGGGCGCCGTGACGGCACTGGTGGCCTCTGCCGGGTTGTGGTTTGACGGCGGTGTCTGGTGGCTGGCATTGGTGCTGCTGATCATGTTCACGCAGACCAGCGGCATGATGCCCATGACCGAGGCTGCCGTGGCCCATGTCGTGAGCCAGGGTGGCGTGTTTGATAACAAGCTCTATGGCCGTGTTCGCCTGTGGGGCTCACTGGGTTTTATGCTGGCGGTGTTGGGCGCTGGTGCCTGGTTTGAACACGTGGGCATGCGCAGTTTTCCACTCATTGTGAGTGTGAGCCTGCTGGTGCTGGTGGTGTTTGCCTACCGCATGCCTGATGTCAAAGAGGCCCACTCTGCTACAACTGGCGCTGTCTCACTGCCCATGGGGCCGGTACTCGCGCAACCGGCCGTGCAATGGTTGTTCGCATCAGTGTTTTTTCATGTGCTGTCGCACATGGGCATCTATACCTTCTTCTCGTTGTACATGGATTCGCTCGGGTACAGTAAGACCATGATTGGCCTGCTTTGGGCGGTGTCAGTCACCGTTGAGATTGGCTGGTTCTTTACCCAAAGCCGCTGGATGCCGCGGGTGAGTCTGACCGGTTGGCTGGTGCTGTGTGCTGTGGTGATGGTGTTTCGCATGGGGTTGACCGCGTCGCTGGCCTCGGTGTTGTGGGTGCTGGTGCTGGCGCAAGCGCTGCACGCGCTCACGTTTGCGGCCCACCACAGTGCCTGTATCGCACTGGTGTCGCACCACTTTCCCGGCAGCCTGCGCGGGCGTGGGCAGGCGCTGTACATCATCGTGGGGTATGGCATACCTGGTGTGCTCGGTGGTTTGCTTGGGGGGCTGCTGAGCGAACATTGGGGTCTGGAAAGTGTGTTCTGGGGTACTTCCGCGATGGCCGTGTTGGCAGCCGGTTGTGCCTACAAAGTTTGGCGCTTGCGCCACCCTGTGGCAGCGGCATCCGCAACGGCGTAATCAATTGCTTAAGGACGATTTATGAAAACTGCGCTCATTCTTAACGGCCCCAACCTCAACCTGCTGGGTACACGGGAGCCGCAGGTCTATGGCTCCCAAACCCTGGCTGATGTGCAGGCGCTGTGTGAACGCGCGTGTCTTGCCAACGGTTTCAAACTGGATTTTCGCCAGAGCAACCACGAAGGCACACTGGTGGACTGGTTGCACGAAGCGGGGCAGTTGCACGCCAAGGGCCAACTGGCTGGGGTGATCCTGAATGCTGGTGCCTTCACCCATACCAGCGTGGCGCTGCACGATGCCATCAAGGGCACGGGCATCACGCTGATCGAGTTGCACATCAGTAATGTGCATGCGCGCGAGGCCTTCCGCCACCACTCGTACATCTCGCCTGCGGCCAAGGCCGTGATGGCCGGTTTTGGTGTCAACGGCTATGCGCTGGCGGTGGCCGGACTGGCCGGGATGCAGTCCGCTTAATCCTTCGCGGCCATCAAGGTGCCACTGCCACGGTGACGCTCAACTTGCGAAAGCTGCGCAACGTAGCAGCCGGTGTGCCCGCTGGCACCACCAAGGTCGCCAGGGCGCTCACAGGTCCAATTACAAACGCCGATGCGGCCATGAGCTTCTCGCTCGAAGCCAACACCACGGTCTCGGCGGCACGCGCGCTCAAGGCGCGTTTCACATCGGCTTCTTCACTGTCCCCTGTGCTCAAGCCCGCCTCGGGGTGCACCCCGGTTACGCCCATGAAGAACAGGTCCGCCCGGTAGCGCGCTGCGGCCTCGATGACGGCTGTGCCTACATTCACCATGGAGTGGCGATAGAGCCTTCCGCCCAGCATGATGATTTCCAGGTGCGGGTGCTGCGCCAGCGCTACAGCCACGGTAGGGCTGTGGGTCACGATGGTGGCGCGCATGTCCGGTGCCAGATGGCGCGCGACCTGCAACGCGGTGGTGCCACCGTCCAGCAGCACCAATTGCCCTGGCTGCACCATGGCCGCACCGGCGCGGCCTAGCGCTACTTTGTCTTCGGTGGATACCTCGGTACGCACCGCCAGAGTAGCCAACGCAGCGGAGGCGGGGAGGGCACCGCCGTGCACGCGCTGCAGCTTGCCCTCTTGCGCCAGTTCGCGCAGGTCACGCCGAATAGTGTCTTCCGACGTACCCAGCTCCGCAGCCAGCGCTTTGGCAAGGATTTGCCCGTCGGTTGCCAGGCGGGCCAGGATCAAGTGTTTGCGTCGGGTTGTCAGCATGGTGGAATTGTAGTTGCACGAAATTACTCAATGTTGCATGATATTGCATATTTAGGAGTTTGCATGACCACTACCCTTTCCACCGCCACTGTGGCTACTGTGCCGGCCGTGCGCATCCTCCAAAGCGAGGTACTGTCTGACGACTGGTACACGCTGAAGAAAACCACCTTTGAGTACCAGCGCCGCGACGGCAGCTGGCAGCGCCTGAGCCGCGAGACCTATGACAGGGGCAACGGTGCGGTGCTGCTGCTGTTCAATGCCGAGCGCGGTACCGTGATCCTGACGCGGCAATTCCGTTTTCCGGCGTTTGTGAATGGCAGCGCCGACGGCATGCTGATTGAAGCCTGCGCGGGCTTGCTGGATGGCGACGACCCCGAAGCCTGCATACGCCGCGAGGTTCAAGAAGAAACTGGCTTTCAGATTGAGTCCCCACGCAAATTGTTTGAGGCCTACATGAGTCCAGGCTCTGTCACAGAAAAACTGCACTTCTATGTGGCCGAGTACCAAGCCCATCAACATGTGGGGGAGGGCGGTGGCGTGGCGCACGAGGGGGAAGACATAGAGGTGCTGGAGCTGCCCCTGGCGCGGGCATTGGCTATGGTGCACAGCGGTGCCATTCAAGATGGCAAGACCATCATGCTGCTGCAGCACGCGACCCTCACCGGGCTGGCCCAGCTCCGCTAGTTCAAACCCGCGCTTATTCAGGCTAGGGCACGATGGGCATGTTATGAGACCCTAACGTTGCGACAACCGGCTGAAAAATGACTGAATCGATGATGGATGGGTCGGCTTAGCGGGCCGAGATGTCACATTGCCCGTCTGTTATTGAGCAACTCTGGGAGAGTGATTTTTATTCTCGTAGATACTTGGTCAATGGACTTTGTCAATCTTCCTTTATTGGGTGCCGCAGGGCTGGTATTCGCCAGTGTGCTGACCGGTCTCTTTTCGGTGCGGATCGGCTTCTCATTTCTGTTGGTATTTTTGCTGGCCGGCATTCTGGCTGGGGAAGATGGGTTAGGCGGTTATCGCTTCAATGATTACAAGCTCAGCTTCTGGGTAGGCAACGTTGCGCTGGCCATCATTTTGTTGGATGGTGGCTTGCGTACTTCCTTCGCCACATTTCGTACCGGCTTGCGGCCAGCCTCGGTTCTGGCATCGTTGGGCGTGGTGGTATGTGCCTCAATTACTGCAGTAGCCGCGGTGGTTTTTGTGGGATTGGACTGGGGTACGGCCCTGTTGCTTGGTGCTATTGTGGGCTCGACCGATGCAGCGGCGGTTTTCTCTTTGCTATCGCGGTCCGGCGTGGTACTCAATGAACGTGTTGCCGCCACTTTGGAGATTGAGTCCGGTGTAAACGACCCTATGGCGGTGTACCTCACCCTGACCTTGATTGCCCTGCTGGCATCAAATACTTGGTCAGGCGCGGATTTTTCTGAGTCTGCACGTCTCTTTGTGCAGCAATTCGGCTGGGGTAGCTTGATGGGACTATCCAGCGGGTTCGGTATGGCAGCCCTGCTACGGAGGGTCGCCGCACGGGATGCCAATGGGGGCGTTATCGCGCTGTTAATTGGTGCAGGCGGTTTGTGCGTTTTTTCAGCCACGGGTTTGCTCGATGGATCCGGCTTTCTGGCCATTTACCTGTACGGCTTGATTGTGGCCAACCGGGCATCCAAGGCGGTACAGCCAACCTTGGGCGCGATGGATGGTTACGCATGGCTGGCACAGGCGGGTATGTTCTTGTTGCTCGGCCTTCTGGTCACCCCGTCAACCATGTCGGGTTCACTTGGCTCGGGTCTGGCGGTGGCGTTGACCCTCATATTTGTTGCCCGACCCGTAGCGGTGTGGTTATGTCTCATGCCGTTCCGTTTTTCTGCGCGTGAGAAATGGTTCATATCATGGGTGGGCCTTCGCGGCGCGGTGCCGGTTGTCTTGGCCATTTTTCCGCTTATGGCCGGAACTGCACAGGCAACTCTCCTGTTCAACATTGCCTTTATGGTTGTGCTGGTGTCGCTGCTAACGCAGGGCACCACTATTGCGCTGGTTGCTCGTCGCTTGGGCGTGGCCTTGCCTGACCCCGCTGACGAGGCGCACATGCGTGCTGTATTTCGGGATTTTTCACTCAACCCCCGCACTCCTGTGGGCGACATTTGCGCTTTTTACAACCTGCCCATCCCTGCAAATACCCATATGCCTTTGGGTGAATGGATGGCGGCGAAGCTCCACCGCCCTCCCGTGGTGGGTGACATCGTTGCTTATGGAAACGCCACCTTTGTGGTGCGTGAGTTAAAGGGTGCCGCAATAACCCAGGTTGGGCTGGGTTTGCAGGCCTAAGTGCTTGCTTTCCTCGGAATCTGAAGCTCCCCGCCCCGCCTTTTGGCCACGTGATGTTGCGAGACAATTGTGGTCAAGATGGCCGCAAATGCCCGCTGGATGGGGCTGCACACCTGGCCAGCAAGCCATGGGACTCCCCCGCTTAGTCGCCCAGGCAAATGCCCAAATCGCGTGCGGTTTGCAGCGTGTCGCCATCGAGTGGCACGGCTTTCATGCGGCCCGCCACTTCACTCAAGGGAACGTAGATGACATTCGGAAAGGCCAACGCCACCATCACGCCAGACTGGCCGTCTTCCAGGGCCCGGACGGCAGCCGCACCAAACCGGAGAGCGGCCAGTCGATCAAAGGCAGTGGGGCTTCCGCCACGCAGCAAGTGGCCCAGCACAACCACCCGGGTGTCTTTGCCGGTCCGCGCCTGCAAGCCCCTGGCGACCAGTTCACCAAGGCCCCCCAGGCGCTCAGCGTGGCCAGCCTCGTTTTGCTCCAACACCTGGGTATGGCCGTCGCATGGCTTGGCGCCTTCGCCTACCACCACAATGGAATAGGTTTGTCCGTACGCATCGCGCGTTTGGATGTGTTTGGCCAGCTGATCCAGGTCGAATGGAATTTCGGGAATCAAAATGCCGTGGGCGTTGCCGGCAATGCCCGAATGCAATGCAATCCACCCGGCATAGCGGCCCATGACTTCCACCACCATGACCCGCTGGTGGCTCTGGGCGGTGCTGTGCAAACGGTCCAGGCAATCGGTAGCAAAGCTGACGGCTGTGTCAAATCCGAACGTCGTCATGGTTTTGTCCAGATCATTGTCGATGGTCTTGGGCACCCCGACCACCCGCAGCCCCATTTGGTGCAGGGTGTTGGCAATGGTCAGAGAGCCATCGCCTCCAATTGACACCAAGGCATCGATGGCGTGCTTGGAAAAGTATTCGATCAATTCTGGGGAGCGGTCCACCACGCCCATGCTGCCATCCGGCAATTGGGTGGGGCAATGGAATGGGTCTCCCTTGTTGGTGGTGCCCAAAATGGTGCCGCCCAGGTGGGCTATGCCTCGCACCGTATCGCGTGTCAGGCGGATCACGCCCCCTTGCGGGTAACGCTCAGGGAAAAGAATGCCATTGAACCCATCGCGAATGCCCAAGCATTCCCATCCTCGGCGAATGGCGGCAATGGTGACTGCGCGAATCACAGCGTTCAGGCCAGGTGCATCGCCGCCGCCGGTGCAGATTGCGATACGTCGAATAGGGGAATTCATGCGTTGGACTCCTTGGAAAACCTCGCCATTATGGTCATGCTTGGCGACCCCCAAATGGTTCTGGTTGCCTTGCTGCTTTAAGCCGTTTGCTCTGCGCCCGTTTGTAGGCTGCGTTGCAGATGTTCATAGTGCGCCTTTAGCATTATGCACAAATACGCTATGAAATGTATAGCTGCTTGCGCATATGCAGCGGGCTTAAATGGCCATTTTGTTGTGTAGATGCCTGATAGCTCCAATGGTGCTGCCCCACGGTGTCAAGCCCTGAGGTCGGCACCAAAGTCCGCTTCCGACTGCGCAACGAGGCGGCCAGAGTGGCACGCACTTTGGAACCGTTGGTAATCAATTGAAACCTGATCCGCGTAGCCATTGGCATAGTCCACCAAAGCCTCTGCAAAAGCGCTGCCAGTGCCCAGGTAGGCGCTGACTTGCATGGCAAAGCCCCCGCTTTTGGCGTGGGCCCTGGCGAGCACTTGCCCGCAAAGAGCGCCGTAGCGCGCAAGCAGGTTGGCATTGAAGTTCTCCACTTCGGCCGACACTTTCATGTCTCGCAGCTGCCGCACATAAAAGTGCCGTCCTGAGGGGCCTGTTGTAGATCCCAAAAAGCGGTCGCTGGTCGCCTGCATCAAGCGTTGCCCCGCCACGACCCGCTGGCCCTCATGTTTGATGTTGGGAGTTTTGCCCTGAACGTACTTGGCCAGCACTGACGCATTCGCTTGTTTGATTTGCAGCATCATGGGTGCATCCGTGGCATCGGTGAGCAAAAGCACCAGGCATCGGGTACCCACGCTGCCCACTCCAACCACCTTGAACACCAGGTCTTGCATGCGGAATCTGTCCAGCAGCGCACGGATATCCGGATTCACGCTGGCCAGATATCCGTTGAACAAATGTTTGGTCAGATCAGTCCAGTGGCCTATGCGCATCCAGTCATCATCATGCGAGAAGAGTGTGCTGTCGCCGTGAACATGAAACAACGCCGGTGGTGCGTCGTTCATGGTCCAGCGACCGTCGATCTTCTTTCCCATTTTGGGAAGCAATTCTTCGTGTGACCGCCGCTGTGCCTTGTTCATCGCCTTGGACAATTGCGCTCGCGCAGCGTCGTCGTCGCTGGCTTCCAGCACGTCGTCTAACGTGATCTGGGTTCGCCACTGGGACAAAGTGCTCATCGTGGAAAAGCGTGCGGTGTGCAACTGGTAACTGCTGACCGCAGAGGCTACTGCGTCATTGCCCTGGTTGGCTGCAAGGCCCAGATGCCGAGCCGCCAGATTCAGACTTGCCACCAGTCGTTTGAGATCCCACTCCCACGGTCCCACGTGCACTTCATCAAAGTCGTTCAGGTCGAAAACCAGCCGACGTTCAGGCGTGCCGTAGCCGCCAAAGTTCATCAAATGCGCATCGCCGCAAATTGAGTGCATCAATCCGGTGTTGGGGGTGTGCGCAAGGTCGTGCGCTTGCAAAATGGCACTTCCCCGAAAAAAGGCGAATTGCGATGCCAGCATGCGTCCATATTTGAGCGGAACCAGCCTTTGCACGCGCCCGACGTCTGTCGATTGCAGAAGTGCCACCGGATCGCGGTCCAGCGCACCCAAGGCACGGTGGGCTCCGCGCTTGATGGTCTTGCGCAGCGCGCGCCCTTGGGCGATCCATTTCTCGGTGGGGTTCTTTTCAGACTCGTTCATGGGGGTCTTTAGTTGTTGCGCAAAATTCGTTTGGGCGAGCCATACCCGCGTTTCAACCCGGGTGTCCCCACAGCGTGTGGAGATCACTGAAGCGCCATTTATTGGGATCTTCGCGTCCCACAATTTTTTCGGCGCCGCCTGCTTGAGAAAGATCTACCACCATCGGCTCTAGGCGGGTTTTGGATGCAAGTTCAAAAAAAATCTTGACATGAGGTTGGGTGAGCGATTTGCCGCTTTGCTCTACCACTACCCCCAGCCGGTCTGAGCGTAGTCGCACCAATGAACCCACGGGGTAGATTCCTAAGGTGCGCACAAAGGCTTGGAACACGCGGGGGTCAAAATGGCCGTTGGACCAATCGGCCATTTTTTGGAGCGATTCTGATGGGTCCCAGCCCGCTTTGTAGGGGCGGTTCGAGGTAATGGCGTCATACACATCACACACCGCGCCCATCTTGGCAAAGAGGCTGATGTCATCCCCCTTAAGGCCGTGGGGGTAGCCTGAGCCATCTATCTTTTCGTGGTGGTGCAAACACACGTCCAGCACCACGGGGTTTTGGTCGTTGCCGCTGCGCAGCATGCGATGGCCCTCTACCGCATGGGTTTTGATCAAAGAAAACTCAGCATCGGTCAGCCGCCCTGTCTTGTTCAGCACCTCCATGGGGATGGCCATTTTGCCCACGTCATGCAGCAAGCCCGCCAAGCCTGCGTCACGCGTTTGCTCGGGGTCTAGCCCCAGCTGGTGCGAGAGTGACACCATGAGCGCACACACCGCCACCGAGTGCATGTAGGTGTAGTCGTCCATGGTTTTGAGCCGTGCCAAGCTGATCAACGCACCGGGGTTGCGGGTGACAGAGAGCGTGATCTCCGACACCAGTTGTGCCGACACGCGCCGGTCAATGCTCTTGCCCATGCGGGCTTCTTGAAACATGGAGATGACGGCCTGCTTGGATTGTTCGCAGAGCTTGACCGCCCGTTCCATCTCTTGGGCCATAGTGGTCGGTGTGATGTCTTGCGGGGCATCCACCAAGTCCTGCAAGTGCACATGGCGGTGGGTGTCAGATTCACTCTGGCTGATGGCAGTTTCGTCACTCGCCAGGTCTTTGCCCTTGGTGGTGTCTATCCACACCTCGCGCACGCTGCTGGCCAAGGTGGTGGCCAAGTCTTTGGGCTCTTGCAGCACAAAGCCAGCTTTCCAAAATGGATGGTCCATCCACGAGCCACAAAACTCGTGGATGTACATCCCCAAGGTGAGCTGGCCGATTCGAATTTTTTTCAACATACGCGTGATGAGCAATATAGCTGAGGCGCCGTAAAAATAGAAGGCGCACTGGTACGGCAAGGGGGCACTGCAAGGCGAGCCTCGCAAGCTCGAATTTCTAGGTAGAAACGTGGCTGCCTACAAAGGCCGTGCGTGGTACAAATTCATGATGACTTCTTCCATGCCGCCCGTTGCTGTAGCTACCACCGCCAAAGTGGGCGAAGGTGCGCAGACGGAACTCGCACTAAACACGTTGTTTGATGCCGCGCCCATGGGAATTTTGTTGACGCAAGACCGGTTGATGGTGCGTGCCAATCCGATGTTTGCTGAAATGATGCACTGTACGTTGGACGACTTGTTGGGCCAACCGGCCAGCATTTTGTGGCCGGACTTGGCGGCATATGCAGAGTTGGGTCGTATCGCCGGCCCGGTGTTGGCTGGTGGTGGGCGCTTTCAGGCAGAGTTGCAGGCTCGCCGCCAAGATGGCACCTTGTTCTGGTGCCGGTTCTCAGCCAAGGCGGTAGACCCCTTGCACCCCCAGTATGGCACCTTGTGGTTTATGGAGGACACCACCGAGGCCCATGACAACGCAGAGCGTGTGCAGCGAACCTTTGAAGAGCAGCAAATGATTTTTGACAATGCTGCAGTGGGCATCATGTTTGTCACCCGGCGCAAGGTAGCGCGTTGCAACCGCCGCATGGCGGCCATTTTTGGCTACGAACCCGAAGAACTGCTGGGCAAGTCCACCCGAATTTTTTATGACAGCGAAGAGGATTACCGGACCTTGGGTATGGAGGGCTATGCCACCATACTGGCAGGCAAAGCCTATGTGCATGAGAGAGAAGTAGCCCACAAAAACGGGACGCGAATCTGGGTGCGCGCAACCGGGCGGCAAGCACCCATGTCCAAGCCAGGTGAAGATGTCATTTGGATATTTGAAGAGGTGAGCGAGCAACGGCGTGCACAGGCAGCGCTGATTCAGGCTGAAAAACTCGCGTCTCTGGGGGCACTGGTGGCGGGTGTTGCGCATGAGCTCAACACGCCAATTGGCAACGCCATGATGTCGGCTTCCACCCTGCAAGATTCTTTGCGCGGCCTTCGCACTGCGGTGGAGAGCGGGACACTGCGCCGCTCTACGTTGGACAAGTTTTTGAGCGATAGCGTCGAAATTTCGGACTTGGTGTTGCGCTCTTGTGACCGCGCATCGCATTTGGTGAGCAGCTTCAAGCAGGTGGCTGTGGACCAGACCTCTGAGCAGCGCCGCTGCTTTGCGTTGGGCGCGCTGGTGGATGACATAGTGGCCACCCTGCAGCCGATGTTTCGCCATGAGCCCTGGTCCATGGCGTTGGATGTTGCTCCCGGTCTGCAGTGCGACGGCTATCCCGGGCCGTTGGGGCAGGTCATTGCCAACTTGATCAACAATGCGTCCGCCCATGCATTTGCGGGGCGCTCCAAGGGCGTATTGCGCATCCATGGTTCTGAAGTGGATGGCCATGTCGTCATGCAATTTGCAGACGACGGACGAGGTATGGAGCCCGCTACCGTGGCCCGGATATTCGATCCTTTTTTTACCACCCGTATGGGCCAGGGCGGCTCCGGCTTGGGCCTGTCAATTTCCAAAAACATCGCGACCGGTTTGTTGGGCGGTACGTTGAGCGTGACGTCCCAGCCGGGTGTAGGCAGCTGCTTCACGCTCACCTTTCCCGCAGTGGCGCCTGACGCGGTTCAACGACCTTGACATTAACTGCAACTCGCCGTTGGGCGGTTGGCTCACACCATGGTTCCCACGCCCAGTTGCAGTCGGCAGCCGGTAATGCGCCACGTGTTGTTTACTTGCTTTTGAAGCGTGTAGACGGCCAGCCAGGCATCGCCGTCTTCATCGGTCAATCGAACCTGCAGCATGGCGGTGTTGTTCAAGCCCACCGGATTCAGAAAGGTTTTGGACGAGGGGCGGTGCACTACCGCAAACTGGGTGCGGACCATGCGCAGAAAGTTCTCTGCGGTTCCCATTATTTGTTGGATGTTGGGGGCTGCGTAGGAAAACGCTGTTGCCGCGTCATCCATGGCCAGTGCCGACAGTTGGTCTTGCACCACCGCAATGATCTGCTCTTGGTCATTGGCGCTGAGGCTATTGGCTGCGGCCGGCAGGGCCGAAAAAGCGAGCGTGGAAAACGCCAAAGCTCGAAGCGCGCGGGATAAAAAACCGGAGATGGCGGGGATCATGGCGATTCCTTTGCAACTGTTTTTCACGGCCTCTGGCACGGCAACCCTTGCCATGGCTGCGCACCTCATTCTGTTACTGCCGGGCGATCCCGATGGGTCTGAAAGGTAAAGACCTCGTTGGCAAGGTGGTTGCTACCGATGCCATACTGAACCCATGCACACGCCTGAAACTCCCCACTGCGTACGCCACTTCCAGCAAATTCTGCTCTGGCCCCTGCGCCTGATGCCCATACGCGGGTCTGAGGCTCTGCACGCCAAGCCCTGGGAGATTTTGTCTGCCATGGGCGACGCCACCCCCTGGCGCGAAGTGGTGGACGAATACACCGGGGAAGCACAGCACTTTCACGAGCGGCACTACAACGAGTTCGTCACCTTTTTGCCGTATGTGCAGCGCTTCCTCTACGGCGAGGGCCACGCCAAGGGCGGTGGACAAGTGCATGGCTCGCCCATGCGGGTGTTTCGCCGCCACGATGTAAGCGCCGTGCATGTGGTGTTACGCCCTGGGCAAGAAGCCATCACGCTTGATGTGGTGCACATCGATTTGTATTTCTTTTTGGACCTGGACCTGGTGCTGCTGAATGTGGAGGTGGCGGGCGACAACTTGCCGCTCGCGCAAGCACAAGACGTGCTGTATCGGTTTGGCCGTGGCTACCCATCGGGCTGGGATACGCGGGGGCAAGCCCAGCACTGCTTGCACCAGGCGGAGTGGCTGGGCACACAAGGGCAGGTGCTGGCGCAATCAGACGCCGGTCAACGCGACTTGTTCATGGCGCATGTGGCCCGCCACCGCGCGCCCCGCATTGCCGCCCATTGGGACTGGCTCTTGCAGCCCCTGGTGAGCGACCATTCCGACCAGCCAGGTGCCCTGCGCTACCGGCAGATTGAGTACTACCGCATGCCCTTGTTGGGATTCTTGGCCGTGGACAACCCCCAAACCCTGAGCCGCAGCGATTTCGTGCGGCTTGGTCTGGTCACTGGCGCGGGCAGTGCCGATGCCAATGCCGCGCTGCCCTTTGCCGACGACCACCTGAGCGACTTTGAAGAACGGTATTGCTACGACCGGTTTTGGACACCCGGCGGCGCAGCGCCTTACACCCGCTATCTGTGTACCGGCCATTCGCTGGTAGTGGTGGGGGATGCCAGCAGCCACTTTTTTTCGTGCCGAGACCGGGGCGTGTTGGCGCAGTTCAGGCACCAGCACTTTCTTTTGTTTTTGATTGCGCACTTTCAAAAAGCAGCGCTGTTGATGTTCTCGGACCGGTTGGCCGAAACCCTGCGCAACCTGAATATTGGCGACCCCAGCAGCGTGCGCGTGTTCAAGCGCAGCATCCGCAGCAGCTTTGCCAGTTTTTTGCGCTTTACCCACCGGTACTGGTTTCATGAAGTGTCGGAGCAGGCCCAAACCCGTGCACTGTTTAAAAAATGTGCGCAGCACTTGGGGCTGGACCCGCTGTATGCCGAAGTCAAAGAGCGCATTGCTGACATGAACAACTATCTGGAAGCCGACAGCCTGCGCCGCCAGGCCAACACCGTGGTGCGCCTGACGGTGGTCACCATCCTGGGCTTGATAGGCACCATCACCACCGGCTTCCTGGGCATGAATTTGCTGGCCGAGGCAGACGCACCCATGGAGCGCCGGGTGTTCATGTTTGCGCTAGTGTTCGTGGTCACAACAGCGCTCACCGTCTACACCATGGCCAAGTCCAAGCGTTTGTCTGACTTTCTGGACATCTTGTCGGAAGAGCGCTTGGGCGTCTGGGCCAAAGTCAAAGCATTCGTGTCGATTTGGGCGCGCCCACGAGACAAAGACTGAGGCTATTCCATGACCACACCTAGCATCTGCGGCTACCACGCCCACATCTACTTTTCTGCAGCAACCTTGGCGCAGGCCAAGGCCTTGTGCCAGACCGCTGCACAAAACTTTGTGCTGGTGATGGGGCGGGTGCACGAAAAGCCGGTTGGCCCACACCCCGACTGGAGTTGCCAATTGGCATTTGGCCCCGAGCTGTTCGGCCACTTGGTTCCATGGCTGGCGATGCATCGTGCCGGACTGGTTGTATTCGTCCACCCACTTACTGACAACGAGCTTCTTGACCACACCGAACGCGCCATATGGATGGGGCAAGTGCGCCCGCTGGATCTGAGCGTATTGAATGATGGGCCGGGTGATAGGCTATGAAATGAGGAGCTGCTTGCGCAGTATCCACGTGGTCTATAGACATATTTGTAGCTAAGCCTACGCACAGCGCCACTTCGGGACAAACGTCAGCAAGGCCTTGGGTAACTTGCCGACGATGTGTTAACGGTGCTCCGACAGGTCCAGGCTCTGGTAGGTCAAGCGGGTATTGGCCCCGAAACAAACTAAATCGTCACCCCTGAAAAACTAGCATTCATGCGGGTTATTTGGGATCTCATGGGTGACGACGTATTGAGCCAACTCATCAGTGTGCACGGTGCGCCGCGCGACTTACGAAGCGACAACGTACTAAATGCGATAGGCGTGTCAAAAAAAGCAACAGCATCCGTTCTCTGGAAAATGTCAGCTCTTTACTCCAGCCGGACGCGAGATATTCAGACCATCCCTAAGTAGTTTTTGTCGCCAAAATTTCATGCAAAACAGCTTCCTAATTTTTTCCCGACGCTCATTTACAGGACAGCGAATCTCGGCACCACCATGGAAGCTTGAAAACTGCATCGCCTGCATAACGTCAATGTCATTAACAAACTCACGGCCACTATAAGGCCCCACTTCATCCCCGCCGGAGAAAATACTATTAAGCAATGTGGCGACTGCTAATTGCTCATCGTTTAACGGCTTCGAAGCAAACCGATTCTCCCAGACAAATTCATCATAACCGGGCACAGTCACCGACAATCGTTGCAAAAAGCCTTCAGCGCTTTCTTGCCGCAGTACTTTTAATTCATGAGCTACCTCATCGCTTTTGCCAAGGGCACGAATTACATCGTTAACCATTGAACCCCGCTCACCGTAAAAGCGCAGCGCTTTCGGGCCGCATAACGGATTATCCACGTAGTTACTACTGTAATGATGATACATGACACCACCATCATCAAAGTTAAATTCAGCTTGCTGCCACACAGGCTGGCTGCCACCTGGTGGTGTGGCAAAAGGAAAATGAGTTTCTTTACAACTTACGGAAATAATTTTGGCATTACTATAACCACGCAACTGAGCGATGGCGTGATAACTGTAAGAGGCAAAATCGTTATAAGCTGCGTATACCCTGCCGAAGACTCCGGCATCAAGTAGCTTTCGCTTCATCTGCTCAAGCGGAAAATAAGGGAACTGCTCCATCACAAAGAGGTCGACCCCTAAAGCGTGGGCTTTATCTACAAGGTATTGTCCCTGTCGTTTATTCCAAGCCAATGGAGTTTCAACAATCAGTGGAATCTTGTAATTTAATAATTGATGAACAACAGCTGCATTGGCTTCTGGCGACACCGCGACAATTAGGAAATCCGGAGCGGTCTCTTGCACCAGTTGCTGCGCTGTTTCAAAAGCTTTATAACCGGTGGTCTCACTGAAGCGCTGGCGATTTTTTTGCTGGCGTGAAGTAAAACCTGTGACCTTGACTGACATTTTCAGGCCTTCAAACGCCGGCAAATACATGCTCTCAATTCGAGCCCCGCAGCCGACAATACCAACACTCACTGTTTTCAAACTAAATTCTCCGTACTTGCGGACTTGGCACAGGGCATGGCCTGCACGCGAGGCAGGGACTTCAGGTGATCGGCCAAACGCAAGGCCATGGAAACAATCATCAGCGTCGGGTTGGCAGTACCTGCGGTAGGAAACACTGAACCGCCAGCAATATAAAGCCCTTTAACATCATAGACCTTGCAGTTCTCGTCGACGACACCCTGTCTAGGGTCACTGGACATACGGGTTGAACCCATGTGGTGGGCTACATCAAAAAAGTTATCCCGCCACTTTTCATTATCAAGCCATTTAACTGGCTTCATCGCCGGCAAACCAATAGCTGGTAGTTCCAGGTTAATTATTTCTATCATACGATTGACGGTGTCGCGCTCACGTTCAGAAATTTTCCAGTCTATTCGAGCTAGAGGCATTCCAATAGCATCAAGCTTGTCGGACAAAGTAATTCGGCTGTTGTGATCAGGCAACTGCTCTACATTACATCCTAAGGCGATGCGATTGCTTTTAAGAATTGGCGGGCGGTTTTTAAAATAGCGGCGGAAGAAGCCATCAAGGATCTTATCCAGTCCTAATAACAAGCGACCTGCATCTTTAGCTACATCCATATTGAATTTACGAGCCTTGAGCGCCATGACAAGGCGTTTTGCAGTCAACCATGACGAGTCTATATCTGCATCCTGCACCAAGTAAACCGCACAATTGAGCAACTGTTCTTTTTCCTGGATTTCCTTGCCCAAAGTCAAACCATGCAAGTAAACATGGCGACCGCTGTCATCGTCCAGCCAAAAATGACTGAACCGATCGACCAATTCCCGCGAATGCGCCACACTGAATTCACCTAGCTCACAATAGGGATGATCCATGAAAAAGCGTCCGACCATATCATTGTGATTACCCAAACCCCTAGAATGTTGCTTATTGGATGCCAGCAGCAGGCGAGCGTTTTCTACGCCGCCGCAACAAACCACAACCAGGGTACTTTTAATCATAGCTTGAACACCTTCAAGCGTTGTTACTGAAACGGACTCTATCTGCCTACCTTCGTCGTCGGTATTGATATGTGTAACATTTGCATATAAAAGAATATTTAGGTTGGCACTGGGCTGAGGATTAAAATCTTCTGCAAAACGTGTGGGTTGTTTTTTTATTTGTTTGCTTCGACTAAACTGCCAGAACTCACTACGCAAGTTTTCCTCGTTAAAACAGGGTCGGGGTTTTTCCATTTTGAATTGTGACCACAAGGAATCGTCATACTGGTTAGGCCCGAGGCCTAGAATTTCACCTGCTCTTTTCAAGTAAGGGTTTAGGTCTTCTCGGGTTATCGGCCAACCGCTATAATCAACCCAGTCACGTTTTGCAAAATCTATTTCACGAAATGGCGCTACTCTACCCGACCACAGCGCTGAAGTACCACCGTAGGCCCGGATACGGATTAGATCTTGATTGAGGCAGCGTTGGGCACCGACATTTTCATATTGATAAAGCTTCTGAGTTGGTGCATCAATGCCACGACCGCCACTTTCAATTACCCAAACAGATTTACCGGTATTCGCATATTCGCCAGCAATACTTAAACCTGCCGGCCCACTGCCGATAATGCAAACATCCGCTTTGATAACATCATTGTTATCCAATTCGCGCAAATCGTGAAACTGCATATATTCCTTCAAAAGAATTCCCGTCAGCAATAAAACGGAGGTCAGTGTAGGCTTATCTGAGAATTTTGATAAACATTAAAACACAATTGTGTTCGTTTAAATTCGCACTAAGTCAACTGGTTATACGGGGAAGAAACTCAGCCGTATGGGGTATCGAGCGTATTTGTTTTATCCAAACGCCTTTGACCTGCGCAGTTTGATCGGACTGTGCCCCCAAATAAAGAAACCACTGGGCGCAAGCCAAAGCGTTGTGCCAGACCGCGGCACAAAACTTTGCGCTGGTGATGGGCCGGGTGCACGAAAAGCCGGTTGGCCCCCACCCCGACTGGAGTTGCCAATTGGCATTTAGCCCCGAGCTGTTTGGCCCATTGGTTCCATGGCTGGCGATGCATCGTGCCGGACTGGTTGTGTTTATCCATCCACTCACTGACAACGAGCTTCTTGACCACACCGATCGCGCCATATGGATGGGGCAAGTGCGCCCGCTGGATCTGAGCGTACTGAATGATGGGCCGGGTGATCTGCTATGAAATGAGGAGCTGCTAGCGCATTAGCCACCAGCGCTAGAGGTCAATTTCTTATGAAAGCAGGGCGGTTTCTGGTTCACACTCTGGCCGCACACCCAGCGGCACCACGCACAGCCGCACACCATCCAGCGTTAGCACCAGGCCCAGTTGCCCGCCCATTTGAACCACACCACTGGTGATGGTTTGGGGCGTTGACGGGGCCTTGACTCCAACCGCAAACACCCCCGCTACCGCGCTGATAGGCGGATGCCGCAGCATGGCCCAAAGGACCTGCGGGTCACGTAGCTGCAGGGACTGCAGGTAGAGGCGGAAGACGGTTTCTTGGCTTGGGTCACGTTTTGTCGGTGTGGAGCCATCTGCGGAACTACGCGCCTGCCGCAGCCGCAGCCGCAGCAGCGCGCGGCGCAGTTGCTGCCGGCTGGCTGCTTCAGATTGACCGTTGGCCTCAGCAATCTCGGCGTGGCCCACTTCAAATACCTCGTGCAACAGCAGCGCAGCGCCATCTTCCGGCGCCAGCTGGGCCGCGAGCACGTGCAGGGCGTGGCTGGCTTCCTGGGCCAGGGCGGCATCCATCTCGGCGGAGGGCGATGCCTGCTCTGCGTCCGCAGCGCCCATCGTTTCCAGCCATTGCTGCATCCAATTGCGGCGGCGCAGGCGGTCGATGGCCAGGTTGCGCACCACGGTCAGCAGCCAGGCCTGGGCAGAGTTAAGTTCACGCTGTTCACCCTCTAGCGCCCGCACATAGGCGTCCTGCACCGCGTCCTCTGCGTCCGCCGTGCCCAATAGGCGGGTGGCGGCGCGCACCAGGCGGCGGTGGTCGGCATGGTTCGAGCTGACTAGCAGGGTGAGGGAGCGTGCGTCGTACATGGCCGCATGGTGCCATAGCCCAGCCATGTGTGGTTGCGGGCCGCTGTGTCACGAAAACCGCCCCTCGTTCGTCATGGCAGTTCAACCACAAGGAACCCCACCATGGATACCCCAGACAAAGCCGACATCCCCACCCCCCCCGGCGCCCTCGAGGCGCGCACCTCGTACTTGGAGGAAAAAGCCTTCAAGTCCCGCACCCTGCTGGTATTTGGCACCGTCACCGACGTGATGGCTGCCGACATCACCCGGCGCCTCATCGCGCTGGACGCCGACAGCGCGGAGCCCATCGACATGCTGGTGAGCTCGCCGGGTGGCCACCTGGAGTCGGGCGACGCGATTCACGACATCGTGCGTTTCATCGCCGCACCGGTGAACATGGTGGGTACCGGCTGGGTGGGCAGCGCCGCTACGCATCTGTATTTGTCGGTGCCTCGCGAGCGACGCTACTGCACGCCCAACACGCGCTTCCTCATCCACCAGCCCAGCGGCGGCTCCGGCGGCCCGGCCAGCGACATCGCCATCCAGGCGCGCGAGATCGTCAAGGCGCGCGAGCGCATTGCGCGCACCATCGCACGTGAGACCGGCAAGCCGCTAGAGACCGTTTTGGTGGATATCGAGCGCGACTACTGGATGTCCGCCGAAGAGGCTGTGGAGTATGGGCTGGTGTCGCGCATCATTGAGCGCAAGACGGAACTGCGGGGCGTTTGAGCCAGGTGCGCCAATCCATCTGGTACAAAGGGTCGTTCCGTTTTTATGAGAGCCCCCTATGAACTCCAACTCCCCCGTCGCTTTGGTCACCGGTGCAGGCACCGGTATCGGGCGGGCCGTGGCCCTGGCGCTGCTGCAAGCAGGCTACCGCGTTGTATTGGCCGGGCGGCGGCCCGAGCCCTTACACGCGGTGGCCCAAGCCAGTGGCACTGATCGCGCACACCCGGTGTGCGCGGACGTGAGCCAACCGGAATCGGTAGATCAGCTATTCGCAACCATCAAAGAAAAATTTGGCCGGCTGGACTTGCTGTTCAACAACGCAGGCGTTGGCGCCCCCAAGGTCAACATCGAAGACATCACCTACGCGCAGTGGCAAACCGTGGTGGACGCCAACCTCACGGGCTCTTTCTTGTGTGCACAAGGCGCCATCCGCATCATGAAGAGCCAGACGCCCCAAGGCGGGCGCATCATCAACAACGGCTCCATATCCGCGCATGCACCACGCCCCAACTCTGCCCCCTACACCGCCACCAAACACGCCATTACCGGCCTGACCAAATCCATCTCTCTGGACTGTCGCAAGTACAACATCGCCTGCGGCCAGATCGACATTGGCAACGCGCTGACCGAGCTGTCGGCCCGCATGTCAACCGGCGTGCTGCAGGCCCATGGCGAGGTTGCCGTGGAACCCATGATGGACGTGCAGGAGGTGGCCGACGCCGTGCTGCACATGGCCCAGTTGCCGCTGTCCACCAATGTGCAGTTCATGACCATCATGGCGACGAATATGCCGTTTGTGGGGCGGGGCTAGCTGCTATAAAAACAGAAGCTGCTTGCGCAATATCCACGGGCGCTAGAGGCCAATTAGGCTTTTAGGTGTACTGACTGCTGCAATTTCTTCCATGTCGCAACAACCTAACCATCCGACCAACGCAGCCCGCCTGGGCCTGCTGGCCGCCTGTGGTGCGGGCTTTCTATGGGGCACGGGCGCGCTCATCGTGAACGTGCTCATCGCCCGCCACGGCTTCACGCCAGAAAACATTTCCTTCTGGCGTTTTTTGGTGGGGGCCATCGCATTGATGGCCGTGTTTGCACGTCGCGGCTTGTGGGACGCGGTGCGGCCGCGTCTGGGCTTGGTGCTGGTGGCTGGAACCTGCATGGCCATGTATGTGCTGTGCTGGTTTTTGGGCATTGAGCGCATAGGCGCCTCCATTCCCACATTGATTGCCCTGTGTTTGCCCCCGGTGCTCGTTACCCTGTGGGCCCTGATGAAGGGGCGGGAGCGCCTGGATGTGACCTTGGTGCTGGCGCTTGTGGCGGCGCTTGGGGGAACGGTTTTGCTGGTGTTGCGCCATGGAGGCGCAGCCGGTGGGAGCGGCGCGATGGCAACTGGCGTAGCGTTCTCTGTGGCATCTGCCGTGCTCTACGCCGGGTTTACCTTGGTCAGCGGGCGCTTGTCGCACGACCTGGGCGCAGGGCAGGCTGCGGCGTGCCTCACGCTGGTGGCTGCGGTGGTCATGGGCTTGACCGGATTCTTTCGGCCCTTGGTGTGGCCTGCCGACGTTCCGCCCCAAGCCTGGTTTCTGTATCTGGGTGTGGTTACCGCAGCGCTTGCCTTGCTGGCGTTCAGCTGGGGCGCGGCGCGCCTGAGCCCCACAGCGCTGACCGTTGCCACACTAGTGGAGCCGCTCACCGCAGTGGTGCTGGCCGCCTTGCTCTTGGGCGAATCGCTGGTGCCATTGCAATGGTTGGGCGGGGCGTTGCTGATCGGCAGCATCTGGGCGCTGGGCAGGCGCGGCGCCAGTGCGCACGGGTAGTCAGAATGCTATAAATTAAATAGCTGCTCGCGCATATTCCATGGGTGCTAGAGACCTATTTCATTCATAAGGAGTTGACGGAGGGCAGCAAGCCCGCCAGGTTCTTGCGCCCCAGCGGCGTCACCTCCAGCGCGCGTTCACCGTCGTGGCGGCGCAGCCAGCCTTGTTGCAGGCAGTGCGCCAGCAGCGCCTTGGGCAGTTTGCCCGCCATGTGGTCGCGGCGTTCGGACCAGTCCAGGCAGCGGTAGGCCAGGCGGGTGGATGCGGAGGGTTTGTCCATGCCGTCCACCGCAAAGCCCATCGCATCCAGCCCGGTCTTGCCCTGCGCACTGAGCAGGTAGCCCTCGCCCGCAGGGCATAGCCATTCTTTGGACAAGAGTTGCGAAAACATCTCCACACCCAGTTGCCCCGCCAGGTGTCCGTAGCAGCAGCGGGCAAAGCGCAGCCGCTGGCGCGTGGGGTTGGCCCAGGCGGCGGTGTGGGTGCGGCGCTCGGCCATCAGCGCCAGCGCCTCCAGCGCGTGGGCCACCTCGTCGTCGGCCAGCTTGTAGTAGCGGTGCCGCCCGCGCTGCTCGCACACCAGCAGCTCTGCCGCCATCAGCTTGCCCAAGTGCCCGCTGGCCGTGGCCGGCGATACGGACGCGGCCCGCGCCAGCTCGCCCGCACTGGCGTAGTCGCCTGCCAGCAGGTAGCTCAGCATGCGCGCACGCGTGGCGTCGGCAATCACGGCGGCCACGCTGGCCAGCCGGGGTTCAAACGGGGCGGGGGAGGGAGACGTCATGCAGGTGAGGAGTGGGGCGCCAGCAGTGCGGCGTTGGAATCGTCCGGGGCCTCGCTGCGCTGCGTTTGAGTGTAGTCGCGCAGCACCTGCGCCACGCGAATGCGGTAGTCGGCAAACACCGCTGCGCGCCCCTCGGCCTGCCCGGTGCGGTGGTCGGTCTGGTTGCGCCATGTGCGCACAGCGGCTTCGTCGCGCCAGTAGCTCAAAGACAAGTAGGTGCCGGGCCGCGTCAGGCTCTGAAACCGCTCCACCGACACAAAGCCGTCAATTGCCTGCAAGTGCTCGCGCAGCATGGCAGCAATGTCAAAGTAGCGCGCCTCTTGCATGGGCAGCGGCGTCACCTCAAACAGCACGGCAATCATGCGGCCTCCCGATAACCGGTGGGCGCTTGCAGGTAGCTGGCGGGCACCGGCTGGGGGAAGGTGCGTTCTTCCTTCAGGATGAACCGCTCGCGCTGCGCAAACGCAAAGTTGGCTTGCGCCTCATCGTCCGCTCGCAGGCGCTGGCGGTAGGCTTCATACGCCGCCAGGCTTGGGAAGGAGATCAGCCCCCACGCCTCGTAGTTGCTGCCCTCGTGCGGCACAAAGTAGCCCAGCAAATGCCCACCCAGGCGGGGGATGATGCGGGCCCAGTTGTTGGCGTAGGTGGTGAACTGGTCTTTCTGGAACGGGTCGATTTCGTAGCGGATGAAGCAGGTGATGGGCATGGGGACTCCTATTGCGTGGTGATGCGAAGGAGTCTCGATGATGATTTTTGGGAATGCTTTGGCGGTTGGCGAAATATGCAGCAAAGTGACGTCGCTGCTGCATCCTTGGTTCTAGGCACCTAAGTCCTAGAATGCTTCGGATAAATGGGAGGCATTTATGACCAAGCAAGAGGTGATGTCGGGTGGGTTGTTCGGACCAAACCCCTTAAATAAAGAGGATGAAATTCTTTATCACTATTGTTCGACTTCAACGTTTCAGCAGATCGTCTCGAATGGAACAATTCGACTTTCTGCACTCACTCTTTCCAATGACTCTTTGGAGGGGAAGCTAGTCAGTACCGTAATCAAAAGACTCGCAGATGCCGACAGTGTTAATGCAAAGACCATCGATTTGCTGTTAGGTCGAGTGGATGCTCTAGAAGAGTTTTTTGATGGTCTTGGCCTTTGCTTATCTGAGGATGGCGACCTACTTAGTCAATGGCGTGGGTACGCGGATGACGCCAATGGTTTCTCTATTGGCTTTTCATCGAAATACTTGGACTGGCTTAACAGCTCGTTAATTGTTCGGGATACTGCGGGATTCCAGCGCTTGAAGGTGCTTTATACGGACGAAGAGCATGACCGTGAATTACGACCTTCCTATGTTGAAATAATGAAGAACGTGAATGCGGGTGGTTTGAATCCGCCAATGAATAAGCTAGCTTCACTACTCCTTGGTCCCATAAGTGACGAAAAGCTTGCAGTACAGAAAGCTGCTGAAGAACAGTTGAGGATCACCATTCTTTCTTTGTTCGTGAAATGGTTTTTACTCAAGTCATATGCCTTTAGAGAAGAGCGAGAGGTTCGCCTTCTAAGCTACTTAATCCATGGCAGCGACAGCGAAAAAATTGGGTATCGAGCTACGAGAAATAGCATCATTTCGTACCGAGAGTACGCACTAATTGAAAAAGAGCGGATGCCAATTGCGCACGTTATCCTCGGGCCAAGGCAACGAACGCCTGTGCGTGACGTTGAGCATTTCTTAAGAATTTCTGGTTTTGAGAACGTTAAGGTAGAGAGGTCTAAAGCCTCATATAGGTAGGTCTCAATTCAAGGGCGTATGGATTTGATTTCATTTTCCGAAGCCCGATGCGCCCCAAACCCCGTCATCGCTCCATCCGCCACCGCTAGCGTCACATTCCCAGCCGCCCGCGCCGCATCCCCACATGCAAACACATGGGGCACGCTGGTGGCCTTGTAGTCATCCACGTGATGAACCGGTCCATGGGTCCTTCGCGTCCATGCGGTCAAGTCGCGCAGCCTCTATCTGCGTGTCGTGGCGAGCAATGGTGGCCTGGTCTTCTTCATCCGGTTGCTATTAAAAATGAAGCTGCTGGCGCATATTCCACCTGGGCTAGAGGCCCATTCTTCACAAAGAATCCAGCGAAATAGCATTACGGCCAAAATCCATTTGAAAGACGGCAGCCTATGGCATTCCCTCTGCGGTGATGAAGTGCCGTCCTAGAATTGGCCACCCTGCGCACTGCCCATTTCCACCACCACATGCAAATCATCATCATCGGGACAGGCAAGCTGGCCACCGAACTGCTCCGTTCGCTCAAGGTAGACAACGGGGGCCATGTTGTGCCGTGGCAAGACCGGAGCCCGGGGGTGGAAAAATCTGTGGTGATCCATGCGGGCTCCGGCAGGGAGCTCAGCGCCGCAACCTCCTACTGTGCGGGCACGCAATCGCCCTTGATTGAGCTGGCCACGGGGTCGGCGCTGGAGTCGGCGCAACACAGCTTTCCGGTGGTGGTGTGCCCCAACACCAACATCCTGATGCTCAAGTTCATGGGCATGCTGGCCAAGAGCGGGCATCTTTTTCACAGCCACCACATCGAGCTCACCGAGTCGCACCAGGCCAACAAGACCTCGGTGCCCGGTACCGCCGTCCACATGGCGCGTTCGCTGGGTCTTCCAGACAGCGCCATTCATTCGGTGCGGCAGGCATCGGCGCAGCGCGATGCGCTGCAGATTCCGCAAGAGCACTTGGCCCGCCACGCGCTCCACCGGATCCTGATTCAGGACGGTGATTGCAGCGTGCAGTTCGAAACACGGGTCTACGGCGACTCGGCCTACGCAGATGGCGTGGCCCGCATTGTTGCGGCGGTACGGGCCCACGCGCTGGAAAACCGCAGCTACTCTGTCATGGAGTTTGTGGATCTGGGCTGGCTCTGATGAACAAAGATACTGTGTAGTTTTTCATTTCAATTCACCTGCAAGCATCATGTCTACCACCCCTTACCTATCGAACAGCGCCACCTCCGAAGCCAAAGCCTGGGAGGCGCTCAAATCTCTGGGCGACGCCGCACTGGCGCAAGGTGGTTTGCAGGCTGTAATGCAGATGTTTGTTGGCACACTCACCGGCGCTGAAGAAGTAGCCCGCGTGAGCGAAGAGGCGGGCCACCCCGACAGCATGACGCCCGAGGTAATTGCGCAATGGATTTCCACGGACTATGCACCCGCCATGCTGCAGGCGCTGGCGCAGGGGGCGGCAGAGTAGGCTTGCGCACTATCTACTTGGCCTGCGGCCTGAAAGACTATAGAACGGTGCGCAGCGTCCAGATTTCGGGGAACAGCACCACGTCCAGCATCTTGCGCAGGTAGCTCACGCCGCCGGTGCCACCCGTGCCGCGCTTGAAGCCAATGACGCGCTCCACGGTGGTGACGTGGCGGAAGCGCCAGAGGCGGAAGGCGTCTTCCAGGTCGGTCAGCTCCTCGGCCAGTTGGTACAGGTCCCAGTTGGCTTTCGGGTCACGGTAGACCTGCAGCCAAGCGGCCTCGACATAAGGGCTGGCGGCGTAGGGCTGGGTCCAGTCGCGCTGCAGGTGGCTAGCAGGCACGGGGATGCCACGGCGGGCCATGAGCTTGAGCGCTTCGTCGTACAAAGACGGCGCTTCATACGCCGCTTGCACCAGCGCCAGGCGCTCGGGCGCATGGGCGTGGGGCTTTAGCATGGCGGCGTTTTTGTTGCCCAATGAGAACTCGATACAGCGGTACTGAAAGCTCTGGAAGCCGCTGCTCTGGCCCAAGTAGGGCCGCATGGCGGTGTATTCAGGCGGCGTCATGGTGGCCAGCACGTCCCAGGCGTGCACCAATTGCTCCATGATTTTGCTGACGCGCGCCAGCATCTTGAAGGCGGGCGGCAGGTCGTCTTGCGCGATGTGCGCGATCGCGGCCGTCAGCTCGTGCAGCATGAGCTTCATCCACAGCTCGCTGGTCTGGTGCTGGATGATGAAGAGCAGCTCGTCGTGCGTGGGCGACAGCGGTTTTTGCGCACCCAAGATGGTGTCGATCTGCAGGTAGTCGCCATAGCTCATGGTTTTGCTGAAGTCGAGCTGGGCTTTTTCTTCCGCGACGATGGATTCGCCCGCACCGTGCATCGGGCAGCCAGAGGTGGTGTTGCTCATATCAGGTCACCGCGTGTTTTTGATTGAACTCAGGCTTTTGCCACTCGCCGGTTTCCAAGACTTG
>REAW01000042.1 GCA_004293725.1 Curvibacter sp.
AGTCGTCTCCAGCATTAGGCGGGTGACCGACATCATGGGAGAAATCAGCGCCGCCAGCAGCGAACAAAGCAGCGGCGTCTCGCAAGTGGGAGAAGCGGTAGGCCAAATGGACCAAGCCACCCAGCAAAACGCAGCGCTGGTGGAAGAGATGGCAGCAGCGGCCAGCAGCCTCAAATCCCAGGCCAGCGAACTGGTGCAGGTGGTGGCGGTGTTTAAGCTGAACGACGGCGGGCACCACCCCTCCGTGCCTTTGCTCCGCTAGGCGCGACTACAGCAACTCAGGCAGCGCTTCGGCCAAAAAGTCGTACACCGCGCGAATGCGCTGGTTGGTGCGAATTTCTCGGTGCACGGCCAGCCACATCGGCAGCGGAGGGATGGTGAGCTGCCCGGGCAGCACCCGCACGATGTCGGGGTCCGTGCGGGCCATGTAGTCTGCAATGAAACCGATGCCCAAACCAGCTTGTACGGCGCGCCACTGCACGATGAGGTCGTCGGTGCGCATCGCAAAGGCTTCGCGGGCTACCGGAAATCCCATGGCCTGAAAGCCCTGCAGGATGGTGGTGTTGCTATCGTCGCCAATCAGGTCATGCTGGAGCATGTCAGTCGGCGTGCGCAGCGCGCCACGGCGTGCCAAGTAACTCTGGTGCGCATACGCGCCAATCCCTACCGACCCCAATTTTTTGGCAATCAGCGAGTTTTGTTCTGGGCGCACCATGCGTATGGCAATGTCGGCTTCTCGCCGCAGCAGGTTGCTGACCTGGTTGCTGGCCACCAAATCCACCTGCACCTGCGGCAACGCCAGCCGCATGCGTGCCAGCACCGGGGGCAGCAATTGCGTGGCCACGGGGGTGCTCCCGGTAATGCGAACCGTACCTTGGGCTTGTCCCTGGCTGCCTGACAAGGTGCGGCTCAGTTGCAGGGCACCCGCCTCCATGCTGCGGGCAGATGCGGCAAGCTGCATCGCACCGGTGGTGGGCACCAGTCCACGCCCTGTCCGCTCAAATAGCACCACTCCCCACTGACTCTCCAGCTCCGCAATGTGCCGTCCCACCGTGGGCTGGCTGGTGTTCAGTGCGCGCGCCGCCGCCAGCAAGCTGCCTTGGTCCAATACCGCCAGGAACGAGCGCACCAGGCTCCAGTCAAACGCACGGGAGTTTGTCATGGGGTATTTAAAAATGAACTTCAGGTATAGACATTTATGCAATTGTGAAGGCTTGCAATTGTTTCCACAATACCTGCAACACACCACTTGATGGGGAAATGCGATGCAACAACGGGTTCTTGTTTTGGGCGCACGCGGACGATTCGGACTGGCTGCCGTACGTGCATTTGCCGATGCGGGTTGGCAGGTGGTCGGTCATATGCGCCCCGGCGCAAAAGTACCGACGGAGGTAGCAAACGATGGGCGTGTGGAGTGGGTGGCTTGCGACTTGTATGACACCGCTGCCGTAGCCAAGGCAGCCGGTACGGCAGATGTGGTGGTGCATGCGCTCAACCCGCACTACACCCACAAAGCCTGGCGGGCCGAAGCCCTGCCCATGACCGAAGCCGCTCTGGCGGTGACCCGCGCGCTGGGTGCCACGCTGATGTTCATGGGCAATGTATACAACTTTGGCAAAGACATGCCCGATGTGTTGCGCGAAGACACACCACAGCGGGCCCACACGGTCAAAGGCCAGGTTCGCATGGCCATGGAAGCATTGATTGCGCGATCCGGGGTGCGCGCGGTGGTCATTCGCGCAGGAGATTTTTTTGGCAGTGGGCACGGCAGCTGGTTTGACCAGGCGATAGTGAAAAACATCCGCAAGGGTGTGCTCACCTATCCAGGTCAGCACCACATCGCTACCGCATGGGCCTATCTGCCGGACTTGGCCCGCACCTTCGTGCTGGTGGCGCAAAAGCGCACAGAACTCCGTCCCTTTGAGGTGTTGCATTTTGCGGGTTACCAACTCACAGCCCAGCAGTGGGTGGATGCCATCACACCGGTTGCACAGCTCCAAGGCTGGGTTCAACCGCAGACCGAGGTGAAGCTGAGCCGCCTGCCCTGGCCCGTGATCAAGCTGGGGGCGCTGTTGGTGCCGACCTGGGCCGCGCTTCTGGAAATGCGTTACCTGTGGGACCGGGCCCACTCCCTGGCCAATGACCGGCTTGTTACATTGATTGGGCCAGAACCCCATACCCCATTGCCTGCTGCCGTGGCACAGTCACTGGCCGATCTGCATCTGCTGCCCGCCACCACCTCGGCAGAGGCGCGCACGCTGGCCGTTTGAGATTCAATGGAAGGAGTAACTACCATGCAGCGACGTCAACTTTTACGGGTTTTGGGTGGCACCGCCATCGCAGCGGCAGGTGTGGGGGCGGCAGGCATTGCCAGCTTGCCGACTTCCATGCCCGCCGAGGCGGTTGCCGCTTGGCAGGGCCCTGGGGCCTACACGGGCGGTGATGCACGGCGGCATGTTTTGTCGTATGCCATGCTGGCACCGCACGCGCACAATCTGCAGTCCTGGTCGGTGGACCTGTCAGAGCCAGACGTGATCATGCTGTACTGTGACCTGGAGCGCCTGCTCCCGCACACCGACCCCCTGTCGCGCCAAGTGCTGATCAGCCATGGCACTTTTTTGGAGCTGTTGGACCTCGCTGCCCGTGAGCTGGGCTTGCGTGCCGACATCGTGCTTTTTCCGCAGGGCGTATTTCATGCGCAGGCGCTGGACGCAAGGCCGGTGGCGCGTATTGCGCTGTCCCCGCAGCCTGGCGTGGCGCGTGACCCCCTGTTCGCCCACGTGCGGGCACGCCATACCAACCGCTCCGCCTACGATGCAACGCGCCTGGTACCCGCTTCGGCGGTGGACGCCATGCGCCGTGCGGCGGGACCTGACGTGACGGTCGGCTTTGTGGGTACTGACCAGACTGCGCTGGCCGCCCAACACCGTGAAATTGCCATCCAGGCGTGGCAGATCGAACTCACGACGCCGCGCACCGTGATGGAGTCCATGCACTTGTTGCGGGTGGGCACCGCCGAAGTCGCCACCCATCGCGATGGCATTTCCTTGCTGGACCCCCTGCCGGTGGCGCTGGACCGATTGGGCATGCTGGACCGCAAGGCGCCACCCGAAGGCCAAAACCTCGAGGTGCAACTCAAGGGATTTAACGCCAGTGTGGCGACGACCCCCGGGTTTTGGTGGCTCAACACGGCCAACAACACCCGTGCTGCCCAGATTGCCGCAGGGCGGGCTTATGTGCGGGCACAACTGGCCGCCACCGGGCTGGGGCTTTCGTTTCATCCGCTCTCCCAGGCTCTGCAGGAGTACCCTGAGCAAGCCGCCTTGTACCAGGCCATCCACGCACTTACTGGCGCAGCGTCGCTGGGGCACACACTGCAAATGTGGGTGCGTGTGGGGTATGCACCTGCCAAGGGTCCTTCGCCCCGGCGACCATTGCAAGCGCTGATTCGCAGCTAACCCATGGTGCGGGGGGGGCAAGTTATGCCGACTGTTGCTCCAGTAACGCGACCAACTGGCACAGCGCGTGGTGCACGGTGGCTGCGCGCACGGCAGCGCGGTCGCCTTCAAAGTGCTGCATCTGTGTGCATACGCCCGCTGGTGTTGCCCAGCCAAACCACACCGTGCCAACAGGTTTTTCTGCACTGCCACCGGAAGGGCCCGCCACGCCGGTGACCGCGATTGCCACCCGGGCGTGCGAGTGCTGCAGCGCGCCCAGCGCCATGGCGCGCACAACGGGTTCGCTCACCGCGCCATGGGTGGCAATGAGTTCGGCGTCCACACCCAGTTGCTCGGTCTTGGCCGCGTTGGAGTAGGTGACAAAACCCCGCTCAAACCAGGCGCTGGACCCTGCCAGGTCGGTGCACGCACCCGCGATCAGACCACCGGTGCAACTCTCGGCCGTGGCCAGCATCCACTGGTGTTTGAGCATCAAATTGGCCGCTTGTGTCGATGGATATTGCGCAAGTAGCTCCTGATTTGATAGTGAAGTGGTGGCGTTCAAATGAACCTCCACACCGCCACCACCAGCACGGTACAGCCCGCAGCCACCAAGTCATCGAGCATGATGCCAAAGCCCGCCTTGCTCCAGGCGCGGCGATCGGTCTGCGGGTCCACGTGGTGAAACAGCGCATCTGCCCAGCCCACGGGGCCGGGCTTCACCGCATCAAAAAAACGGAACAAACCAAACGCCAAGACCTGGCCGACCAGCGAAGTGGGTGTGACCAGCCACAGCACCAGCCAGAAGGCGATGATCTCGTCGATGACCACATTGCTGGGGTCCAGCACGCCCATGTTGCGTGCGGTCACGGTGCTGGCCCACCAGCCCACCAAGGCGCCACCACCTATCAGCAGGGCCCACCCTGTGTCATCCAACCACGGTTGCAGTGCCACAAACGCCACCCAGGCCCAGAGCGTGCCCGAGGTGCCCGGTGCAATGCGGGACAGGCCCGAGCCAAAGCCCAGCGCCAGCAGGTGCGCCAGGTGCGCAAACATGAATTTGGCAGTAGGCCGGGAGGGGGGAGGGGTCACAGGGGCGTCGCTGAGGATATCCAGCGGAATAAGGGTCACGGGTTCGCTCATGGCCCGATTATCGAAGAGGTTGGCATGTTTTTCGGCGCGGCTGTCCCCATGCTTTCGACCCACCCCGCCCAATAGTCAATGCATGCCCGGATCTTTGGCAGACGATGGCGCTCCTGCAGCATCACGGCATAAATGGGAATACGCGGGCTGGCAAAGTGGTTTTGCAATAGGGGCACAAGCGCGCCGCTGCGTACCCAGGGCGCCGCCATCAGGTCATGCAGGCGCGAAATGCCCACACCGTGTACTACCAGGCTCAGCAGCAAGGCCGTGTTGTCCGTGCGGGTGTGGCCTGGCACCAGCAGGTCGGGCGGGGCGGAGGTGCCAGTGCGGCTCCAGCGGTTCAGGTTGGGGCTGGCACTGTTGGCAATCAGGTGGTGGCGGGCCAGGTCGTCGGGGTGCTGGGGCGTGCCGCAGCGCGCCAGGTAGCGCGGTGCGGCATACAGGGTGCGGCCGTACTCGCCAATCTGGCGCGCCACTAGCGTGTCACTGGCCAGAGTGCCCGTGCGGATGGCAATGTCAATGCCGTCGCGTGCCATGTCGGCTATCCGGTCGTCGGCGTTGATGTCGATGTGCAGCAGTGGCCAGCGCTGGTACAGCCCCTCCAGGCTGGGCGCAATCACACACTCGGCCATCAGGGGGCTCACGCTGATGCGTACCCAGCCGCTGGGGCCGCTGAGCTTGCCGCTGAGCTCGCTGTCCAGCTCGGCGGTGGTGTCGAGCAGGCGTTGGCCATAGGCCAACAACGTGTCGCCCTCGTCGGTGAGGCTCAGTCCGTGGGTGGTGCGGTGCAGCAGGCGCACGCCGCAGGCGGCTTCCAGCCGGGTCAGTGCGCGGGTGACCTGGCTCACCGGCACATTGCGCTCGCGCGCCGCAGCGGACAGGGTGCCCAGTTTGGCAATGCGGGTGAACAGGGCGACATCATCGAGTTGAAGTTGCATGCCGCCATTGTGCAGTGGAGTAATCTTGTTTTGCAAAAGTTGCAAAACCAATGTGAATTTGGTGCTGTTTCCGTAGGTTGGTTATTTCAATAAAGTTCACTCCATCGACTTTTAGCCCCTCTTTCTATTGGAGATGACCATGTACCCTTCTGTTGCACAATCCACCGCTCTTGCCCATGTGCACGACCAAGCCAAGCGCGAAGCATGTCGCCTGCGCCGCGAAGCATTGGACGAATTTTGGCGGGAGGCCCATGCCATGGTGCTGCGAGGTGCCAGTCGCATAGAGGCGGCCTGGGCACGCGGTACCGCGCACAGTGCCAACGTGACGAAGGCCTGACCATGCCCACCCTGCACCTCAAAATCTCGCCGCTACAAAACCCGTCGCGATACCGCGCCTTGGCCCAAGCGCTGACCCGCATCACGCATGAGCAGCTTGGCAAGCGTGCCGACGTAACTGTTGTGGTGATTGATGACGTGCCCGCTGCACGTTGGCATGTGGGTGGCACCGATGTGCAACTCCCTACGGCTTTGCTGGAGATCAGCATTACCCAGGGGACCAACACGGCGGAGCAAAAAGCCGCCTTCATTGCCACCGCGTACGCGGAGTTAGCAGCCCAATTGGGTGGTGGCCATGGCCTGGAGCCTGCCAGCTATGTCCTCGTGCGCGAGGCGCCGGCCGGTGACTGGGGTTATGGCGGACACACGCAAGCGGCGCGGCGTGTCGCTTCGGTCTGCATGACAGCGGTGTGACGGTTGGGTGCGCTGCGCTGGCGCGGCGAAACGCCCGCAGCTTGCGGCGCCACCGGATGGAGTGCGTCGAATTGTTACAAAATGCAGCTGCCCCCTTTGCCAAAACCCCGGACAAAAACCTCGGCCGACTCCCCGCATAGGGAGGCGCCTCCAGAGGCAAAGGCGCGGTTACAAGGCGAGGTTGAAAGAAGAGTGAGGCGTGCGCGGCATGCCCGGGCTGCGCGTCTACGGGCCCTTGGCATTTGGCTTTGCGCGAAAATTGTGCCAAGCTGTTGAATGATCAGCCCTTCATTTGTTGTATTGCCACCGAGATCGATGTATGCCTGAAAAGTCCTTGGCCCAGCGCCTGCTGAAGCGTTGGCCGGTCAAAAAGTCACCCCATCCCCTGCAAGCCGTGCTGGACGCGAGCACGATGGAGATGCTGTACCAGCCCATTATTTCGCTGCAAAGCGGGGCCATTGAAGGGCATGAGGCCATCGTGCGTGGCGCGAAGGATAGCGAGACAGAAACGTCCCCTGCCGTGCTGGACTCTGCTGAGGCAGCTCAATTGCGCATCGAGCTTGAACTTGCATGTGCCGGGCGGGCGCTGCAAGGGTGGGGCCACCCCCAGACTGACGGCCGTCTGTACATCAACCTGAGCGCGCAGACGCTGGTGGCCCTGAGTGAACCCAAACCTTTCCAACGGTTGGAAGGCCTCTTGCTGGCGCACCGCATTCCCGGGAAAAGGGTGGTGATCGAAGTATCGCAGCACCGCAAACTCAAAGACGTGTCTTCACTCGAGCGCACCATCACAGCACTGCAGGGGCTTGGCTGCGCTATTGCTCTGGACGATGTCAAAGCCTCGCAGCGCAGCCTGGATTTGTGGCTCAAGCTCAAGCCTTCGGTGGTCAAGCTGGACGGTCGCATGACCTTGGGCCTCCAAGAGGACCCGGTCAAGGCCAAGGTGTTGCGCACCCTCTCCAACCTGGCGTTCAAGACGGGCGCAAGCCTGGTGGTCAAAGCAGTGGAGGATGCGGATGAGCTGCGCATCGTGCGCGATGCCGGGGTCCATCTGGCCCAAGGAAATTTTCTGGGTTTCCCGGCACCTGCGGTGGTGGATACCTTGAACCTGCGAGCCCGCAACGTGCTGGCCGAAAAATGGTCGCCGCCCGAGCCTACATCCCAGCCGGGTGACCTGGGTGCGCCCAACTCGGGGCTGCAGAGACTGGTCGGCATGCGCTGGTTCGACTAACCAGCGCTCAGAGCGAGCGCGCAGTCAGCGCGTCGCCAAGTAGCTGACAGGGCGGACAGTTGTTTGCGGCTCCTATTTTGCTATTGAAATGAGAGCGTGCTTCGCATGTGAAGTATGGGCTTCGGTCACTTCTATCTGTAGTTGCAATGGGGCATCTTCGTGAACTATCCCGGGTTCGTTCGGCGCCATGTTGATATGTATCAAAACGAAGGGGGCGGCTCAGCAGGAAGATAAAAAGCCAAACCCAACGAGGAGACTGATATGCCTGTGACCGATTACATCCGCTGGTTCCGTGAACTCTCACTGACTGATTTACCGCTTGTAGGGGGCAAGAACGCTTCTTTGGGCGAGATGTTTCAGCAGCTCACCCCCTTGGGTGTCCGTGTGCCCGACGGTTTCGCCGTCACCGCGCCTGCCAACAAAGACGCGCTGGATGCCGCCGATGCCTGGCCTGAGCTGCATCGCCTGCTGGACAACCTGGACAAAACCGATGTGACCGCATTGGCCAAAGTGGGTGCCCGCGCCCGCGAAATTGTCTACGGAGCACCCATGCCCAAGGCGGTGGAGCAACAGGTTCGTGAAGCCTGGCGCACATTGAAGGCCGCCAGCGGAGACGACTTAAGTGTGGCGGTGCGCAGTTCCGCAACCGCTGAAGACTTGCCCACCGCCAGCTTTGCCGGCCAACACGACACCTACCTGAATATTCAGGGGGAAGAGATGCTGATTGACGCGATCAAGCGCTGCCAGGCTTCCCTCTTCACTGACAGGGCGATTTCGTACCGCATCGACAATGGCTTTGACCATTTCAAGGTGTTTCTGTCGGTGACGGTGATGCAAATGGTGCGCAGCGATCAGGCCTCCAGCGGCGTGGTGTTCACCATTGATACTGAGTCCGGCCATCCTGATGTGGTCTTCATCACCGGTGCGTGGGGGCTCGGCGAAAATGTGGTGCAGGGCACCGTGGATCCGGACGAGTTTTATGTGCACAAGCCGACCTTCAAACAAGGCTTTCGCAGCGTGTTGAGCAAGTCACTGGGTGATAAGCAAGTGCAAATGGTTTACGCACCCGGGCGCACCCGCGAACCTGTCATCAACCGGCCCACTCCCAAGGCGGACCGCAAACGCTTCTGTTTGAGTGATGCGGATGTGCTGGTGCTGGCCGATGCCGCCATCAAGATTGAGGACCATTACAGCCAACTAGCGGGTGTTCGCCGGGCCATGGACATTGAATGGGCCAAAAATGGGCCGGACGGTGAAATATTTATCGTGCAGGCCCGCCCTGAAACTGCCATTTCCCAGCGCAATGCATTGATGCTGGAGGAGTACGTCCTCGACGGTACCGCTTCCGTGCGCGCCACTGGGCGATCTGTGGGCGCCAAGATTGCCACCGGCAAAATCCGGGTGGTGAATAGCGCCTCCCAATTGGCGGCCTTCAAGCCCGGCGAGGTGCTGGTGGCCGACACCACCACGCCCGACTGGGAGCCGGTGATGAAAACCGCAGCGGCCATCGTGACCAACCGGGGCGGGCGCACCTGTCACGCGGCCATCGTGGCGCGTGAGTTGGGTATTCCCGCCGTGGTAGGGGCCGAGCATGCCAGCGAGGTCCTGAAAGACGGTGAGTTGGTAACCGTGTCTTGCGCAGAAGGTGCTGTGGGCAGGGTGTACGAAGGCGCGGTTGACTTCCACAAGCTGGTGAGCGATTTGACGGGCCTGAAGCGCCCCCACACCCACATCATGGTGAACCTGGGTAACCCGGAACTGGCGTTTCAGGTCAGCCAGATGCCGTGCGACGGCGTAGGCCTGGCACGCATGGAGTTCATCATCAACGAGCACATCAAGGTGCACCCCATGGCGGTGCTGCACCCCGAGCGCATCATGGATGCCGCAGAGCGGGCCAAGGTACAAGCCCTGTCGGTGGGTTATGCCGATGGTTCCAGTTACTTTGTGGAAAAACTGGCCGAAGGCGTGGGCACGATTGCAGCGGCCTTCTACCCGCGCCCGGTGATTGTCCGTTTGTCCGATTTCAAGAGCAATGAATACGCGGCACTCATGGGCGGGCGGGACTTTGAGCCGCATGAAGAAAACCCCATGATTGGCTTCAGGGGCGCAGCCCGCTACATCCACCCTGCCTACACGGAAGGCTTTGCCTTGGAATGCGCGGCCATGTTGCGGGTGCGAGAAACCATGGGGTTGACGAATTTGAAGCTGATGGTGCCGTTTTGCCGCCGTCTGGAGGAAGCCCGTCAGGTATTGGCAGTGATGGAAAGCCATGGCCTCAAGCGCGGCGAAAACGGCCTTGAGGTTTACGTCATGTGCGAAATTCCCAACAACGTATTGCTGATTGACGAGTTTTCGGAATTGTTTGACGGCTTCTCGATTGGCTCCAACGACTTGACCCAGCTCACCCTGGGCGTGGATCGTGACAGCGCCATCGTGGCCGAGTCGTTTGACGAGCAAGATCCCGGCATGCGCAAGATCTTCAAGATGGCCATTGAAGGAGCCAAACGCAACAAGCGTCATTCCGGTATTTGCGGTCAAGCTCCGAGTGACCACATTGAGGTGGCCCGCTATTTGGTGGAATTGGGCATTGACAGTATCAGCCTGACGCCTGACCGGGTGCTGCAAACCATGCAGGCCGTGCAGGAAATTGAGGCAGCGCGGGGTTTGTCCCCCCGGGACTGATCATGACAAAGTCGCCGGCACTCAGTTCCCCTTGGGGCGTTTGCTCGGGGGTGTTGTGCCTTGAATGTGGCGCTGGTTGTTACAGAAATCGTGGCTGATGGCCAAGTTTTCCAAGTGACTGCTGCCGCCATCACTGCGCGGAATGATGTGTTCCAGCGTAGCGTCGGCATGGGCGACGTGCTCGCCACAAATCCAGCACGGCACCACGCCATGCAGTTGGCGGGCAACGGTTCTGTAGATTTTTTCGCGGGTGAGGGACAGGGTGGTCATGCGACGTCAGGCAAAGTGGTCAAAACTCTTCCAGTTTCCTTGCAGGCGGTCGCCATTGGCATTGACCAGCAGAAGCCCAGAGCCCGCGTGGATGTGGCCAATGCGGGTGACCGGTGTGCCGCTGGACAGCGCAGCGGCTTGGACTGCGGTGGCTTGGGAAGGGGGTGCGGTGAACACCAGCTCGTAGTCGTCCCCGCCGGCCAGCACGCACTCTAGCGCCTGCGCATACGGCACTTCAGAGTCAAACTGACCTCTAGCCCCCGTAATATCTGCGCGAGCAGCTAGCAAAGATATAGCACTGTCGGCGTTGATGGTTGCTCCCACACCGCTTTGGGCCAAGATGTGGCCCAGGTCGCCCAACAGGCCATCACTGACATCGGCGGCTGCGGTGGCGGTTCCGCGCAATGCCAACCCCAGAGCCACGCGAGGCGTGGGTTGCTCCATCCGCTGGCGGGCTTTTGCCAGCGCAGCAGGCGCCAGTTGCGCCTTGCCTTGCAGGCACTGCAACGCCAACGCGGCGTCCCCGAGCGTGCCGCTCACGTAGATGTCGTCACCTGCCCGCGCACCACTGCGCAGCAGGGCTTGCCCGGGCACCACTTCGCCCATGACGGTGATGCAAATATTTAGTGGGCCGCGGGTGGTGTCGCCCCCGATCAGCGCGCAGCCATGGGCATCGGCCAGGGCAAACAATCCTTCAGAAAACGGCTCCAGCCACTCCGGGCGCGCTTCAGGTAATGCCAGTGCCAGCGTGAAGGCGCGCGGCCGGGCGCCGCAAGCGGCCAGGTCGCTGAGGTTCACAGCCAGCGCCTTGTGACCCAGGGTGCGAGGGTCCACATCGGGAAAAAAATGCCGACCGCTGACCAGCATGTCGCTGCTCACCGCCCATTGCATGCCCGGTGTGGGCTGCACAAGCGCACAGTCGTCGCCCACCCCCAGTACAACACCCGGCCCAAGCGCCCGGCCGGGGCGCTGGAAGTAACGCGCAATCAGCGCAAATTCGCCAAGCCCTGCCATGGTGCGTCAGGCTCCGTTCTCACGCGCAGGCCAGAAAAAGCTCAATGGTGCTTGGCGCAGGCGGGCAAAGATGGCACTGTGAATGCGCGAACGCCCCACACCTGAAACGTTATGGGCCTGGAGCGCAACACGGAAGGCCAAGTAAAAACTCACGCCCACATTCAGCACACCGATAAAAGGGATGCTGGCCACGGCCCACCACAGCGCGGGATTTTTCACTACGTCCCACCCCAGCGCGGCACAGGCCGCCCCCAGTTGCCCGGCCGACAGCGTCACGTGGCGCACATCGAGCGCCGGACCCAAAAAGGCCAGAATGGGAGGTACCAAACCCAGCATAAAGCCCAAAGAAATATTGGCCGCCAGACCCGAAATGTTGTTGCGCATAAAGTGCGCCCAACGGTCTGCGCGCACCAGGCCCAGCCAGGTGGTAATGCGCGGGTTGTGGCGAATGGCAGAGTCCAACCGGTGCAGCACAAACCAGTTTTCCACCCACCCCGCCACAATACTGCTGGAAAACAGCAACACGCCGGTGAAGGCCGCAAACAACAAGGACGGGCCCATCAACGTGAGCGAGTGCAACACGTAGTGCGCGCGGTCCTCGGTGATCATGGGCGCGCCCAGCGCCAATGCCATGGCCGCCGACAAGGCAATCACCACCGGAAACACCACCACCACGTTGCCCAGCACCGCCGCCACTTGAGAGCGAACCAGGTGCGTCACTTCGTCCACAAAGGCGCCCAGCGCCTGCGCATCGGCAATGTCCTTGAGCTTGGCGGCCATGGCCGGAGCCGTCATGGCGGGTTGCTTGGTGGCCAGCGTGAAGTGCAGCAGTTGAATCAGCACAAAACTGGCGGCATAGACCACGCCGGACCAGAAACCATACCAAAAGGCAGAGAGGCCGACGGCCATCAGGCCAAATTTCAGGGCCGTGGTCAACGCGGTGAGTGCGCCGCCGCCGGCCGCATTACCCAGCATGTTGCGGTACTCGGAGCGGGTACGGGTGATGTAGTGTTCTCCGGTCTCTGAGCTGCGCTCGGCGACTTTGGCAGCCAAGAGGGAGGAGTTTGACGCCACCAACGCGCCTATGCTGCGTTGTTCCTGGCTCACGCGGGCCAAGTGTGACACCAGGCGTGCACTGGCGCGGTAGCTGTTGTCTTCCAGCAGGCAGTCCAAAAGGGCGCGCACGCGCAGCACACGCTCGCGCAGTTGGCGCAGTCGGAATACGAGGTCGACAGAGATGCCGTGGGCATCCAGGTGGGAGTAGACCGACGCTGCGGCATGGCGGCAGGCTTCAAGCTGGCTGCTGAATTGCAGCACTGCGGTCTGGGTATCGCGGCCAGCCAGCCAGGCATCATGCACCGCTTCCAGGTCTGCCGCCAAGCTATGGAAAGGGCTGGTTTCACGGGCCGGGTTGCTCATGCGCAGCCGGATTTCAGGCGAAAACCCGGCCGCCCGGATCTGGCTGGTGCAAAACGTCATGGCGTCCAGCAGCGTGCTTTGCCAATGGGTAAGACCCGGCCGCAGGGGCGCATTGTGGCCCGCCGCCGGGGTGCTGAGCAACCGGGCCAGGCGTTGCAGGGTGGGTGGTGGCAAGGCGGCCAGCCATTGGGCGTCTTGGGCATCGTTCAGCACCAGGCCAAACAGTTCGGAGGCATCGGTGGTCTCCGGGGTCGCAGGCAGCAGCTTGTGGTGCAGGCGGTCCACCAGCTCGCTGACAAACGCATTGCGCGAGGCAAAGCCGTAGTCCGACAGCAAGGTGCTGCCGTCCACGCTCTGCAGCAAGGCACGCCACCAGGCTTGCAGCTTCTCTGTGGTGTGCGGCCGCGCATCCAGCACGTCAAGCAACAAGTCCACACGGGCCACAGAGGCTTCGGGCGGGCTATCGTTGCCGCGAATCCATTCCAGCAGGCGAATCAACCAAACATGGCGCTCAACCAGTCCGGCATCGGGGTTCAGCGCTTCCAGAAGGCTGGAAATATCGCCAGGCGTGGTCGGGGCTGCCATCAGTGCAAAGTTCGGGAACCACCCGCATCACTCAGGGCGTCCAGCACAAACATGGGAATGTCGGCATCAAACTTCTCGCCGTCTTCGGCCACGCAGAAAAAATTGCCGTGCATGGTACCGGTGGGGGTGCGCAGCCGGGTGCCACTGGTGTACTCAAAAGACTGGCCGGGCTTGAGCAGCGGTTGTTGCCCCACAACGCCCAGGCCCTTGACCTTTTCGTTGTGCCCGCTGGCGTCATTCACGTTCCAGGTGCGGGCGATCAACTGCGCCGTGACTTCGCCGGTATTGGTAATCGTGATGGTGTATGCAAACACATACATGCCCTCTTCAGGTGCAGATTGGTCTGGGAGGTATTGGGGTCTAACCCCCACCGTGAATTCGTATTTGGCCATGGGCCAATGCTACCTGCGAAAATGATAGGCTTGTCAACCCCCTACTTTAGCCGCTCGCCATGACGTACCGTATTGCCCCCTCCATCCTGTCAGCCGACTTCGCCCGCTTGGGAGAAGAGGTGAAAAACGTGATTGCCGCTGGCTCCGACTGGATTCACTTTGACGTCATGGACAACCATTACGTGCCCAACCTGACCTTCGGCCCGATGATCTGCAGCGCGCTCAAACCGCACGCCAAGACAGCGGCTGGCGTGGCGGTTCCCATTGATGTGCACCTGATGATTTCGCCGGTGGACGCGCTGGCGGCCAGTTTTGCGGAGGCGGGGGCCGATTACATCAGTTTTCACCCGGACGCTTCGGGCCACGTGCACCGCAGCATTCAGGCCATCAAGTCCAAGGGCGTGAAGGCGGGGCTGGTGTTCAACCCGGCCGAGCCACTGGACGTGCTGGACTGGGTGATTGACGACATTGACCTCGTGCTCATCATGAGTGTGAACCCCGGCTTTGGGGGCCAGAGCTTTATTGAGTCGGCATTGCGCAAAATTGAAGACGTGCGCCGTCGCATCGACGCCAGCGGCAAAGACATTCGCCTGGAAGTGGATGGCGGCATCAAGACGGACAACATCCGCCGTGTGGCCGATGCTGGTGCGGATACGTTTGTAGCGGGTAGCGCCATCTTCGGCAATCCCAATTACAAGAGCGTCGTCGACGCCATGCGCCTGGCCCTGACGGCATGATGGATATGACCTCGGGGATTTCGCATTGATTTCTGTTTCTCCTGTGGCAGGCAAATGGCCGTTGCACTGGATGCGGTCCGTGTCTGGTGCCGGGCATGCGCATCGGCGCGTACGTTTGGCGATGTACAGCATGATGGTGTTTTTGGCGGTTTTGTCTGCATTGCGGGCCACGCGCATGGAAGCGTCGGAGGCGATGCGCCAGTTGGACATGGAGATCATCCAGGTCGCCGCTGAGCAGGGCACGCTGACCCAGCGCTTGGGCGCGCACGCCGCCCAACTGGCTTTGCAGAGCCAAAGTTCTGAGCCTTTAGGGGAGTCCTTGTCTGATGCGTTGGCGCTGTCGATGCTGCGGGCACAGGAATTGGAGGAATTGCTGGCGCGTCAAGCCAAGGCCACGGGTGCATCCGACGGCGCAGTGGCTGCGGCATTGGAAGGTTGGCAGCGCCAGCGCGAAACCTTGTGGTACCGGGTGCAGGCGGTACTGTGGCAGCTACAACGGCAGGATGCAGGTGCTGCGGCCAAGGCTACTGTGGTGCTGCAAGGGGTGCTGGATGATTCTTTGAAGGCCAATGCGGCCCTGGTGCACGCTGTGCAGGCTGCGGCGCAGGCGCGTAGCCTGCAGGCGCTTCGGCTATCGCGGTGGGTGACTGGTTCGTCTGTGTTTCTTTTTTTGGTGCTGGGCCTGTTGGTCGTGGAGCCGACCGCGCGTGCCGTGCACCGGCAGTACCTGTTTTTGACGCGTCAAACAGAACGGCTGTCACGCTTGGCCCGGGTTGCAGAGCTGAGTTCCAACGCCATTGCCATCACCGATGCCCATCACCGGGTGGAATGGGTCAATGCGGCCTTTTCCCAACTGACGGGTTTTACCCAGGCACGCGCCCATGGGCGACGCATCGGCACCTTGCTGAAGGCCCGCAGCGCCGACCCGGTTCGGTTTGCCGAGTTCAACGCAGCGCTGCGAGAAAACCGGGGAATCAAACGGGAAATAAGGATTGCTACGCGCAAGGCAGAAATGGGCTGGATGCAAGTGGACATGCAGCCTATCAACAGTGAGGATGGGAAGCTCAATGGTTGGGTATTGGTAGCCACCGATCTGACGGAAGTCCGTGCCCAGCAACAGGTGTTGAGTTTGGCTGTGGATGGTGCGGGTCTGGGCATTTGGCACTGGGACATGGTGGCAGAAACCATCCAATGCAATGAACGATTGCTGGCGACGTTGGGCTATGCGATGGGCGAGGTGGATGTGCGCGCCAGCGCCTGGTTTGGGATGATTCACCCCGACGACCAGGCGCACTGGAAAGAGTCGATGCAGCAGCACCTGCGCAACCCGAGCATCCCGCATCGTTTATCCGTGCGGGCACAGCACCGGGCTGGGCGCTGGGTCTGGCTGTTGTTCACGGCCACCGTGGCGGACCGGGATACGCAAGGCCGCGCGCTGCGTATGGCCGGTGTTGCCATGGATGTAAACGCCCAAAAGGCCATGGAACAGCAGTTGCGGGTGGCTGCGCGCACCGATGGACTCACACAATTGCCCAACCGCGCCGTGGTGCTGGAGGCCATCCGCCAGTCCCTTGAACGGCATCGTGCACAGCCCGGGTACAACTTTGCTGTGTTGTTCATGGACTTTGACCGGTTCAAGCAGGTCAACGATACCTTGGGTCACACCGTAGGGGATGCGTTGTTGCGCCAAATTGCGCGTCGCTTGCAAGATAGCCTGCGCCCCGGCGACAGCCTGGTCAACACCAGCGACTTTGCACAAATTGCTGCGCGCATTGGTGGGGACGAATTTGTCGTGGTGCTGGACGATATACGCGGGGACCTGGATGCGGAGATAGTGGCGGGCCGCTTGTTGGATGTGCTGGCGGTGCCTTATCAGGTGGAGGGGCACCGTATCACCTCCACCGCCAGCATTGGCATCGTGACCAGCACCCATGCGGAGATGGATGCTGACAGTGTGCTGCGCGATGCGGACATCGCCATGTACGAAGCCAAGCGCGGAGGGCGTGCCCGTTACGCCATGTTCAGCCCCGACATGCGCCAGCGCGTAAACGCCTCGGTATCGCTGGAAAACGACCTGCGCCAGGCGCTGGCCCTGAACCAAATGTTTGTGGTCTACCAACCCATCGTGCAGTTGGGCACCCACAGTTTGCAAGCGGTGGAGGCATTGGTACGCTGGGAGCATCCCACCCGTGGGCTGGTGTCTCCCGTGGAGTTCATTCCCGTTGCGGAGGCGTGTGGCCTGATAGATGCCGTGGGGCACTTTGTCTTGCAGCAGGCTTGCCTTACGTTTGAACAATTGCAGATGCAGCTCGGGCCTTTGGCGCCGCGCAGTGTGGCGGTGAACCTGTCGCGCGCACAGTTGCGTCAGCCCCGGCTGGTGGCCGATGTTTTGGATGCCGTGCGGTCGAGCAACATGGCCCCCCAGCAACTGGTGTTGGAGGTGACCGAGAGTCTTGCCGCCCAGGATGCGGATGTACAGCAGATGCTGCACGACATTCAGGCGCTCGGGGTGGGGTTGTCGCTGGACGACTTTGGCACCGGCTATTCCTCGCTGGCGTGCCTGCACGAATTGCCCGTGAAAGCGGTGAAAATTGACCGCTCTTTCGTGAGCCAGGCCGGCCAGAGTGAGTACCACCGGGTGCTGATTGACGCCACCCTGCGCGTGGCCCGAACCCTGGGCTTGGCGACCGTAGCCGAAGGCATAGAAACCGCTGAGCAAGCCGCGCAGATGCTGGCGATGGGCTGCGAACGAGGTCAGGGCTATTGGTTCAGCCGGCCATTGGAGGCGGACGCACTGGTGGCCTGGGTGCAGGCGGGCGGGGCCCATGCATCTACCGCGCTGACAGAAGCGGAGCAGTAGCGTGACAGCACCTGCGCTGCCTTGGCGGCTGGACCAGTTGGATGCGGCCATTGTGGACCTTGATGGCACCTTGGTGGATACCTTGGGCGACTTTGTCGAGGCGCTGCAGCGCATGCTCTTGGACTTGCCAGCACCGTTTTCCAGTTTCAAGGTTACGCCCGCGCTGGTCGAGCGTCTGGTGGGAAAAGGCTCAGAGCATTTGATAAAAGGCCTGTTGGAGCACGTGGATACTGCGCAAGCAGCTATGAATTTGGAAGCGTTGTACGGGACCGCGTGGGCCCGCTACCAAGTGCATTACCAGTCCATCAATGGCGACTATTCCACGGTCTATGCTGGTGCCAGGCAAGGGTTGGCGCAATGGCAGTCCTCAGGCCTGCGCATGGCGTGTGCGACCAACAAGCCCACTGCATTTGCCCGGGCCTTGCTGCAGTGCAAGGGGTTGGATGGGTTCTTTTCATACGTAGTGGGGGGCGACGCAGTCGCGCGCAAAAAGCCCGATCCCTTGCCCTTGCTGCACGCCTGCAGCCTGATGGGCACACAGCCCCGACGTACGCTAATGGTGGGCGACTCCAGCAACGACGCGCAAGCCGCCCGTGCGGCGGGCTGCCCGGTGCTGCTGGTGCGCTATGGCTACAACCACGGCCAGCCTGTGGAGTCCGTGGATGCCGATGCCTACGTCGACAGGCTGGATGGGCTGCGCTGGGCCGACTGAGTTGCGGCTAGCCCGGCAGCAGACCCTGCTGTGCGCCGTCGACCTTGAAGGTGGACACGAGAGACACCAAGTCCTGCGCTTGTTGCTTCAGGCCACTGGCTGCGGCCGCCATTTGCTCGACCAGGGCCGCATTTTGCTGGGTGGCTTGGTCAATCTGCGTCACCGCCTGGGTGACCTGGGCGACTCCGTTGTTTTGCTCGGTGCTGGCGGCGCTGATTTCTCCCACAATGTCGGTAACCCGGCGGATGGCACTGACGACTTCGCCCATGGTGCTACCTGCGCGGTCCACCAAGGCGGTGCCTTGTTCCACACGCTCCACACTGGCGCCAATAAGGGCTTTGATCTCTTTGGCGGCGTCTGCGCTGCGCCCGGCCAAGGCCCTCACTTCCGAAGCCACCACGGCAAAGCCGCGTCCTTGTTCGCCTGCACGTGCCGCCTCCACGGCTGCGTTCAGTGCCAGGATGTTGGTTTGGAAGGCGATTCCATCGATGACGCTGATGATCTCGGCGATGCGGCTGGACGACTCGTTGATATCTTTCATCGTGTGGACCACCTGGGCCACCACGTCGCCGCCCTGTTGTGCCACGGTGGAGGCACTGGTCGCCATTTGGCTGGCTTGACGCGCATTGTCGGTGCTGTTGCTCACGGCCGAACCCAGTTCTTCCATGCTGGCCGCCGTCTCTTGTAGCGCGCTGGCTTGCTGCTCCGTGCGCGCCGACAGGTCGTGGTTGCCTTGGGCGATCTCGGAGCTGGCCAATGCCACGCCTTTCGAGCCTTCGCGGACCTTGATGACCAGGGTGGACAAACTGCTTTGCATGGTTTGCAGGGAGCGTATCAGTGCGCCCACTTCATCCTGTCCCGGGGCGTGCATGGTGCCGGTCAAGTCGCCACCTGCTACCCGGTCCGCCAACGCGACGGCCTCGTTCAGGGGACGCACAATTTGCCGGCTCAAGACAATGCTGCCAGCCAGCCCCGCGAGGGTCACCGCCACCATGACGCCATAGGCCAACAGACTGCCGCGCTTGGCTACGACGTTGGCATTCTCTGCAGCAATCCGCTCCTCCTCGGACAATTGTTTGCGCAGTTCGTCTAGAAGCTTGGCGGCTTCGCGGTCTTTGCCGCGCGCCGCCTTGTCGCCTGCCGCAAAGTCCATGTCAGCCGCTTTGTAGGCTTGCAGCGCGCCCTCATACCCTTGTGCAGCAGATTGCATGGCCGTAGCTAGTTTGGCAGCAAGATCTTTGGCAGGGCCGGGCGCCAGCAGGGCATTGACCTCCACCAAATCTTGGTCTACCGCCTTCATTTCCTTTTGATGGGCTGACCAGTAGCGGTCCAGTTCTTTGGGATCCTTGCCCCGCAGCAACACGTTTTTCCATTCCTGGATAGCGGTTGAGAAATCACTGGAAACCTCCGCTGCTTTTTTGTTGGCGGCAACAATTTGCAGTACTTCCGTTTGGTAGGTGCCGACTGCGCTGTTAAGGGTGCTAATGCCAAACATGCCCCCTACAAACAACAGCGCCAAGGCAATCGCAAAGGCCAAAGGCAGTTTCAAGCTGAGTTTCATCGGTCAGTCTCCCAAGGGTTCGTGGTTCGAAGGCCAGCGCTTAATCGAAAGATACACGTTGCACCAGTCTTTGTCATCCTTAACTTCCAATCGCGTGGCGAAAAAAAACCTGCAGGGTTGCCCCGGCAGGTTCGTTGGGTTGGCGGAAGGGCGCTTACTTTTGGCCGAGTAGCGCATCCTTGAGCTTGAAGTCGGCGGGCACCGGGCCGAACCAGATGGACATGATGGCCTTGTAAAACTCCGGCTCTTTGAAGGGTTCGCCCTGCAGCTTGCCTTTGGCGGTAATCACCATGCCCGTGCCAGGAATCCAGTCCAACGTAATCACTTCACCCGGCAGCAGCACCTTGTTTACGGTAAATATTTCACTCATTCGGATGAGGCCGGGTACCAGTTTGGACATCTCGTTCTTGGGTACGTTGTCTTCCACGCCCCGGGTCAGGAGTTTTCCAAAGGGGCCGGCTTCGATTTCCCGCAAAAACGTCATGCTCAGGCGCTTGGGGCCGGGGGCCGCCATCAACTCGTCCAGACTGCTGACTTTTTTGGTGGTGTACAGGTCCCCCACGTAGACTTTGAACGGGCCTTTGAAGCGGGTGCCCGCGCCATTGAGCTGCAGCTTGGTGCCGCCCACCATGGCGGTGTCTTGTATTTTGACGCCTTGGATGTCTTGGGTCGTGGCGTAAACCACAGGGGCATTTAACCCGGTGGCCATCAGCACCGCCGCGAAAAAGTGTATGAATTTCATGGATAACCTTTAATCGAACGATCGTTCTTTTTATGGAGTTGCATTTTGCGTTGTCCGGCCACTGTAAGCATCAGGGTTTTCGCGGGTGTGAAGGCTGGGGGGCGAAACATTCGTCACGGAGGTTTGCTACACTGCCAACATGTTTATCCACCACATCAGCAGAATGGGTCTTAGCGACCGGGGAGCCTGGCCCTGGCGTACCTCGTCTGTTGTGCCTGGGCTTTAACACCTGCCGGCGGCCTCTGTGGCTGCCAACGCGCACGGTTTATAGAGCTTTGCGCGGTCAAGTGGCACGGATTCCCCTCCGATCTATTGCGCGCACCCCTTGTAGCTGCAGTTTTTGCTGCCCCGCGACCAACGAATAGTGTGATTTGAGAGGCCCAGCCCCCATGACCGAATCCGAGTTCCAAGCTTTGCATGCGCAGGGCTTCAACCGCATCCCCCTGACGACCCAGGCCTTTGCAGACCTGGAAACCCCGCTTTCCCTGTACCTCAAACTGGCCCGAGTGGGCGACCAGAGCGAACCCGCTGCGAACAGTTTTCTGCTGGAGTCGGTCGTCGGTGGTGAGCGTTTTGGGCGCTACAGTTTCATTGGCCTTCCAGCGCGTACCTTGCTGCGCGCCAGCGGCTTTGGCGCTGCTGCCCGCACCGAGGTGGTGACCGACGGGTTGGTGGTGGAAACATCCAACGCCAATCCGCTGGATTTCATCGCCCAATACCAGCAGCGGTTCAAGGTGGCGCTGCAGCCCGGTATGCCTCGCTTTTGTGGGGGGCTGGCGGGGTATTTTGGCTACGACGCGGTTCGCTACATTGAGAAAAAGCTGCAAGAAAGCTGCCCTCCCGATGAATTGGGTACCCCCGACATCCTGTTGCTCCAGTGTGAAGAGTTGGCGGTGATTGACAACCTGTCGGGCAAGCTGCACCTGATGGTGTACGTGGACCCAGCGGCACCGGGTGCCTACTCCCGTGGGCATGCCCGGTTGGCGGAGCTCAGGGCCCTGCTGGCCCAGGCCGTGCGTGCGCCCGACATCCAACCATCACAAAGCTATGACGCCCAGCGCGACTTTGCCAAGGCGGACTACATCGCCGCGGTGGAGCGCGCCAAGGAAATGATTGCCGGCGGCGACTTCATGCAAGTGCAGGTGGGCCAGCGCATCAAGAAGCGTTACACCGCATCGCCCTTGAGCCTGTATCGCGCGCTGCGCACGCTGAACCCCAGCCCGTACATGTACTTCTACAACTTTGGCGACTTTCAGGTAGTGGGTGCTTCTCCGGAGATTCTTGTCCGTCAAGAGCAAGTGACCGTCGGCGATCAGTCAACAACCAAGGTCACCATTCGGCCACTGGCTGGTACCCGTCCCCGTGGTGCCACGCCCGAGCTGGACAAGGCCGCCGAGCAGGAGTTGATCGAAGACCCCAAGGAGCGTGCCGAGCATGTGATGCTGATTGACCTGGCGCGCAATGACATTGGCCGCATTGCACAGACAGGCTCCGTCAAGGTGACCGATGCGTTCTGTGTGGAGCGCTACAGCCATGTGATGCACATCGTGAGCAATGTGGAAGGTACCCTGAACCCGGGCATGACCAGCATGGACGTGCTGAAAGCCACCTTCCCGGCAGGTACGTTGACCGGTGCGCCCAAGGTCCACGCCATGGAGGTGATCGACCAACTCGAGCCCATCAAGCGCGGCATCTATGGCGGCGCATGTGGGTACTTGAGCTACGCCGGTGACATGGACGTCGCCATTGCCATTCGCACCGGCATCATCAAGGACCAGGTGCTGTACGTGCAGGCTGCCGCGGGGGTGGTGGCCGACAGCGTGCCTGAGTTGGAATGGAAAGAAACCGAGGCCAAGGCACGCGCGCTCTTGCGCGCCGCTGAACTGGTGGAGGAGGGACTGCAATGAGCAAAGCACAACAAGCCCAACACTGCGAAACCATGGTTGAGGTGCGCAGCCACATTGATGCGCTGGATGAACGCATCACTGCGCT
>REAW01000010.1 GCA_004293725.1 Curvibacter sp.
GGGACGCACTGGCTAAAATCATCCCCACAGTTTAGCGTTTTGCTCCCTGCCAGCTCCGGCTGGCCCTCACTACAGGTTCCGCTTGCCGGAATACGTCTTATGGCTTCCGCCCTTACCGACAAACTCTCCCGCCTCGTTAAAGACCTGCGAGGCCAAGGACGCATCACCGAGTCCAATGTCACCGACATGCTCCGCGAAGTGCGCATGGCGCTTCTGGAGGCCGACGTAGCCTTGCCCGTGGTGCGCGACTTTATTGCCCGGGTTAAAGAAAAAGCGCTGGGCCAGGAAGTCATGGGTTCGCTGCAGCCGGGCCAGGTGCTGGTGAGCATCGTCAACCGCGAGCTGGCTGCCACCATGGGCGAAGGCGTGAGCGACATCAACCTCGCCGCCCAGCCGCCCGCGGTCATTCTGATGGCGGGCCTGCAGGGTGCCGGTAAAACCACCACGACGGCCAAACTGGCCAAGCACCTCATCGAGAAGCGCAAAAAGAAAGTGCTTACGGTTTCGGGCGACGTGTACCGCCCCGCGGCGATTGAGCAGCTCAAAACCGTGACAGCCCAGGCGGGTGCCGAGTGGTTCCCCTCCACGCCGGACCAAAAGCCGGTAGACATTGGCCGCGCCGCGCTGGACTACGCCAAAAAGCACTTCTTTGACGTGCTGCTGGTCGATACCGCCGGTCGCCTGGCGATTGATGAAGCCTTGATGGCCGAGATCAAGAACCTGCACGCGGCGCTGAACCCGGTGGAAACCTTGTTTGTGGTGGACGCCATGCAGGGCCAGGATGCGGTCAACACCGCCAAGGCCTTTAAAGAAGCGCTGCCACTCACCGGCATCATTCTCACCAAGACGGACGGCGATTCGCGCGGCGGTGCCGCGCTGTCGGTGCGGCAGATCACCGGCGCGCCCATCAAGTTTGCGGGTACCAGTGAGAAGCTGGATGGCCTGGAAGTGTTTGACGCTGAACGCCACGCCGGCCGCATTTTGGGCATGGGCGACATCGTGGCGCTGGTGGAGCAAGTCACCGCCGGTGTGGACATGGAGGCTGCCAAAAAGCTGGCCGACAAAGTCAAGAGCGGCGCGGGGTTTGACCTGAACGACTTTTTGGCCCAAATTCAGCAAATGAAGCAAATGGGTGGTCTCTCCAGCCTCATGGACAAATTGCCCGCCGCCATGGCCGCCAAGGCTGGTCAGGTGGACATGAACAAGGCCGAGAAAGACATCAAGCGCAAGGAAGGCATCATCCACAGCATGACACCGCTGGAGCGCCGCAAGCCCGACCTCATCAAAGCCACCCGCAAGCGCCGCATTGCTGCTGGTGCGGGTGTGCATGTGCAGGAAGTCAACCGCATGCTCAAGGAGTTTGAGCAGATGCAGGACATGATGAAGAAGATGAAGGGCGGCGGCATGATGAAGATGATGAAGCGTCTGGGCGGAATGAAGGGCATGCCCAAAATGCCGTTTTGATGCCAAGCCACTCGCAGGCGCAAGTATTCAAGGGTATTGGCCTGGCCATAGCGGCCATGGCCTGCTTTGCCACCCTGGACACCACCACCAAATGGGTCTCCCTGAGCGCACCGCTCATGGTTGCCATGTTTTTTCGCTATGCATTTCAGGCGGTTGTTACGACTGCCATAGAGTTGCCGCGCCAAGGGCGGGCGTTGCTGCACACCGCACACCTCGGGCTTCATATCCTGCGCGGTGCGCTGCTGTTGGCAACCAGCGTGTTTGCGTTTCTTAGCCTCAAGCACATGCCGGTGGGCGAGTTCACCGCCATCGTGCTGCTCACCCCGCTCATCGTGACGCTCTTGGCGGCGCGCATGTTGCATGAAAAAGTTTCGCGGTTGCGCGTGTTGTTGGTTGCGGGCGGGTTCGTCGGCACGCTGGCCATCGTCCGGCCCCAAGGGGCCGACTTCAACTGGGCGCTGCTGTTTCCCGTCGGGGTGGTCATTGCCAATGCCGGTTTTCAGCTCTTAACCAGCCGCATGACCCGGACTGAAGATTCGATGACCATGCAGTTCTACACCGGCTGGACCGGTGCGCTGGTGGCTGCGCTGGCGCTGCCCTTTGCGTGGGAACCCATCGCCTCGCCCTGGGTGTGGGGCGGCTTGCTCTTTATGGGTGTGATGGGGAGCTTGGGCCACTTCATTCTCATACTGGCCTACCAGCGCGCTCCCGCTGCGGTGCTCATGCCCTATATGTACGCCCAGATCGCATTTGCCATGCTGGGTGGCTGGCTGATCTTCGCGCATGTGCCTGACCGCTGGACGCTGGCTGGCATGGCCCTGATTGCCGTGTGTGGCGCAGCCGGTGCGTGGCTAACCGCGCACGAAAGCCGGGCGGCGGCGGAAGCGCCTGAGCACTGAGAGATTTTTGGCTTGGGGTGAAAACGGCCTCTTGAGCACGTGGATATTTCGCTAGTAGCTACAAAAGTAATAGCGTTGTGACGGTCAAAAGAGTTGGCGGCAGAGCGGGGAGTCCGGGCGCCCGCCTCATACTGCCAAACGCGCAGAAATCGGCGGAGCCCCGGACTCCCCACTCTTGGGGCGAAATGGTGTGTTTACGGGCCCATACCGGTTCAGCGCGCTCAGTGCCTGGGCTATAGTGCGAGCCACTAACAACTACGCGCACTGGGTTGAGCACACTTGGGCAGCGCGGCACGGAGGAGTCGGGTTTCATGGCGCAATTTATGGCTGCAAGTAAACACAAAAATGCGGGCACATCCCTTATGGCAAGGGGCTTTCCATGCAAGTTGTAGGCATGAATATCCGACAGGGGTCTGGAATATTCGACTCGGCTACTTCAAGTTGAACAGCACAAGATGCCACGTACTCAAGCGACAGATCAGGGCGAGCAGAAGGTGCTCGACGACATTCAGAAATTCGGTTGGCATTGCATGCACGTCCTTGGAGACGAAGAGAACGAGCCGTTCTCATACACGATCGGGCTATTCCAAACTTATGGTCAGCCCGAGTTGCTAATCTATGGGCTTCCCCGAGAAGTCGCCCATGCTGTTCTTACTATTGCTGCAGAGGCTGCAGCCAAAGATAAGCCATTCGATCTGAACGAACCGACTGACGAATTTCTCGAAGGCTATGCTTGTGTCTTTGTCCCTGTGCCATTGGCGGAGTATCCAGAACATGTAGGGTTCGCTCGCTGGTACTACGAGGGTGATAAGTTTCCCGTACAGCAGATTGTTTGGCCATCTAAGTCCGGACACTTTCCATGGCACGCAAATGCGACAGATGCCTTCCGATCAAAGCAACCGGTGCTTGGTCAGCATGAACGAGGCGTTTAACCGGTCGGCCTACTCGGACACACAGCAGCAGGTTGCCGCTGCGCGGCGGTTGCTGCGTGCCGGTGGCCTCCAGCGTTGACCTGCTTTTTAGTGACTGCTTTGCAGTAATGCATCAGACCGCTTCCAGCGTCACCGGAGTCCGCAAGCTGTTCGGTTCGCTGCCACCTAGCCTCAGGGCTGGCAAGGCTTCAATAGCGCAATCGCACGCCAGCGCTCATGGAGTATGAGCAGGTAGCTCCTGAAACTATAGCAATTCTATTCAGCCACCCAGCATTTTCCGGCCGGTTTTGCCACGAACGCGCCGCGCTCAAAGTGGAGATGTTCCCACTCTGTCGGTCGCATACCGCACAGACACTGCGCGCGCTTGCTTCGCACAATGGCGCATGCCCATATTCACCATCGAACAAAGCGACACCACTTACTTTGCAGACTTTGTGGTGTATGGCGTGGGTGCGACAGCGCTGGCTGTCTTCCTGGCCATCTATGCGCCACAGGCTTTGCGTTGGTGGTTCGCGCTGTGGGTCGTAGGTGGGCTGGCGTATTGGACCCTGATTGAATACGTTGTGCACCGCTTTGTCTTGCATCGACTTCCGCCCTTTCGGGCGATGCACGAAATGCACCACATCAATCCGCGCGCATTCATCGGCACCCCCACCATCGTGACAATGGCGCTGTTTGCGTTGTTGGTTTTCTTGCCCGCGTTACTGGCAGCAAACATCTGGGTGGCGAGTGCGCTGACGCTGGGCGTGCTGCTGGGCTATATCACGTACTCGGTCGTGCACCATGCCGCTCACCATTGGCGCAGTTCTAGCGCATGGCTGAAGCGTCGAAAGAAATTGCATGGCCTGCACCACCAAAGCGGGCAGACTAGAAACTACGGTGTCACCACCAGCGTGTGGGACCACGTGTTTCGTAGCATACGCAGCACCCCTGTCGGGTAAGGGCTGCAGGTCGCCTGACGGTTTTCCTTTGGCATCCGCCGCAGGGTGGGGTCGCGCCGTGTTGTGCCGTTGTCGATCAAGCCGCGCAATTAGCGTGGAAACACTGTTTCCACGTTCAAGCCTTGCTGCGCAAGCAACTTTTCCAGTGCGGGCATCAGGGGCCCCAGCTTTTCTTCGACCGCCGCGCGCACGGTATCCACCATCACTTGCGTGCTGCGTTCTATCTCGATATTGAGTGCCGCGCCGGCAGCCTTGTGCTCAAACGTGGTCATGCGCCGCGTTTCGGGGATCAGCCATACCTCGAACCAACCGGCTGTTTTGTCCACGTCCGCAATGGTCAGGCTGGCGCCATTGATAGCGATGTAGCCTTTGGCGAAGATGTAGCGCAGCCACTCGGGCGGCACGCCGATACGGATGCAGTAGTTGGCCTCTTGCTGGCGCACTTCCAGCACCTTTGCGCAAAAGTCCACATGGCCGGAGAGCGGGTGGCCGCCGATCTCCGCGCCATCTTTGGCAGCGCGCTCAGAATTGACCTTGCTGCCTTGTTCAAAGGATGCCAGCGTGGTGATGCGCAGGCTCTGCACCATCACATCAAAGCGTGCACGGTCGTTTGGCAGCACATCGGTCACGGTCAGGCACACGCCGTCGATGGCCACACTGGCGCCTACCGCCAGGTCTTTGCAAAACCCGGCGGGAAACGCGATGTCAAAGGTGCGGATTCCGTCCGCGTCTTGCAACCGTTCGATCGTTGCAACGGCTTGCACAATTCCGGTAAACATGGTCTGAGGTTCCTGTTATTCAGAGACAACGCAAATGGTTCAGGCCAATGCGGTTTCAGCCGTCAGCACTTCACCGCGCAAGGTGTAGCTGCGTGTTTCGGTAATCTTCACATCCACCAGTTGGCCCACCAGGCGCGGGTGGCCGGCAAAGTTGACCACGCGGTTGCATTCGGTGCGGCCCATTAGTTCGCCGTTGTCACGTTTGCTGCTGCCTTCCACCAAGATGCGCTGCACCGTGCCCAGGCGCTGATTGCTGATGGTGGCAATGTTGGCGTTGATGGCGGCTTGCAGCTCTTGCAGGCGCGCCAGCTTCACTTCGTGCGGCGTGTCGTCGTGCAGGTTGGCCGCGGGCGTGCCGGGGCGGGGGCTGAAGATGAAACTGAAGGAGTTGTCAAAGCCAATGTCGGCGATGAGCTTCATCATCTTGGCGTGGTCTTCGTCCGTTTCGCCGGGGAAGCCGACGATGAAGTCCGAGCTGATGGACATGTCGGGTCGGATGGCGCGTAGCTTGCGAATGGTGCTTTTGTATTCCATGGCCGTGTAGCCGCGCTTCATGGCCATCAAAATCTTGTCGCTGCCGTGCTGCACTGGCAGGTGCAGGTGGCTCACGAGCTTGGGCAGTTTTTCGTACGCCGCTATCAGGCTGGGCGTGAATTCGTTGGGGTGGCTGGTGGTGTAGCGGATGCGCTCGATGCCGGGAATGTCGCTCACATATTCCAGCAGGGTGGCAAAGTCGGCCATCTCGCCGCCTGCAGTGAGGGGGGCGCGCCAGGCATTCACGTTTTGGCCCAGCAGGTTTACCTCTTTCACGCCCTGGTCGGCCAGGCCGGCAATTTCTACCAACACGTCTTCAAACGGGCGGTTTACTTCTTCGCCCCGTGTGTAGGGCACCACGCAGTAGCTGCAGTACTTGCTGCAACCTTCCATGATGCTCACGAAGGCGCTGGCACCGTCCACTTTGGCGGGGGGCAGATGGTCAAACTTCTCAATCTCGGGGAAGCTGATGTCCACCTGCGGCTTGTTTTGCAGTGCGCGCTGGTTTAGGAGCTCGGGCAGGCGGTGCAGGGTTTGCGGGCCGAACACCACGTCCACATACGGTGCGCGCTTGATGATCTCGGCGCCTTCCTGGCTGGCCACGCAGCCGCCCACGCCAATCTGCACGCCTTTGGCTTTGAGGTGTTTGATGCGGCCCAGGTCGCTAAACACTTTTTCTTGCGCCTTTTCGCGCACCGAGCAGGTGTTGAAGAGGATGAGGTCGGCCTGCTCCACGTCGTCGGTCGATTCGTAGCCTTGGGCGGCACCCATTACGTCGGCCATCTTGTCCGAGTCGTACTCGTTCATTTGGCAGCCGAAGGTTTTGATAAATACTTTTTTGGACATGATGGGTCCTGCGATGCTATAAATATGAGAGCTGCTTGCGCAGGCGGAGTGGGCACTAAAGGCAAAATGACTCAAAACCAATAGCGCCAAACCAATGGCGCCAAAGTAGCCCGGTTAACGGGAGTAAGGGGGCGCGCTGGGCATGAGTTTGGCTTCCACCTCGGTCAGCACCCACACCTCGTGCAGCATGCCTTGCGGCTCAAGCAGGTAAACCACGGGCAACGCCTGGCCAATCAGGGAGGCCGACATGGCCAGCATTCCGTTGGCGCCGCGGATGCGCGCGCCAGGGGAGAGGCGCGCAACCTTGTTGTTCAGCAGCACCTCGGGTGGCGTCACCACTTGCAAGGTGCCGCGCATCGCTTTGGGGGGGAAGGTGCGCACCGCCACGGAAACGGTGCCGGTGCTGTCGGTCAACACCTGGGTGGTGGGGCTGGTCTGTGCCATGCCGCCCAAGGGCAGGGTGGCCAGCACAGAGAGTGCGCACAGGGCGCGAAGGCAGCGGTTCATGGTGTGTATCCAGAGGCTGTGAAAGAAGGGCCCAATTTTACGGGCTGGGGCGGGTTGCAAAGAAAAACCCGCAGAGCTTGCGCGCTGCGGGTTCTTGATTTGGTGGTCGTAGGTGGATTTGAACCACCGACATCAGCATTATGAATGCTGCGCTCTAACCAACTGAGCTATACGACCGAAGACCAGAATTATAGACCAAAATTTATTGGTGGGTAAAGTTGGCGGCGCGCTTGTTCACAAAGGCGTCCATGCCTTCTTTCTGGTCGGCGGTGGCAAACAGGGCGTGGAAGAGGCGGCGCTCAAACACGATGCCGTCGGCCAACGTGCCCTCAAACGCCCGGTTCACGGCCTCTTTGGCTGCCATCGTGGCGACTTGGGAGAAGGCGCAAATTTGCAGCGCCGCGCCCAGGGCCTCTTCCTGCAGCGTGGCCAGTGGCACCACACGGCTCACCAGTCCGGCGCGTTCGGCCTCGGTGGCGTCCATCATGCGGCCGGTCAGGGCCAGGTCCATTGCCTTGGCTTTGCCCACCGCGCGGGGTAGGCGCTGGGTGCCACCGGCGCCTGGGATGATGCCCAGCTTGATCTCGGGTTGGCCGAACTTGGCGTTGTCAGCCGCGATGATGAAGTCGCACATCATGGCCAGCTCGCAGCCGCCGCCCAGCGCAAAGCCGCTCACTGCGGCAATCACCGGCTTGCGGACGGAGCGAATGGTTTCCCAGTTGCGGGTGATGAAATCGCCTTTGTAGGCGTCTGCAAAGCTGAACTTGGCCATCACCGTGATGTCCGCGCCTGCGGCAAAGGCTTTTTCACTGCCGGTCAACACGATGCAACCAATGGCCGGGTCGGCGTCAAAACCCTTGAGGGCGGCGCCTAGCTCGTCCATGAGTTGGTCGTTCAGCGCATTCAGCGCTTTGGGGCGGTTCAGCGTGATGACGGCGACCTTCTCGCCTTCAATACGGGTGGTGATGCAGTCGTAGCTCATGTTGGGGTCTCCAGATTTTTTCGTCTTGGCACTATAGCGAGAAGGATTTGCGCAGGTCTGACACCGGAATGACTGCCACGCCCGGGGGTTAATCGATGCCGTCCAGCCATTTGGTGGTCGCGGCTGCATCGCGGATCGACAGCCGCACGGCAGTGGTGGGGGCGGGAAGTGTGAGAAACAAGTTCATCAATCGTTTGTCGCGGGACACCAGTGCAGTCACCTTTTTGGCCTTGCCGGTGTAGAGCGTCAAATCGTCCAGCGCCTGCATGCGCCAGGGCTCGCCTTCGGTTTGCACCGCAAGCCACTCGTCGCCTGCTGCAAAACCCGCTTTTTCAGCAGCCCCACCCCGCAACACTTGCTGGATAAAGAGGCCGCCGTTTTCTTTGACGCGCAGGCCCAGTTGTTGGGCGACTTGGTCCGGCTCGCGGTTGACCTGCACCCCGTGTCGCTCCAGCAACTCGGCCACCGGGAGTTCTTTGGTGCTGTGTACCCAGTGGGCAATCTCTTTGGCAAATGAGCGCCCGCCTTGGTCTTGCAGCACGGCCAGCAGGTCGGCTTCGGCCATGGGGCCACCGGCGCAACGGGTCCAAAGGCCTCGCATCACGGCGTCTAGCGTGGTCTTGCCTTCGGCGCGCAGCGTCAGGTCCAGGCACAGGCCCACCAGCGAGCCTTTGGTGTAGTAGCTCACCGTGGCGTTGGCGGTGTTTTCGTCCTGGCGGTAGTACTTCACCCAGGCATCGAAGCTGCTTTGCGCCACGCTTTGCACCAGCCGTCCCGGTGTTTGCAGCACTTGGTTGATGGTCTTGCCCAGCAGTTTCAGGTAAGTGGTGTTGTCGATGCGCTTGGAGCGGCGCAGCAGCAGGTCGTCGTAGTAGCTGGTGAAGCCCTCAAAAAACCACAGCAGTTGCGTGTAGTTCTCGGCGCGGTAGTCATAGGTGGCCAGCTCTGCCGGGCGCAGGCGCTTGACGTTCCAGGTGTGAAAGTACTCGTGGCTGATCAGCCCCAAGAGCGTGGTGTAGCCCTCGGGCTGTTTGTGGGTGGTGGGCGCCAGGGTGCTGCGGGGCAGACGGGGCAGGTCTTTGCGGTTGCAGATGAGGGCCGTGGAGTTGTTGTGCTCCAGGCCACCGTAGCTGTCGTGCACCGCATTCAGCATGAACACGTAGTTTTTGAACGGAATGTGGCTCTGGCCAGCAGTCCGCTTGCGTGAGGCGCTCACTTTTTTGATGTCGGCGCCGACCGAGTCGCCATGCCAGAACCGCAGTTCTGCTTCGCAAATGGCTTGGGTGTCGGCCAGCAGTTGGGTACCGTCAAAACTGGGCGGCGCCCCGGCCACCACAAAGCGGTGCGGTATGCCATAGGCTTCAAAGCTACCGCACCAAAACGGGCCCATTTCCACCGGGCAATCCACCAGTGTGTCGTAACTGACGGCCCGGTACAGGCCAAAACCGGCCTTGGTCACGCGCACGGGCTCCAGGCCGGTAGCCACGCTCCAGCCTTTGAGCGCGTCGCTGGCCACCAGCGCCAGCGTGTGCGGGGCGTGTGTTTGCTCGGGGACCTGCAAACACAGACTGGTGCCATTGAAGAAGCCGCGCGTCGCGTCCAGCCACGCGGTGCGCACCGAGTTGTCAAACGCGTACACCTCGTACTGCACCTGCAGCGGGGTGCCGGGTGTGCAGCGTAGCTCCCAGCCTGCTTTGTCCGTCTGCAGCACCGCCACGCGTTTTCCGCTTTGCCGGGCTTCCAGGTTTTGCAAGTGTTTGGCAAATTCGCGCACCAGGTAGCTGCCCGGAATCCACACCGGCAGGCGCAGGGTTTGGGTGGCTGCGGGGCTGGGGACCGTGAGCGTGACCCGGAACAAGTGGGCGTGCAGGTCCAGCACCTCCACCTGGTAGTGCACGGGCGCAGTGGCGGTGGCAGTGGTTGCGCTAGGTTTCATGTGAAAAAAGCCTCTGGTGCGCACAGGGTATGCGCGAGTAGCTATGAAAAAAGGAGTGGAGTTGCCGGAGCTCAGCTCTTGGCGGCGGCCAGGTACTTCTCGATTTGTGGCGCATCAATGGCGCCCGGAACACGCGTGCCGTCCTGGAAGATCAGTGTGGGCGTGCCGTTGATGCGGTAGGTTTTGCCGAACTCCACATTGCGGGCCAGAGGACTCACATCACACATGGCAGCGGCAGCGGGCGCGGGGAGGTCGCGCAACATCCAGTCTTGCCACGCGGCGACTTTGTCTTTGGCGCACCAGATGGCCTTGGATCGTTCGGTGGAATCCGGGCCGAGGATGGGGTAGAGGAACATGTAGACCGTGACGTTGTCCACCTTTTGCAGGTCCCGCTCAAAGCGTTTGCAGTAGCCGCAGTTGGGGTCTTCAAAAACCGCCACCTTGCGTTGGCCGTTGCCACGCACGATGGTGAAGGCGTCTTTGAGGGGCAGGCTTTCGAACTTGACGGCTGTGAGCTTGTTGATGCGCTCTTCGGTCAGGTTGCGTAGTTCCTTGCCGGAAGTGGAAAACAGGTTGCCCTGAAACAAGTGGTCACCCTTGGCATCGGTGTAATACACCTCGACGCCGTTCACGCGGATTTCATAAATCCCAGGAATGTTGGTTTTGCGAACCTCGTCAATGGCTTTGAGTTGGGGAATGCGTTTGCCAATGTTGGCGCGGATGGCCGCTTCTTGGGCGTGCAGACTGCCGCCCAGGGTGCAAAGGGCCAAGGTAGCGGCCAAAAAGGAGAGGGGGAATTTCACAGGCGAGGTCTCGTGGTGAGGGGACAGAGGATTAAAAGGGCGCAGTGCCCATGGCGCGGCGCGCTACCCACAGTTTGAGCAAGCCGCTGGCGTTGAAGCGCTGCATGCCCCAGTTGCGCAAACCGGCTGCGGCGGCATGGGGGTGGGCAAATAGCTGTTGCAGCGTGTCACCTGCGCCCCCCACCAGCGCGAAGTCGGCTTTGCGGGCGCGCTCGTAGGTGCGCAGCAATTTGGGGTCGGCAACGCTGCGCCAATAAGGGCGGGTGTCCAGCACGCGCACCAGTTCAGCTACATCGCCCAGGCCCAGGTTCAGTCCTTGCCCGGCCAGCGGGTGCACATTGTGGGCGGCATCGCCCGCCAGCACCCAAGCGCCCGTGCCGGATGGGCCACTCCAGCGGCGGGCCAGCGCATGTTGCAGCGGCCACACCTTGCGCGCGCTCTTGAGCGTCACGGCACCGAGGGCATCGTGGCTGGCAGCTTGCAGGGCAGTTTCAAAATCCATGTCGGAGGCGACTTGCAGGGCGGCGGCCCGTTCTGGCGTGACTGACCAAACCACGGCACATAAGTTCCCGTGCGGCCCGTCCATGGGCAAGAACGCCAGGATTTCGCCACCAGAAAACCACTGCCGCGCGACTTGTCCGTGGCCCTGGGCGCAGTTCACACGGGCCGCCAGAGCCCACTGGCCATAGGCCGTGACATCAAAGTCCACGCCCAACTCCTCGCGTGTTTGGCTGGCCCGGCCTTCGCACACCACGGTCAGCGTGGCATGGGGGGGCGTGTCTACCACTTCAATCAGCGGTTGAAAGCGCACGGCCTCCGTCAGTTGCGCCTCCAGCGCGGGCACATCCACGATCCAGTTCAGTGCGTCGGTGCCCTGCAGGGCCGCATCAAACGCCACTTCGCCACCCTCGTCACCATGCACTTCCATGCGCAGCACAGGCGTGGCCTGGGCGGCTTCTGGCCAGCAGCGTATGCCCTCCAGCAATGCACGGGCGGGCTGGTTCAGCGCATAGGCGCGCACGTCTGATTCGGCCGGGGTGGACGGTGCAGCATAAAGCGCAACGCGCAGCCGTTTGGCTGCCAAATGCAAGGCCAATGTGCGCCCCACGATGCCTGCGCCCCGGATGCCAATGTCGTAATGTGAAGCCATGCGGGCATTGTAGGAGCCCGGGTACCATGCCGTTTTGAACCCCACAGGAAGACCCCGATGCGTGAAGGTGCCAGCGATGTGCAAGGGCAGATTGCCCAGCTCATGATCTATCCCGTGAAGTCCTGCGCCGGCGTGGCCGTCACCGAAGCGGTGTTGCTGGGCACCGGCTTGCAGTGGGACCGCCACTGGATGGTGGTGGATGCAGACGGCCTGTTTGTGAGCCAACGCGAGTGCGCGCGCATGGCGCTGGTTCGTCCCCAATTGGAGCCCGGCGCGTTGTTGCTGCACGCGCCCGGTATGCCGGTCATGCGCGTGCCGTTGGCCGCAGCGGGTGCAGCGCTGCGGGTGCAGGTGTGGGATGACGTGGTACAGGCGTTCGATATGGGGGACGAAGTGGCCCGGTGGTTGCAGTCCTTTCTGGAAGAGCCTGCCCTGCGACTGGTGCGGTTTGACCCGGCCGCGCAACGGGTCTGCAGCCCCCGATGGACCGGCGGTATTGCTGCCAGTACCCAGTTCGCTGATGGTTACCCTGTGCTGGTGACAACCGATAGCGCCATGGACGAACTTAACGCCCGTCTGGCGGGGCAAGGCGTGCCGGCGGTGGATATGGCGCGCTTTCGGCCCAATGTGGTGCTGAGCGGTCTGCTGGCGCATGACGAAGACCATCTCGGTCCCCTGGAGGTATGGGATGGTGGTGCCATGGTGGCTGGGTTGCAACTGGTCAAGCCCTGCGCACGCTGCCCCATCCCCAACATTGACCCGGCTACGGCAGCCAGCCACCCTGGGGTGGGCGACGCCCTGCAAGCCTACCGCCAAGATGCGCGGGTGAAAGGCGCCGTTACGTTTGGTATGAACGCCATCGTGACCCAGGGCGCGGGCGCCATACTGCGCGTGGGCCAGTCCGTTCAAGGCTATTACGCGTTCGGTTAAGACGCCCTTCGGCACACGCGTATTTGGGAAGACTAGGGGGCTAATCCGGCGCAAAAGCAGGTATCGCATACACTTGCCGTCCAGTTTTTAGAGGTTTTTATGAGTTTGAAGTGCGGCATTGTCGGCCTGCCCAATGTGGGCAAAAGTACCCTGTTTAACGCCTTGACCAAGGCGGGCATTGCTGCAGAAAACTACCCTTTAGGCTGGACGATTTGAAAAGACCAATCGCCTCAAGGACTTCCGGGATTTCATAGACTCCGATCGGCAAAGCTAGGACAAAAAGCTCTGCTGAAAAGAGCATCAACAGATATGGGCCATCTTAGGATGGCCTTATCTTCTTGTGGCGTTTTTTCTCTCTCAGTCGGACGCTGTTGAACACTCTCAAGTATCTGTATCCGCACCAGCAAAGACTCATAGTTTCAAAGACATGTTGGTCGCAATGAACGTGCGAACTGGGTACTCTTGAGTTTCAAACCTCACTTTGGCGGCTTACATAAGTAAACAGCGCTTCCAACAGCAACAACACTGACCGTCGCGCCGATGATGGCCGCGGGCGCTGTGAGCGCAGCAACCACTGAAGCAGAAGCAGTACCAAGTGTTCCTGCAAGGTAACCGGCGCTACCCGTAAGAATCACAGCACCTGAGCTGTGCGTGACTGCTGTCACTCCAGCCGCAGCTGCTGCAGTTGAGACTCCAGCTGTAGCCCCAGCACCAAGTCCAACCAGGGCGAGAGCTTCCTCTTTCGACGCGTTCACTGCCGTACACAACTTCCCTGGCTTCTTGCACTTTGCGTAGGCATCGCGTGCGCCCGTAGCAAATCCCAAGTAGTTTTTAGTTTGCTTGTCATAAACCGCACAGAATGTTTCACGCTCGGCCACGCTGAGTTTTGGTGTCATGTGACGCAACGCAATGAAACCCGGACAAGAACCGTCGTGACCAGAAAAGAGTATTTCCCTGAATGTTGTGTTCTCCAAATACTCGTCGCTGAAAGGGTTAAATTTGAGTTTTATGTTCTTGTTGTTGATCTTTGCAGTGCAACTCTCGACCTGCGGTGCGGCGATACTTGGCAGCGATAGGCAGAAAATCAATGAAGCCAGCAGAAGATTTGAAATAGTCATGAAATCGCCGAAATTGTGCTGATGAGGAAGTAGCTGAAGTCGTAAGAGCGTGGTGTGGATCCTGCAGATCGAAATGCTGGAAAATTGCGAAAAAGTGTGCACTCCTCACTTTAATCTAACTTGACCTTGAAGGTCCTTCTTAAAGCTATCGCGGGCTTGATGTAGTGAATCGAGTATTTCTCTCTTGAATTCTTCCCGGCCGTAAATTTCTTCCAACTCAAGCAATACCTTGTCAGCGGTTGCGCCCGCAATCAGTCCACCCAAGATTCCTCCAGCTGCGGTGCCCATGCCCGGAAGTAAGAAAGTGCCAACTGCTGCACCTATTGCTGCGCCAGAGCCTGTCGCCGCCACCTTGGAGATCGCAACTTTGGACAGTGCTTTGCCGGCCAATTTGAATGCGCCCTTTCCTGCGATTTTTGTGACGACCGCCGTGCCTACGCCCGCCGCCGCTGCACCGCCTGCAATGCGCTGCTCGATAGCAATGGTGTCGACATGAATTGGCAGCACAAGGACGGTACTTAGCTCTAGGTTGGGTACATCTATTGCGCCTAGAGCTGGAACCTCCAAGCGATTTGCTTTCAAGATTTTTTTTGCTTCTGTTCTGTAATCCTCACTTGCAGCTTTGTACGTTGTTGAAAGTGAAGTCATGGCCGCAAACACCGGCTGAAGGGATTTCTCTTGCTCTATTTTTTCTACAAAAACTTCCTGCATATAGGTCTCAATATCTCCCGCCATCATTTTTGCCAAACGTGTGTACTCGCCTGACAGGCTGTAGTACCAATCAAGGTATCCGTCGACCTTGCCCTCCATTTGTGCAAATGAGTTTTCTATCCTTTCATCTAGAACCGCTGCGGGAAGGTCTAGCTTGCGTATGGCATCTTGTTTTGCTTGTTCTAGCGCCTTCAAAGTTCCTGGTGCATAAAAGTCGTTGTCGATCTTCTCAACCAATCTCCTGGCGTTATGAACTGAATCAAGAAGCGCAGAGTTACTCTGGATGTAAGCCTCAATCTGGGCAAATAAGGGCAGGTAGATGAACACACTCAATACAGTAATCACTGCCGCTGAAGCTGCTATTCGCGACTTAGATAGCGGTGCTGGTGGCGTCTGATCAGTCACAGGGCCAAGTACTCGTCGGTACTCAGAAGCGGGGATTACAAAAGTACCAAAAGTCACGCTGGCATTGAAAAATACTAGGAGTCCCGTGAGAGTTGAGAGAAGCCAAGGGATATGTTCCCCGAACTCAGATAGGCTGCGTCCCAAGTAAGTCTTGGTGCCATCGACAAATGAGAACCAACCCAATGCGAGCTGAACTACGCTACTTTTGGTGAACTGTTGATTCAATTGCTCGCTCTGTGCTAACTCTTCAGCAAGGCTGGTCACGTCCGGGACTTCTGAAAACAGCCAAAGGATGCATCCATAAACTGTCGTCATCAAGATCGTACAAATCCAACGGGCCCAGATGATGCACATGTTTTCAATCACATATGGCTTGTTTATCTCCTTGGTCAGAAAGCGGATGCTGGCTTTGTGTATAAACCAAAAAGAAGGGATGGAAAGTGCGAGCAAGATCCAGTTAAGTGCTGAGTAGCCAGCAAAATGGATCAGCATTGCGAATGAACTTACAAGTGCCCAGACAGTCCAAGCGATCGAGCGGGTCAGGCGCCCGGAAAGTAACTTGTGCGCCCAGCCGCTTGATTTGAACAGGGCAAGCATTTTTGTCTGATTGACCGCACTGCTGTAAGTCCCGCTAATCGCAATGGGAATGGCGAATAGCAGCGTACCCATCACTATCCACCAGAACGGAAGAATAGAAACGTATGCTGAGACAAGATAGGCTGATAGCAGCCAGCAAAATGCGAAGGTGAAAAATGTACGTTGCCGTTTGTCGATCGGGCTGGTCGAAGATGTGGTCATCTAGACCCCGATTCAAGCCAAATGCTCGATTTGCACTGTGCTTCCCATTGATGGGGGTCTTCAGTTTGGCAGGTGCTGGATATTTTGGTTATCCAGAATACATTGGGCCTGATGCCAGCCAAGTGCTGCGTACTTTTCAAGCGCGAATCATCAGTGGGTGAATAGTCCACGGATTAGGCTCCCTTCACTGTTCTTCTAGCGGTGATACTCTAATGCAAAAATCGCAAAACTGTCTGCAAATTCCTTCTATCCGCCGCAATCGATGTTTATTGAGAAGATTGCTATCAAATTTTTAACAGAAATTGAAATAAATGCAGTTGCGATTGCATTACTAGCCATGCCGTCAACGGTGATGGCGCAACAAGAGGGCGCGACGGTAGCCGCGCAGTAGGCCAGTTGAGACTCCCGCAGGGTGGACAAGACTGTCGCTACAGTCTTGCCGGCTCGCGTCGCACGGCCCGGCGTTCTGCCAGCACCTCCATAACCCGCTGGCGGGCATCTTCCACGCTCATCATGGGCCAATACCTCAGGGTCATGCGGAACTGCTTTCCCGCCACGCCGGTCGCAATCCTGAACGTGCGTCGCCGTGCATTCATGCGCACGCAAAACCCGCAAAGCACCTGATCCCGCAACAGTCGCCCATCCACCGCCGTAATGCGTAGCAGCAGGGATTCGCTAGTCAGTACAATTGGCACCAGTTTCCCCTAGGCAAAACGAGGACAAATTCCTCGAAAAATCGACGTACCCTGCCCGATTTGCCGTGTTTTGCCGTCCGGCCCTGCGTAGCGCAAGACTGGCACTTCCATGATGCCCACGTTGGGCTCGATGGTGCAAAAGGGGGTTGATTCCAAAGGAAATTTCATGAGTTTGAAGTGCGGCATTGTCGGCCTGCCCAATGTGGGCAAAAGTACCCTGTTTAACGCCTTGACCAAGGCGGGCATTGCTGCAGAAAACTATCCGTTTTGCACCATTGAGCCCAATGTGGGCGTCGTGGAGGTGCCTGACCCGCGCCTGCAGCAACTCTCCGACATTGTGGTGCCCGAGCGCGTGGTGCCTGCGATTGTGGAGTTTGTGGACATTGCTGGCCTGGTGGCTGGTGCGAGCACGGGCGAAGGCCTGGGTAACAAGTTTCTGGCACACATCCGCGAGACGGATGCCACCATCAATGTGGTGCGCTGTTTTGAAGACGACAACGTCATTCACGTAGCCGGCAAGGTGGACCCGATTGCCGATATTGAAGTGATTCAAACGGAGCTGTGTCTGGCTGATCTGGGCGCAGTGGAAAAGGCTTTGCACCGGGTGACCAAGTTGGCGCGCTCGGGCGACAAGGAGTCGATCAAGCTGGTGGCCATTCTGGAGAAATGCCAGGCCGCGTTGAACGAAGCCAAACCTGTGCGCACCCTGGACTTCAGCAAGGAAGAACAGCCGCTCCTCAAACAATTCTTCCTGATCACCGCCAAGCCCGCGATGTTTGTGGCCAACGTGGCAGAGGATGGCTTTGAGAACAACCCATTCCTGGATCGCCTGAAAGAATTTGCCGCCAAGCAAAACGCGCCCGTGGTGGCCATCTGCGCCAAGATCGAAGCCGAATTGTCGGAAATGGAAGATGCCGACCGGCTCGAATTTTTGAAGGAGCTGGGCCAGTCCGAGCCAGGCCTGAATCGCCTGATTCGCTCTGCCTACACCTTGCTGGGCCTGCAAACCTACTTCACCGCTGGGGTCAAAGAAGTGCGCGCCTGGACCATTCATGTGGGCGACACCGGTCCCCAAGCGGCTGGCGTGATTCACACCGATTTTGAGAAGGGCTACATCCGTGCCCAGACCATCGCGTTTGACGACTACATCACCCACAAGGGTGAACAAGGGGCCAAAGACGCGGGCAAGATGCGCGCGGAAGGCAAGGAGTATGTGGTCAAAGATGGCGACGTGATGAACTTCCTGTTCAGCTCTTGAGTCACTCTTTCCTACCTTGACCCTGTCCTACGACTGGTTGGCCCTGGGCGCCGCCGCCTGCTGGGCTGTCACCGGGCTGCTCTCAGCCCCACAAGCGCGCCATCTGGGCGCGTTTGCTTTTACACGCTGGCGCATGGGTTTGGTGTTTCTGATGTTGCTACCGGTGGTGGTGCTTGGCGGAGGCTGGCACACCCTGACGTGGGCTTCGTTCGGCGTACTCGCAATCAGCGGTTTGATTGGGATTTTTGTGGGCGACACCGCGCTGTTCGCGTCCATGAACCGGCTGGGCCCGCGCCGAACCGGCGTGTTGTTTGCGACCCATGCTTGTTTTAGCGCGCTGTTGGGGTTTTTTGTGCTCGATGAGCGCATGGGTGTGCAGGCCCTGCTGGGCGGTGCCTTGGTAGTGGGCGGTGTGATGATGGCGGTGGCCCTGGGGGCGCACAAGAATGAATCGCATGCGCTGGAGGTGACGCGTGGGCACTGGCCCTTGGGCGTTGCACTGGGTCTCTTGGCGGCCTTGTGCCAGGCGTTGGGCTCACTGATTGCCAAACCTATCATGGCTGCGGGCGTGGACCCGGTGACCGCTACGGTGGTGCGCGTGGGCGCGACTTGTTTGGCGCACCTGGTTTTGCTGTGGGCTGGGATGGGCGTGGCGCGCGCGCACAACCCCTTGTCAGCCCGGGTCTTGGCTTGGGTGGCATTGAGCGGCATGGTCGGCATGGGGTTGGGCATGAGCCTGATCTTGCTGGCACTGCGGCACGGTGACGTGGGTATGGTGGGCATCCTGTCATCCGTATCGCCTGTCTTGGTGTTGCCCCTGCTGTGGTGGCACCTGGGCCGCGCGCCGGCCCGCGGTGCGTGGTGGGGCGCAGCACTCACCGTACTCGGAACTACATTGGTTTTGATTCGCTAATGCTCATGGGTAGTGCGCGTATAGCTATGAAATAGATAGCAAAGCAAAGGCTGCGTTCACCATAGCGATGCAAGCCCGATCAGGGCGATGGTCATGACCGTATAGCGCAGGAACTTGCCAATCGCCATGTAGGCAACACAAGGCCAGAATGGCAGCTTGAGCCAACCCGCCACCGAGCACAACGGGTCACCGACCAAAGGCAACCAGGCCAACAAGCAGGCCTTGGGGCCCAAGCGGCGTAGCCAGTCCAGTGCCTTCAGGTCCAGAGAGTTTTTTTTGTATCGCTCCGCTACCCGGTGTGCGCCAAACCCCATCCACCAGCTCACCGCACCACCGAGGGTATTGCCCGTCGTGGCTACCAGCACGACCGGCCAAAACAGCGCGGGATTGAGTTGCACCAGCCCGAAGACCACAGGCTCCGAGCCCATGGGCAAAAGCGTGGCGGAGATGAACGACACGATAAACACCGTGCCCAGGCTGTACTCCGGCAGTGCAAGCAAATTCAACAGGGCAGGTATCCAAGTGTCCATGGCGTGGGCAGTATAGGGAGTGCGCCTATTCGCTGCGCTGCAGCAGGTGAATTTCAATTGCTGAAATTTTGGGCAGGTAGAATGCAGGCTGGCCCCAACGACTTGGGGCCGTTGTCTTTTTGTCCACTCCCGCTTCTCACAGAGTCCATGCACATTGGCCCATTCGCTTTGGCGAATCACCTCTTTGTCGCGCCCATGGCGGGGGTGACAGATCGTCCCTTTCGGCAGTTGTGCAAGCGGCTGGGTGCGGGCTACGCGGTGAGCGAAATGGTGACCTCGCGCAAAGACCTGTGGAACACCCTCAAGACCTCTCGCCGCGCCAACCACGAGGGTGAGCCCGGCCCGATTGCGGTGCAGATTGCAGGCACCGAGGCGCACATGATGGCCGAGGCGGCGGTCTACAACATTGACCGCGGCGCACAGATCATCGACATCAACATGGGTTGCCCGGCGAAAAAAGTCTGCAACAAGTGGGCAGGTTCTGCATTGATGCAGGACGAGCAGCTCGCCATGGAGATCGTGGAGGCCGTTGTGAAGGCCTGCGCGCCGCGCAATGTGCCGGTGACGCTGAAGATGCGTACCGGTTGGTGCCAGGCGGAAAAAAATGCGGTGGTACTGGCGCGCGCCGCCGAAGCTGCGGGCGTGCAAATGGTCACGGTGCATGGCCGCACACGCGAGCAGGGCTACAAGGGCGCCGCCGAGTACGACACCATTGCCGCTGTGAAGGCCGCGCTAAAGATCCCGGTGGTGGCCAATGGGGACATCACCAGCCCCGAAAAGGCGCGCGAGGTGCTGCAGGCTACCGGCGCCGACGCCATCATGATTGGCCGCGCCGCCCAAGGCTATCCCTGGATCTTTCGTGAGGTGGCGCACTTCCTGGCCACTGGCACGCACCTTGCACCACCGCTGGTGAGCGAGGTCAAGCGCCTGCTGGTGGAGCATCTGCATGACCACTACAGCCTGTACGACGAGTTCATCGGCGTGCGCTCGGCCCGCAAACACATTGGCTGGTATTTGCGTGAATTGCCTGGTGGCGAAGACTTTCGCCAGCGCATGAATCTGCTGGAAGACAGTGGCGCACAGGTGGCTGCGGTGGAAGACTTTTTGGATCAACTGAACGAAAAAATGGACCGCATCCCGAGCCGGGAGCAAGCGTCCAGTCTGGCAAGGGGACATGACATGATGGAACTGGCAGCATGAGCAAGAAGCACATTGATGAGTGCGTTCGCGCGAGTCTGGAACTGTATTTTTCTGACCTGGGCGGCACAGAGCCCGATGGTATGTACGACATGTTGGTGCGTGCGGTGGAAAAGCCCTTGCTCGAAGTGGTGATGGCCCAGGCTGAGCACAACCAATCGAAAGCGGCCCAGTGGCTGGGCCTTAATCGCAACACGCTGCGTAAAAAACTGGTAGAGCACAAGCTGCTTTCCTAACCCTCGTTGCCAGGCCCCGCTAGGGTGCGGGACTGGTGGATCGCATCTCTGCTTTTTACTTTTCCCCGCACTATGAACGCACTCCAAACAGCACTCTTGTCCGTTTCGGACAAAACCGGCATCGTCGAACTTGCACAGGCTCTGCACGCACAAGGCGTCAAGCTCTTGTCCACCGGCGGCACCGCCAAGCTGCTGGCCGACAAAGGCCTGCCCGTGACCGAAGTGGCCGAGATGACCGGCTTCCCCGAGATGCTAGATGGCCGTGTGAAGACGCTGCACCCCCGCGTGCACGGTGGCTTGTTGGCCCGTCGCGACTTCCCCTCCCACATGGCGGCGCTGGCGGAACACAACATCAACACTATCGATTTCTTGGTGGTGAACCTGTACCCGTTTGAAGCGACGGTGGCCAAGGCCGGCTGCACGCTGGAAGACGCGATTGAGAACATCGACATCGGTGGCCCAGCTATGGTGCGCAGTGCCGCCAAGAACTGGAAAGACGTGGCGGTGCTGACCGACGCAGCCCAGTACGACACCGCGATCGCTGAGCTAAAGGCAAATGGCAAGGTGAGCGACAAGACCAAGCTGGGCCTGTCCATTGCCGCCTTCAACCGCATCAGCCAGTACGACGGTGCCATCAGCGACTACCTGTCAGCCATCCAGATTGGTGACGAGGTACCTGCAGGTGACGCGGTTCCGGTGCTGGACCTGTTCCCCGGCCAGAGCAATGGCCGCTTCGTGAAGGTGCAAGACCTGCGCTACGGCGAAAACAGCCACCAGCAGGCCGCGCTGTACCGCGACTTGTTCCCGGCCCCGGGTTCCCTGGTTACAGCCAAGCAGTTGCAGGGCAAAGAACTGAGCTACAACAACATCGCGGACGCCGACGCTGCGTGGGAATGTGTAAAGAGCTTTGACACGCCAGCGTGCGTGATCGTCAAGCACGCCAACCCCTGCGGCGTGGCCGTGGGTGCCAATGCCTTGGAGGCTTATAGCAAGGCCTTCCAGACCGACCCCACCAGCGCCTTCGGCGGCATCATTGCGCTGAATACCGAGCTGGACGAAGCCGGTGCGCAGCAAATCTCCAAGCAGTTTGTCGAAGTGCTGATGGCACCCAGCTTCACACCCGCCGCGTTGGAGGTTTTCAAGACCAAGGTGAATGTGCGCATTCTGCAAATTGATTTGCCCAAGGGCGGAACAACGCCGTGGGACCAAGGCCGCAACCTGATGGACATGAAGCGCATCGGCTCGGGCATCCTGCTGCAAACCGCGGACAACCACGAGCTGGCGCTGAGCGATCTGAAGGTCGTGACCACCAAACAGCCTACGGCCGAGGAGTTGAACGACCTGCTGTTCGCATGGAAGGTCGCCAAGTATGTCAAGTCCAACGCCATTGTCTTCTGCAAGGGCGGCATGACCATGGGCGTGGGCGCCGGCCAGATGAGCCGCTTGGACTCCGCCCGTATTGCCTCCATCAAAGCCGGCCACGCCAACCTTTCGTTGGCTGGCACTGTCGTAGCAAGCGATGCGTTCTTCCCCTTCCGCGACGGCCTGGATGTGGTGGTGGACCAGGGCGCAACTTGCGTCATTCAGCCCGGTGGTTCCATGCGGGACCAAGAGGTGATTGACGCGGCCAACGAACGTGGCGTGTCCATGGTGTTCAGCGGCGTACGCCACTTCCGGCACTGAGCCATGCAAAACCATATATCCGCCAGCCTGCAAGAGGCGCACTCGGCACTTACCCACTTGCTGGCCAATCCCGCAGCATTGGCCAGCATTGAGCAGGCGGCGCAGTTGCTGATTGCTACGTTTGAAAAGCAGGGCCGCGTCTATTCCTGCGGCAATGGCGGCTCCATGTGTGATGCCATGCACTTCGCCGAAGAGCTGACCGGTCGCTACCGTAAAGACCGCAAAGCCTTGGGGGCCACCGCCATCAGTGACGCCGGCCACCTGACTTGTGTGGGCAACGACCATGGGTACGACAATGTGTTCGCCCGCTACATCGAAGGCCATGGCCGCCCCGGCGACTGCCTGGTGGCCCTAAGCACCAGCGGCACCAGCAAGAATGTCATCAAGGCCGCCGAAGCCGCCAAGGCACTGGGCATGAGGGTCATCATCCTGAGCGGCAAACGCAGCGAGAAACTGGAGCCGCTCAGCGATGTGTATATCTGCACTCCGGGTGGTACCTATGCGGACCGGGTGCAGGAGCTGCACATCAAGGTGCTGCACATCCTGATCGAGCTGATCGAGCGCCACTTCTTTCCAGAGAATTACATCGGCGAATGAAGCTTGCGGGTAGGCCCCGGGGCGAAGCAAAAAAAAGGGCTAGAAGCCAAGTTGGCCTCTAGCCCTTATTTAATATGCGCAAGCAGCTTCTATTTTGATAGCAGCTTAAACACCTCGCCAGCAGCCGCCACCGTCTCTGCAATGTCGGCATCGGTGTGCGCAGCACTCATGAAGCCGGCCTCGTACAGCGCCGGAGCGATGTAGACACCGCGGTCCAGCAGGCCGTGGAACAGGGTGTTGAAGCGCGCGTTGTCGGTGGTCATCACTTTGGCGTAGTTTTGTGGCAGCTCTTTGAAGAGGAAGAAGCCGAACATGCCACCTTCGCTGTCGCCACAGAATTCCACACCGGCCTTATCGGCCTCGGTTTGCAGGCCGCTGATCAGCAGCTGGGTCTTGCGGCCCAGGTCTTCATAGAAGCCGGGCTTGCCGATTTCCTTCAGGGTGGCCAGTCCGCAGGCCGTGGCCACCGGGTTACCGGACAGGGTGCCGGCTTGGTAGACCGGGCCGAGTGGTGCGAGCTGCTCCATCACGGCGCGCTTGCCGCCAAAGGCAGCTAACGGCATGCCGCCGCCAATCACCTTGCCCAGCACCGTCATATCGGGTGCAAAGCCGGGGATGCTGCGGGCGTACACACTTTGTGCGCTGCCAAAAGCCACACGCAAGCCTGTCATTACTTCGTCAAACACAAACAGGGCACCGTATTCGGTACACAACTCGCGGCAGCGTTTCATGAACGGCACGCTGGCGCGCACGAAGTTCATATTGCCTGCAATCGGCTCGATCATTAGGCAGGCGAGTTCTTTGCCGTGCAGTGCAAAGGCCTCTTCCAATAGCTGGATGTTGTTGTACTCCAGTACTAGTGTGTGTTGCACCACTTCGGGAGGCACACCGGCACTGGTAGGGTTGCCAAAGGTGGCGAGACCTGAGCCGGCTTTCACCAACAGGGCATCGGCGTGGCCGTGGTAGCAGCCTTCAAACTTCAAAATCTTGCTGCGGCCGGTGGCGCCGCGCGCCAAGCGGATGGCGCTCATGCCAGCTTCGGTGCCACTGCTGACCAGGCGCACCATGTCCATACTGGGTACTCGCTCCAGAATGGCTTCAGCCAGTTCCACTTCGCGCTCGGTAGGGGCGCCGAAGGAGAAGCCGTCCAGCGCCGCCTTTTGTACGGCCTCCAAAACAGCGGGGTGGCCGTGGCCCAAGATCATGGGGCCCCAGGAGCCGATGTAATCGATATGGCGCTTGCCATTGGCATCCCAGAAGTAGGCGCCTTGGGCGCGCTGCACAAAGCGCGGTGTGCCGCCCACTGCCTTGAAGGCACGTACGGGAGAGTTCACGCCACCGGGGATGACTTGCTTGGCGCGGTTGAAGAGTTCTTGGTTGCGGTCGATGGACATAGGAGAGGAAAGTGTGATCAGTGACGCGTGGCGTGGGGCGGCAGGTCGAAATCCACATCGTCAGGGGTTTCTTCGTCGTCGGCTTCTGGGTGCGCCCAAAACAGACGGTCGGGAATCACTTGGCCCATACCGGGGCGAAAGCCACTCTCCAGGCAGCGGTCCAGGTAACTCAGGGCTTCGGTCACCGCCTCGGTGAGCTCGGTGCCGCTGGCAATCAGGGCGGCCAAGGCGGCCGACAGGGTATCGCCGGCGCCCGTAAAAACGGCTTCAAAACGCTCGAACTTTTCGCTGCACAAGACAGCTGTTGGAGAAGCCAATACGTTGTCAATGAACTGGTCGGGCAACGGAATGCCAGTGACCAAGGTGTACGGCACGCCAAAGGCATTGGCCGCTTTGGCAATGTCTCGTGCGCTGGGGTTTTTGTCGGAGCTCCAGTCCGGCAAGAGCCAGCGTGAAAGCGTGCTGTGGTTTCCAACCAACACTGTGGTCTGTGGCAAAAGTAACTCTGTGCAAGCGTCCTGGTACAGGTCAATTTGGTCTTCTTGCCACCACGAGAGGTCGGGCATGTAGGCCACCAGCGGCACTTCTGCGTAATCTGAAGCCAGTTCGGCGATGGCGCTCAGGTTCTCGGGGGTGCCCACAAAACCCACTTTGAAGACCTGGGCGGGTACATCTTCCAGGATGACCCGCGCCTGTTCGGTCACGGCTTCGTCGTCCATGGGGAAGTGGTCAACAATTTCAGAAGTGTCTCTGGCGTAGACCCCTGTAACCACGGGCAGCGCGTGCGCACCCACCGAGGCAATCGCGCTCAGATCGGCGGAGGTTCCGCCGCCGCCGCTCGGGTCATTGGCATTGAATGCCATGACGCAAGCCGAAGGGCCGTCGTCGTCGATTTCATCGTCAGGGGCGGGGTTGGGGGTTGCCGACATCTAGGGGCCTGTATTGGGGTTTGTCATCAGGCAGAATGGCGATCTTTCGGCGGGCGGCCTGCATTTTCGCAAGTGCTGCTCTATACAATCATTGCATTCTATTCGAAGGCCCCTTAAGCTGTGACCGATACTAAAACTTGGATGTGTTTGATTTGCGGCTGGATCTATGACGAAGCCGCTGGTGCGCCAGACCATGGCATTGCAGCCGGGACATTGTGGGCCGATGTGCCCATGAACTGGACCTGCCCTGAATGCGGCGCACGCAAAGAAGATTTTGAGATGGTGCAAATCTGATGCCCCATCGCTGGTGTGGATCTGAACCATCCTGATCGTCCTCGCTAGTACTGGAGCAAAGCCCCTTGAGCACCTCAGCACCTACCTACAAAGTTCTGGTTATTGACGACAGCAACACCATTCGGCGGAGCGCAGAGATATTTCTCAAACAAGGCGGGCATGAGGTGTTGCTTGCCGAGGATGGTTTTGATGCGCTGGCCAAGGTCAATGATTACCAGCCCCATTTGATTTTTTGTGACATTTTGATGCCTCGTCTGGATGGGTACCAGACCTGTGCCATCATCAAGCGCAACGCCAGATTTTCTGGGGTGCCAGTGGTTATGCTGTCCTCCAAAGACGGTGTGTTCGACAAGGCGCGTGGGCGCATGGTGGGCGCCCAAGACTATTTGACAAAACCCTTTACCAAAGACCAGTTGTTGCAGGCCGTGCAGCAGTTTGGCGTGGTGTTGCAAGGAGCTACTTGATGGCCATAACAAAAGTATTGATCGTTGACGACTCGAAAACCGAACTCATGTTCCTGACTGAGTTACTGCAAAAAAACGGTTTTTCGGTGCGATCCGCCGAAAACGCGGACGAGGCCTTTAAGCGCCTTGCAGAAGATAAGCCTCATTTGATATTGATGGATGTGGTGATGCCCGGCCAGAATGGTTTTCAACTCACCCGCGCCATTAGTCGGACGCCCGAGTATTCCGAAATCCCCATCATCATGTGCACGAGCAAAAGTTTGGAGACCGATCGAGTCTGGGGAATGCGCCAAGGCGCGAAGGACTACATCACCAAACCGGTCGAGGCTTCGGAGTTGTTTGCCAAGATCAAGGCTTTGGGCTGATTCCCGCAATCCATGGCCAACAGAGAAGCACTTAGAGAACTTCAGGCTCGCTTGGCAAGCCGTTTGCAAGCGGCCCGCACCGAGGGTATGTCGGTAGCATGGCTTGCGGTCAAAGCGGGTGGCCGCAATTACCTTCTGCCTTTAGGTCAATCTGGCGAGATCGTTCCACTGACGCATTTGCAAACCGTGCCGTATGCGCTGGATTGGTTTCGAGGTGTCCTCAACATACGGGGTGGCCTTTTTGGTATCGTGGACCTAGCCGGATTTATCGCGGCAAGCGGTGGTGACTCTCGCTTGGAAACTGCTGCGACTGACTCCAGCGTAGTGACTTTGAATGCACTGCTGGAAGTGAATTGCGCATTGCAAGTAGACGTGTTGTCGGGCCTGCGTGGCCCCGATGCCTTTACGGCATCCAAACCAGCGCAAGCCGATGCCCCGGCTTATTTTGGGAATCAGTTCTTCGACGCTGCAGGAGAGCAGTGGCAGGAGATCAATTTGCGCACCCTTTCCCAAACCCCCCAGTTTTTGAGCATCAGCGCTTAGTTCACGAATAAGGCCCCACCATGTCTGTTGTTGATCAATTGAAAAACCTGTTTTCCAAGAAGCCGCCAGAGTCCGAGTTGGATTCGCGCCTTAGTCTTGCAATGCCGGATGCCAGCGTCGATGCGGCGGACCAAGAGACGATGCAGGAATCCAAGAATACGCCCTTGCAATCCCGCGTTGCGCCAGAGCCCGTAAAGGAAGTTGTGTCTCCTGCTGAAGATCAGGGCGACCTGGTGCTGGTCCCTGGCTTGGGGCGGCGAACGGTTGCGCAACACCAACGTGTCTTGTTTGCATTGTTGGGCTTTGCGCTGGTGGCGTTGGCCGTGATGGTGTTTATTGTGTTGAGCCAGTCTGACCGCGTGGCGCAGCAATTGGGTGCAACCGGACAGTCCCTGATGCAGTCCCAGCGATTGGCCAAGTCTGTGTCTCAGGCTGTCGTTGGAAGCGCGCAGGCGTTTCCGGACGTTGCGGAAAGTGCAGGCATTTTGGCCAAGTCGGCCCGCGGATTGGCGTCAGGAGACGCAGAGATGCGCATCAATCCGCTGGATGAAGACTATGCGCCGGAGCTCGGCAAGGTGATTCCCTTGGTGGAGCGTGCCGAGAAGAACGCCAAAGCGGTCATGGGACAGCAAAAAATGCTGACGCAGATTGGCTCAGCATTGCGCCTTATTAACCGCCAGTCGTCCGATCTGCTGGAAATAGCGGAGACCGTGGCGTCACTGAAGTTGCAGCAAAATGCGCCTGCCGTGGAAATCTCGGCTGTAGGCCAGTTGGTCATGTTGACTCAGCGCATCGGCAAGTCTTCGAATGAATTTTTGACAGCGGAAGGCGTGAGCCCCGAAGCCGTTTTTTTGCTGGGCAAAGACTTAAACACGTTCAAGGAAATTTCTGAAGCGTTGTTGTCAGGTAGCGCAGAGTTGCGCCTATCGGCCACCAAAGACCCGGCAACGCGCGAGCAGTTGGAGGCGTTGAACAAGATGTATGAAGAGACCCGAGTGCAAGCGGGTTCCATCTTGGGAAATTTGCAGGGCTTGGTGTCCGCGCGTGAGGCGCAGGGAGCCATCATTGCGGACAGCGAACCGCTGCGACGCAACCTGGAAGATTTGCAGGCCAAGTTGTCCAGCCAGGCTGGCATTGGTGGCGTGTCATTGGTTGTCATGGTGGCTGCCGCTGCCTTTGCGCTGCTCTGTGCTGCGGGTCTGTCGTATGTGCAGTTGCAAGACAGTCGCAAGCGTCAGGTGCTGGCAGAAGACCAGCGACTCGAAGCGGAGCGCCAAGAGCACGAAGCAAAGCGGGTGAATGACGCGAACCAGGCGGCGATTTTGCGACTGATGAACGAACTTCAGACGGTGGCTGAAGGGGACTTGACCCAAGAGGCGACCGTAACCGAGGATATTACTGGCGCCATTGCTGACTCTGTGAACTACACGGTTGAGGAGCTGCGTTCATTGGTATCCAACGTGCAAAACACAGCGGCGCGCGTGGCTCAGACGACGGCCGACGTGGATGCCACGTCGACCGAATTGCTGGCAGCGTCCAATGAGCAGCTCCACGAGATTCGGGAGACTGGTAAATCTGTTGTGGACATGGCCGGACGAATCAACGAAGTGTCGACCCAGGCGCAAGAGTCCGCTGCGGTAGCGCGCCAATCGCTGCAGGCTGCCGAAACAGGTCTTCAGGCAGTGCAGAACGCGATTGGCGGTATGAACTCAATCCGTGATCAGATTCAGGAAACGTCCAAACGTATCAAGCGACTGGGTGAGTCTTCGCAAGAGATTGGCGAAATTACGGAGCTGATTTCGGACATTACCGAACAAACGAACGTATTGGCATTGAATGCCGCTATTCAAGCCGCGTCAGCTGGTGAAGCAGGCAGAGGCTTTTCGGTGGTGGCGGAAGAAGTCCAGCGCCTTGCGGAACGTTCTGCCGATGCGACCCGTCAGATCGCTGCTTTGGTGAAGGCTATTCAAACGGATACCCAGGATGCTATCGGCGCCATGGAACGATCCACCCAAGGTGTGGTGGAGGGAGCCAAGCTGTCTGACAACGCAGGTACCGCGCTCAGTGAAATTGACCGGGTTTCTCGCCGTGTCGCGGACCTTATTGAGCAAATTTCCAATTCGGCATCCCGAGAGGCTGGCTTGGCCAACGTGGTTGCTGACAACATCCAGCACATTTTTGCGGTGACCGAGCAGACCGGAGAAGGCACCCGGGCTACGGCAAACCAAGTGCGCGAACTGTCCCGCATGGCAGAAGAGCTGCGCCAATCTGTGTCTCGGTTCAAGATCGTTTGATTAACGTGTCCAGCATTCAACTCGCCCCGTGAGATCCAGGAGAGACTGAACCCATGTCATCGACCACAGCCACTCCCGGCGACAACGAACTAGCGGTCAGCGATCTGGGCCCATTGGCTTGGGTTTTGGATGAGTTGCGCAAATCGATGGACGGCGCTAGCAAGGCCATGCGCCGATTTGTCCGCGATGCAGAGTTGGCTCGTGGTTCTGACCTTGCCGATTTGGATGCCAGCCATCTCCGAATTGCGCGGCAGCAGCTGCACCAAGCAGTGGGTGCCCTGGAAATGGTCGGTTTGGTTGCGCCAGCCAAAATCTTGCGAGCCATGGAGTCCTTAGCTCAAAAATTTGTACAACGCCCTGAGTTATGCAGCGATCAAGCAGCAAACTGCATGGAGCGTGCAAGTTTTGCGTTAACGGAGTATCTAGAGGGTGTTCTAAAAGGGAAAACTGCATCTTCGGTTGCGCTGTTTCCCCAGTACCGGGCTTTGCAAGAGCTCACTGGCGCCGATCGTATTCACCCTGCTGACTTGTGGCCCATGGAATGGCGTTGGCTGCTAGTGCCAGTGCCAGCTTCAGTGCAGCCCGTAGGTGTGAGCGCGGATTTGCGTCGCGATATGGACCAAGCCGTGCTGCGACTGGTCAAGTACGCGGATGGAAAAGCGGCGACCCGTTTAAAAGAGATGTGTCTCGGCCTCGCTGCGGCTGGGGATGGCCTTGAACCTCGCACTTTCTGGATGGCCTGCGCAGCGTATTTCGAAGCAACCGCCTTGGGCTTGTTTTCGGGCGATGTTTACAGTAAACGGGCCGCTTCACGCATCTTGCAGCAGTACGTCAGCCTTGCCAAAGGTGAAAGTGGGATTTCGGAGCGTCTGGCCCAAGATTTGGTTTTTTTCTGTTCTCTGGCGATGCCCGCTTCATCTGATGCGGCACCGATACTTCAATTGGTCAAATCCGCGTATGGGGTGACGCGTAGTAAGCCGGTTGATTACGAAACAGAGCAGTTTGGCCGCTTCGACCCTGCATTGCTTGTGTTGGCACGCAAGCGCATTGCTTCAGCGTCGGAGACATGGTCTGCGTTGGCTGGTGGCGATACCAACCGCCTAAAGGTGGCGGGGGAGCAGTTTGCCGCAGTGGCTGAGGCTGTCACCAAGTTGCACGCCGAAAGCGGCGAGTTGGGCAATGCCTTGTCCCGCGCCATTGAGTTGACGATTCGCACTGGCTCCGCACCTGTTCCAGCGGTAGCCATGGAGGTAGCGACTTCCGTACTCTACTTGGAAGCTGCTTACGAAGATCTGGATCCAACGGATAGTCAGATGGCTGAACGCAGTGGGCGATTGGCCCAGCGCCTGTCCCATGTGACTTCGGGTGGTGAGCCTGAGCCCCTCGAGTCATGGATGGAAGAGCTTTACCGCCGTGTCAGTGACCGCCAGACCATGGGCAGTGTCGTGGACGAGTTGCGGGCGACGCTTGGTGACGTTGAAAGGGCGTTGGACCAGTTCTTCCGCAACCCTCAAGACAAGAGTTCGTTGCGGGAGGTGCCCAGCCAATTGGCCCAAATGCGGGGCGTGTTTTCTGTGCTCGGCCTAGACCAGCCCTCTATTGCGGCGCTGCGTATGCGCTCAAGTGTGGAGCAGTTTTTGGTTGACGACATTGATGAGGCCAGCGCTCGCACCGGTATTTTCGAAAAAATCGGAAATAGCCTGGGCGCAATGGGCTTTCTCATCGACATGCTGAGCTACCAGCGCTCTTTGGCCAAGACGCTGTTCGTCTATGACGAAGAGGCGGGCGAATTCCGACCTCTAATGGGGCGTGAGCGCGCGGCAGTGCACGAAGAAGTCCAGGTGCCAATTGCGGAGCCTGTTGATCAAGCTGTGCAAGATGATTTGGCGGCATTGCAGATGGCTGCCGCGTCCCAAGCTGCTGTGCCAAAACTGACTCCAGCGTTGACTTCCGCTATTGCAGCCCCCATTCCAGACCCTGATAGCGACGATGATTTGGAGTTGCGCGATATCTTTCTTGAAGAGGCGCGCGAGGTCGTTCAAAATGGGCTCTCAGCATTGCTGGCATTGCAGTCTGATCCTACAAATTTGGCGGACCAGACCACATTGCGGCGTGCCTTCCATACGCTCAAAGGCAGCTCCCGCATGGTGGGGCTCAATGAATTTGGTGAAGCTGCTTGGGCGTTTGAACAATTGCTCAACACTTCCTTGGCTGAACAAAGACCAGCCAGTGAAGCACTGATTGGGATCTCTCAACAGTCAATGCAAGCGTTTGAGCGATGGGTTGAAGACATTGCCAGTCATAGCGATGTGTCTTGGAGTGCGCAAGATTTCCGCAAAGCTGCAGACTCCTTGCGTCTGGATGGCGTATACATGCCATTAAACACACCAAGAGCTCTCGATATCCCTGAGTCAGCTTCGGTGTTCCCACCCCTAGTTAAGGATTCACCGCTGGATGACCAAGTGCTTTCCGCGCCTGTAGAGGCAGAGCAGTCTAAAGACTCAGCGGACTTTTTGTCCACCGAAAAGTTTAACGTCTTAAGCAACCAAGAGTCGACAGCGGAACTCCCTCCTGTGGACTTTGCTTCTACGCAGGTATTCAGTTTTGAAAGTACGCAGGCTTTAGAGGCGAGCAGCCCACAGGGTGAAGTGGCATCCCAAGAGGTCGACCTAGGGGACTTTGACTTTGGGGATTTGGATACTGCGTCACCACAAGACGAGGCACCTGATACGGTGATCGCTGAGTTTATCGAAGCGCTGCCCGACGTCCCAATGAATGGGGCGACTGAGGACTTGGCAGTTTCCTTGGAAACAGAAGAGATCGATCTGCCATCGTTAGTTGAGACTGAAGTGATTCCGGTTTCATTGATGGAAGCGCCATTAATGGATGTCGATGATGGGGTGAAGGTGATTGGCCCCCTGCGTTTGAGTATTCCTCTGTACAACGTCTATTTAAACGAAGCCGATGAATGGTCGCGTCGTTTGCAGACTGAACTTAGTGAGTGGGCCATGGAGCTGCCGCGGGAGTTGCCCGATTCCGTGATCGCACTCGCGCATTCCTTGTTAGGCAGCTCTGCCACGGTTGGATTTAAAGAGCTGTCCAACATGGCCCGCGCTCTGGAGCATGCCCTGCAGCACGTGCAGTTGCATCGCCAAGGTACGCAAGAGCATGCAGTCGTTTTCAATGACGCAGCGGAAGATATCCGTCGCTTACTGCATCAGTTTGCTGCAGGTTTCTTGAAAGAAGCCGATGACAGCATATTGGCAGAGCTGCAAGCGATTACAGAAACCGAATTTCTGGCCTCCCTTCTCGAGCAAGTCCCAGGGGATCAAGAACAGGCCCCTGAGTCTGGGTTCGAGGACAGCCAGCTTGCTGCTCCCCTGGAGTCCGAGTTGCCGCAAAGCGCCCCGCCTGTGTTGGCGGTGGCAGCACCCTTGGCTATTGCCGATGCGCAAGATGAATATATAGATGCGGAAGATAGCCTTGACGAGGATCTGCTCCCGATTTTTGAGGAAGAAGCGGCTGAGTTGATGCCCCAATTGGGTGCCGCCTTGCGCCGGTGGGTAGAGGAACCTGGAAACTTGTCCGTTCGTAATGAGATTCTTCGCTTGTTGCACACCCTTAAAGGAAGTGCACGTTTGGCAGGTGCCATGCGCTTGGGCGAGATGTCACATCGCATGGAATCGTCCATAGAGCAAATAGGGACCGAAGCGCTGCAGTCTGTGCAGTTAGAGCCACTGTTGACTCGATTTGATTCCTTGCAAGCTGTTTTTGCTGCTTTGGGCAAGGGCCCAGCAGTGGACGAGGAGGACGCTGTACCGGTCACGTCTGCTGTTAAGCCAGTGGCCGTGCCGGGCGCAGCGCCCTTGGTGATTCACCCTGTGGTCCATGCTCCGCTGACCACAATGCCCCGCAATAGCAGCAATCAATCGGTTCGCGTACGTTCCCAGTTGCTGGACCGACTTGTCAATCAGGCGGGCGAAGTCATGATTACCCGTTCGCGCATGGATGCACGGCTGAACCAGTTGCGTTCCTCTTTGGGTGAACTTGGTGGCAACCTGGATCGCCTGCGCCAGCAGTTGCGGGACGTGGAGTTGCAGGCGGAATCGCAGATGCAATCCCGTTTGGCACAGACAAAAGACTCTGCGCAGGCCTTCGATCCCCTGGAGTTTGATCGGTTTACCCGCGTTCAAGAATTGACCCGCATGATGGCCGAGTCGGTGAACGACGTGGCCACCGTGCAGCGGAATTTGCAACGCTCAGTGGAAGGCACAGAAGATGATTTGATTGCACAGGGGCGCCAGGCGCGTGAGTTGCAGCGCGATTTATTGCGTACCCGAATGGTCGAGTTTGAAGGTATTTCAGACCGCCTTTACGGTGTTGTGCGCCAAGCCGCAAAAGACGCTGGAAAACAAGTCAAACTGGACATCACCGGGGGCTCCATTGAAATGGATCGGGGCGTACTTGACCGAATGGCCCCTTCGTTTGAGCATCTGCTGCGCAATGCGGTCGCACACGGCATTGAAAGTGCTGAGTTGCGCGCTAAAGCCGGAAAGCCTGCGGCAGGGAACATCGTGATCCACGTGTTGCAGGAAAACAATGACATTTCTGTGTCCTTCAGTGACGATGGTGGCGGCTTGCATCTGGATCGCATTCGGGCAAAAGCGGCAGCCAATGGGTTGATCGAAACCGATGCTGAGCTCAGCGATGGTGATGCGGCGAATCTGATCTTTATGCCTGGTTTTTCTACAGCGGAGCAAGTAACCGAGCTGGCTGGTCGCGGCATTGGAATGGATGTCGTGCGCTCTGAAGTCAATGCGCTGGGCGGGCGTATCGAAACGCAAACCAAACCAGCTGAGGGCACGACTTTCAAGCTGGTGCTGCCATTGACCACTGCCGTTACGCAAGTGGTGATTTTGCGGATGGGCGAGTTCACCATCGGAGTTCCAGCCAACATCATGGAAACTGTTCTGCGTGTCCCCGCTGGCGTTGTGCAGCAGGCCTACGCGTCGAATGCCTTCGATGTAGGTGGTCAGTTGCTACCCTTCTTTTGGGCGGGCTCTCTCTTGCAGATGTCAGCGCGCAGCAATGAGCCGTTGACCAAAACCCTGCCGGTTGCCGTGTTCCGCAGTGCAGGCCAACGGTTGGCACTGCATGTCGATGAAGTGCTGGGTAATCGCGAAGTGGTGGTGAAAAACCTCGGGCCCCAGTTGGCGCGTTTGCCTGGTCTGGCGGGGATGTCAGTGTTGGCCTCTGGCGCGGTAGTGCTCATCTATAACCCAGTGGCCTTGGCCGCTGTGTACGGAGATTTAGCCCGTGTGATGGAGGCAAATGGCAATAACCCCCAACAGCTTGCCAAGGAGTCCGAAAGCGGGGCCAAGGTGCCTGAGATTGCGCATCAGTTGCCCTTGGTGCTGGTGGTCGACGACTCCATTACGGTCCGACGGGTGACCCAACGCTTGCTAAAGCGCGAGGGTTATCGCGTCGCTTTGGCCAATGACGGTTTGCAGGCACTGGAGCGTTTGCAAGAAGAGGTTCCTGAGGTCATCTTGTCGGATATTGAGATGCCGCGCATGGACGGATTTGACTTGGCACGCAACATCCGGGCGGACGCCCGTACCCGGGAGGTGCCCATCATCATGATTACTTCCCGGATTGCGGAGAAACACCGGGAGCATGCGCGCGAACTGGGGGTTGACCACTACCTTGGCAAACCCTACTCAGAGGACGAATTGCTGGGCTTGGTGCGTAGCTACTGCAGCAACTTGGCAAACGCCTAGGTCTGTTTTTTCACAACTCCATAGCGCAGCAGGGTTCGCGACCTTGCTTGCGCATGATCCACGATGGGCAGTGGGTAATCTACACCCGGTGTGAATCCGGCGGCGGCTAGCTCCAGTGGCTTTGCGAGCCAAGGGGCGTGAATGGTTTTAGGCCCCAGTTTTGCCAGCTGGGGTAGGTAGCGTCGGATGAACCTTCCTTGCGCGTCAAATCTTTCACTTTGGGAGACAGGGTTAAAAATCCGGAAATACGGTTGTGCATCGCAGCCGCTGGAGCTCACCCATTGCCAACCACCATTGTTCGACGACAGGTCAAAATCATTCAGTAAGCAGGCAAAAACCCGCTCTCCCCATCGCCAGTCGATGCCCAAGTGTTTGACCAAAAAACTGCCTGCCACCATGCGCAGGCGGTTGTGCATGTAGCCGGTTTGATTGAGTTGCACCATGGCAGCATCGACCACAGGGTACCCTGTAGCGCCGTTGCGCCACGCATCGAACAGCTTTTCAGCCAGCGGTCCTTCTTCCCAAGCAATTGCATCGTATTCGGGTTTGTAGGAACCCGTAACTACGTGGGGGAAGTTCGCAAGGATTTGTGCATAAAAGTCACGCCACACTAATTCTGCAAGCCACGTAGTGGCTCCTTGATCACCTTGTATGTGGCGTGGTTGGGCCAAGTTCACCAACTGCCGGATCGATACCGTACCAAAACGAAGGTGTACGCTAAGGTAGCTGGGACCCTTGATGGCGGGAAAATTGCGTGTTTCTTCGTAGCGACCCATCCGGGTTGCAAAGTCTGCCAAAAGGGCTTGGGCTCCGCTCTCCCCAGTAGGAATTTTCAATGCGCGCAAGTTCGTGCTTTCAAAGCCAATGCTCCCTAGGCTGGGAACATCCGCGCGATAGCCTTCGGGACGCGGGGCTAAGCGGTAGGGTGATGGTGGCTGAGTCTCAATGGCCGGTTGATCTAGCAAGCGTGCCAACCAAGCCCGCAAATAGGGCGTGAACACACCGTATGGTTTACCCATTTGTGTGAGAACTTCACGCTCTTCAAAAATGACATGGTCCTTGAGCAGGTGAAGTGAACTGCCAGAAAGTGTCAGCCTATGGGCCACGGCGTGGTCACGCGCAATGGCCTTCGGCTCGTAGTCCCGGCCGGCAAACACGGCTTGCACTCCCAGCTCCCGTACCAGTGTTGGGATCTCTTCCTCAGCCCGACCGTGCAAAACTATTAGCCCGGCGTGAGTTTGGTTGCTCAGAGCGCTCAGATTGCCGTCCAACTCAACCAACGATTCGCGAATGAACTCAACCCGTCGGTCTTGCCGGGGCAAAGCCTCCAGAATTTCGGTGTCGAACAAGAAAGCGCAATACACCCGTTCACATTGCTGTAGGGCGATGTTCAATGCCGTGTTGTCATGTATGCGCAAGTCACGGCGAAACCAGACCAAACCAGAGGCGTATTTTGTTTGCATGCCAACCGTTAAAATCGAAAAATGTCCGGCGATTCTGCACCTATCAATCTCACCCACCACTTCCTGATTGCAATGCCCGGATTGGAGGATGCTCTATTTTCCAAGAGCGTGGTCTATGTCTGCGAACACAACAGCAAAGGTGCATTGGGCCTGGTGATCAACAAGCCAGCGGACATGGACCTCAAGGGGTTGTTTGAAAAAATTGACTTGCCGTTGGAGCGCAGTGATCTACTCGCCAGCCAAGTATTCCAGGGCGGACCGGTGCAAACCGAGCGCGGCTTCGTTTTGCATGAAGGCATCGAAATTTCCCCTGAAAAGGAAAGCAAATCGTCCCTTTACGCGTCGACCATGACCATCCCGGGTGGACTGGAAATGACCACATCGAAAGATGTGCTGGAGGCTATTGCCAGTGGCTCTGGGCCGCGCAAAGTGATGGTTTCGTTGGGGTATTCCGCGTGGGCTGGAGGACAACTAGAAACCGAGCTTGGGGAGAATAGTTGGATAACGGTAGATGCGGATCCGGTCATTATTTTTGACACCCCGGTAAATCAGCGGTATGACAAGGCGCTTGCGTTGTTGGGGCTGCAGGCCTGGATGATTTCTACCCAAGCGGGGCATGCATGAGTGTGCAGGCCGTCTCGGTACCGGCCCATCTGACAACGTTTATTGCATTTGACTTTGGACTCAAACGCACGGGTGTCGCCGTAGGCAACCGCATTCTAAAAAGTGCGCAGCCACAAGGCTCCATCCATGCCGAGGGCAATGCGCGTTTTGACGGCGTCGCCGCAAAACTCAAAGAATGGCAGCCCGACGCCATAGTGATTGGTGTGCCCTACCACCCTGATGGGGCTTCCCATGAAAATACTGCGCGTGCCAAGAAGTTTGGGCGCCAGTTGAACGGACGCTTTGGCCTGCCAGTGTTCGAAGTGGATGAACGCTACAGCACCACCGAAGCCATGAGCACGGGCGCGAAAGACGCCGATGCAGCGTCGGCCTGCATCATCTTGGAACAGTTTTTGAGGAGTGTCACGTGAGTATTCTGGCTCTGGATGCGGAGGCGCTGTACCGCGATTTGTTGCGCGGAGTGCAGCAGCTGTGCAACGCCCAAACCCGTTTGGTGGGCATAACCTCGGGTGGCGCTTGGCTTGCCGAGCGGTTGCAGGCTGATCTGCATTTGCCAGGCAAAGCAGGCGCCATATCGTCTGCCATGCACCGCGACGACTTTGCCCAGCGCGGCTTGTCGTCAGGCGGACAAACGCAGCTTCCTTTTGATGTCAACGGCGCGCATATCCTGCTTCTGGACGATGTGCTCTACACAGGCCGCACCCTGCGCGCAGTCATCAACGAGCTGTTTGATTTCGGCCGCCCTGCCTCCGTGCAGCTAGCGGTGCTGGTAGACCGTGGCGGCCGGCAACTGCCCATTCAGCCTGATTTCGCGGCGGCACGCGTGAGCGTAGCGTCCACCCAATCCCTGGCCCTGGCGCGCAGCGATACGGGTGTTTTTTCTTTTGACGTTCAGGAAGCCTGAGATGCTCTATAAACGCAATCTCCAACTCAATAAACACGGCGAGCTAGTGCATTTGTTGTCCGTGGAGGGCCTGTCCAAAAGCATTCTGACCCACATCCTGGATACGGCCTCCAACTTCGTGTCGGTCAATGATCGCGAAGTGAAGAAGGTGCCCCTCTTGCGCGGCAAGAGCGTGTTCAATCTCTTTTTTGAGAACAGCACCCGCACCCGTACTACTTTTGAAATTGCTGCCACGCGCCTGAGTGCAGACGTTATCAACCTGGATATTGCGCGCTCCAGCGCCTCCAAAGGAGAGTCGCTGCTGGACACCATCGCAAATCTGTCTGCGATGGCGGCCGACATGTTTGTGGTTCGGCACAGCGAATCTGGCGCGCCCTACCTGATTGCCCAGCATGTTGCGCCCCATGTGCATGTGATCAACGCCGGTGATGGCCGCCATGCCCACCCCACCCAAGGCTTGCTGGATATGTACACGATCCGGCATTACAAAAAAGACTTTTCCAACCTTACGGTGGCTATCGTCGGCGATGTACTGCACTCCCGCGTGGCCCGTTCCGACATCCATGCTTTGACCACGCTGGGCTGTGCAGAAGTGCGTGTGGTGGGGCCCAAAACGCTGGTCCCTTCTGACATGGCGCAAATGGGAGTGCGCGTATGCCACACCCTGGAAGAAGGGATCCGGGATTGTGACGTGATCATCGTGCTGCGCCTGCAGAACGAGCGCATGAGCGGCGCATTGTTGCCCTCAACGCAAGAGTATTTCAAAAGCTTTGGGCTCACACCGGAGAGGCTCTTGCTCGCCAAAAATGATGCGATCGTCATGCACCCCGGCCCCATCAACCGTGGCGTGGAGATCGACTCCGCCGTGGTGGATGGGCAACAGAGTGTCATCTTGCCGCAAGTGACTTTTGGCATTGCCGTACGCATGGCCGTTATGAGCATCGTGGCGGGCAATGACGCCGATCCCCGCTGAGAGAGGAATGAAAATGAACCTGTTGATTCAAGGCGGCCGCGTCGTGGACCCCTTCAGCGGCACTGACCGTATGGCCGATGTGGCCATTGCCGACGGCCGCATTCTGGCGATCGGTGAAGCGCCCGCGGACTTTGTTCCCGAAAAAATCATTTCCGCGCAGGGCTGCGTGGTTGCCCCTGGTCTGGTGGACCTGTGCGCACGTTTGCGCGAGTCGGGCCATCCGCAAGCTGGCCAACTTAGCAGCGAGCGAGCCGCTGCCATGGCGGGCGGTGTCACCACCTTGGTGTGCCCGCCTGACACCAAGCCCGTACTGGACGAAGCAGGGCTGGTGGAAATGTTGCATTACCGCACCCAAATTCAGGGTGGGCCGCGTGTACTGCCACTGGGAGCACTGACACGTGCGTTGGCGGGCGAAGTGCTATCGCCAATGCAACAGCTTGCCGACGCGGGTTGCGTAGGCTTTAGCCAAGCCGAAGTGCCCTTGGTCAACACCCAAGTGACCCATCGTGCATTGCAGTACGCCAGCACATTTGGCTACAGCGTGTGGCTGCGGCCGCAAGAATACCACCTGGGCAAAGGCGTCGCCGCAAGTGGCCCTCTGGCCACACGGATGGGTTTGTCTGGCGTGCCAGTCGCAGCTGAAACTATTGCCCTGCACACCATCTTTGAATTGGTGCGCACTACCCAAGCTCGCGTGCATTTGTGCCGCATCAGCAGTGCAGCCGGGGTCGAACTAGTGCGCCAGGCCAAGGCCGAAGGGCTGCCCATTACGTGCGATATCAGCATCAACTCCCTGCACCTGACCGACGTGGATATCGGCTACTTTGACAGCCGCATGCGTGTGAACCCACCGTTGCGCCAGCAGCGCGACCGGGATGCCCTGCGCGCTGCGCTGGCAGACGGCACCATTGACGCGCTGGTATCTGACCACACACCCGTTGACGAAGACGATAAAGCCTTGCCGTTCGCCGAGAGCGAGCCTGGTGCCACCGGGCTAGAACTGCTGTTGAGTTTGTCGCTCAAATGGGCGCAAGACAGTCAACTGGGACTTAGCCGTGCGCTGGCCGTTGTCACGAGCCAGGCGGCCCACGTTCTGGGAAGCTGCCCGAGCCCCATGGCCAGTGGTGTAGGTCGCCTTGCAGTCGGCGGTGTGGCAGATGTGTGTGTGTTCGATCCGCAAGCCGCATGGGTCGTAGACCCTGTCGCACTGCGCAGCCAAGGGCGACACACACCGTTTAGTGGCTACGAGCTGCCCGGCTGCGTGCGTACCACCGTAGTGGCGGGCCGTGTGGCCTTCGCGGGCTGATTCATGGCGCGCCTCGTGGCCTGTTGGCGGTTTCTGCGTGTGCTCATCCATCTGTTGACAGGCGCCTGGCGCATTCGGTGGGAGTTTCCAGGCCTTCAGCAGCCCCAGCGTGATGCGCAGGTTCAGGCTTGGGCCCAGGAAATGCTTGCGCGATTAGCTATCAAATTGGTAGTGAACGGCCACCCACCTGCAGTGGGCCCTGTGCTGCTGGTGTCCAACCATATCTCCTGGCTTGATATTGTTGTGATGCACGCCGCCCGGCACTGCCGGTTTGTCTCCAAGGCGTCGGTTCAGCATTGGCCCATCGTGGGCACCTTGGCCAATGGAGCCGGAACGCTCTATATTGAGCGCGAATCCCGCCGCGATGCCATGCGCGTGGTGCATCACATGGCCGAACGGCTGGCTGCAGGTGATGTGTTGGCCGTGTTTCCTGAAGGCACCACGGGGGACGGATCGACGGTATTGCCCTTTCACGCAAATATGTTGCAAGCTGCCATCGCAGCGCAGGTTCCGGTACAGCCTGTAGGTCTGCATTTTTGCGACGGCGCAACCGGACAACAAAGCTTTGCGCCGTGTTACATCGGGGAAGACAGTTTGCTCACTTCCCTATGGCGCACGCTGAAAACACAAGACCTGCATGCGGTAGTGAGTTTTGGCACCGCGCAGATGCCGCAGGGGCGTGACCGTCGAGCTTGGGCGACTGATTTGCACCAAGCCGTGGTGGACTTGCGCCTCGTAGTCAGGCCACCAGCCGGTTGAATGTCACCACATGGTCGACCTGCGGACGAATGCCAATCCATTCGCCCAGTTTGTGGTCATGGTGGCTGGGCACGTGGGCCATCACCGTGAGGCCACTCTGCAAGCGCAAGGTGTACAGAAATTCCGAGCCCCGAAACGCCTTGCGCACAATCTCCGCCTTCACGGGGGCATGGTCGTCGTGCACGATGTCGTCTGCCCTCAGCAGCACATCACACTCCCCTTGCGGGTAGGCGCTGGGCAAAGGGCATTCGCTCACATCTTGCAACGGCCCCAGCGGCGTATGCACCACGGGCTCGCCGTTTTCCAAGGCAATGTGCGCAGGCGCAAACACCCCGTGGCCAATGAAGTCGGCTACAAAACGGGTGGCCGGGCGATGGTATAGCGTATAGGCGTCGTCCCATTGGTGCAGCGCACCTTCGTGCATTACCCCGATCATGTCGCCAATGGCAAATGCTTCCATCTGGTCATGGGTAACGAAGAGTGCTGTTGCGCCTGCCGTCTTGAGAATGCTGCGCACCTCGTGCGCCAGGCGCTCCCGCAGGTCTACATCCAGGTTGGAAAATGGTTCGTCCAGCAATAGCAACTGGGGGCGAGGTGCCAGCGCACGGGCCAGGGCGACACGCTGTTGCTGCCCGCCCGACAACTCGTGGGGGAAACGAAGCTCTTGGCCAGATAGACCGACCCACTCCAGCACCTCGGCTACGCGCTGGCGGCGTTGCGCAGCGGGCAGTTGGTGGATGCCAAAGCCTACGTTGCGGGCCACATCCAGGTGAGGGAAGAGGGCGTAGTCCTGGAACACCATGCCAATGCGGCGCTCCTGCGCCGGAACGCTGTTATGCGCCGAACTGACCAGCTCACCGCCCAGGCGAATGTGCCCACCACTGGCGGGCTCCAGCCCCGCCACCGCGCGCAGCAAGGTCGTTTTGCCACAGCCAGAGGGGCCAATCAACACCCCAATGTCTCCTGCCCGCAAGTCCAGCGACGTGTTTCGCACTGCAGCTTGGGCGCGGCCTGGGTAGTGCACCTGAAGGTGAGAGACTTCTAAGAACATAAAAGCATTGTAGATGCTTACAATTCTCATTTAGAGCCTATCTATCCCCACCACAAACTTCCCCGCCTTTATGAATTTCTCGCGTCTCGCGCGCCTCCCGTTGTTTGTGCTTTTGGTGGCGCTACTGTTGCCGGTGGTGGCGGTGTTCGGTGCCTGGTTGCCTTGGGGCGAGTCGGGCGCGCAGTCGTTGCAGATCGTGCAGGAGATGGCACGCACGGTGCTGCCCGAGTACGCAGCGACCACCGTGCAGTTGTGCCTGATGGTGGGAGTGGGTGTTGTGCTGGTGGGACTGGGGACCGCAGCGGCTGTCACGTTGTTCGATTTTCCTGGCCGCCGTGTTTTTGAGTGGGCCCTATTGCTCCCGTTGGCCATGCCTGCCTACGTGGTGGCCTACGCATATACCGATTTCTTGCAGTTCAGCGGCCCTCTGCAAACGAGCGTGCGTGCGTGGCTGCAGGTGGAGGGGCGGGTGTTCCCCGAGGTGCGTAGCGTCGGCGGCGCGGCTTGGGTGTTCACCTTTGTGCTCTACCCCTATGTATACCTGCTGGCACGTACTGCCCTGTCCGAGCGTGCCAGTCACCTAATGGAAGCGGCCCGGCTTATGGGCGCAAGCTTGGGGCGACGCATGGCCGTGGTGGCATTGCCGTTGGCGCGCCCCGCCGTGGCCGCTGGTGTGGCGCTGGCGCTCATGGAGGTGTTGGCAGATTTTGGCGTCTCCAGTTACTTCGGAATCCAGACCTTTACTGCCGGCATCTACAAAGCCTGGCTGGCCATGGACAACCGCATTGCCGCAGCCCAACTCGCCACCTTACTGCTGGCGCTGGTTGCACTTTTGTTGTGGCTAGAGCAACGCGCGCAGGCGCGCATGCGCTTTGCAACCGGTAACGCTGCACACGCAAATGCTGCCGATGCGCAACCCCTGCGCCTGGCCGGGAGTCGCGCCTGTTGGGCTTGGCTGGTGTGTGCCTTGCCCATCCTTATGGGGTTTGTACTGCCAGTGCTGTTTATGCTGCGCCCGTTGTGGGTGGAGCACAACGCGCTGCCCTGGGGCCGCTTTGGCGAATGGGCCCTCAACAGCGTGCGCTTGGCGGGTATCACGAGTCTTCTGGCGGTGGGCATTGCAATGGCGCTGGCCTTTGGTGCCCGGCGCAGCCGCCACTGGGCCCCTCGTGTGGCAGTCCAACTGGCCGGTTTGGGGTATGCCATTCCCGGCGCTGTGGTGGTGGTGGGCTTGCTGCTGCCGGTGGGTTGGCTGCAGGCCTGGCAACCTGATTGGCAGGTCGGGTATTTCGTCACCGCCACTGCGTTGGGTATCGTCTGGGCCTATCTGGTGCGCTTTTGTGCGGTAGCACTGCAGTCGTTGCAAAGTGGCTACGCGCGCATTCCTGCCAGCATGGACGACGCTGCCCATATGCTGGGAACCAGCGATTTGGGTACCCTGGTTCGTGTGCACTGGCCGCTGTTGCGTCGCTCTACCGCAGCGGCTGCACTTTTGGTCTTTGTGGATGTCATGAAAGAACTCCCCGCTACCTTGGTGCTGCGGCCCTTTAACAGCGACACACTGGCAGTGGTGGCGTACCAATTGGCCCGTGATGAGCGACTGGGCGAGGCCGCCGTCCCTAGCTTGGCGCTGGTGCTGGTTGGGCTCATCCCGGTCGTCATGCTAAGTCGCACCTTGCGCAACAAGGTTTAAGCATAAAAAATGCCTTAAACCCAGGTGGAATATGCGCAAGTAGCTATAAAATAAATAGCATATTCCAGTCGCTCAGAATCAACTACTTTGTTGCTGGTTTGCCCCAGAGTTGCTGCAGTCGCGCATCTCGGCCGCAACTGGTCCGGTAGTACTTGTAGCGCACAGGATTCTTGAGGTAGTAATCTTGGTGGTAGTCTTCCGCCGGGTAAAAGGTGGTGGCCAACACAATCTCAGTCACGATAGGTTCTTTGAACGGTTTGGATTTTTCCAACGCGACTTTTGAACTCTGAGCCACTTTGAGTTGCTCCGCATTCAAGGCAAAGATCGCGCTGCGGTAGGGGTTGCCCCGGTCGCAAAACTGCTGGTCTTTGGTGGTCGGATCAATGGTTCGCCAAAAGTGCTCGACCAATTGGGAATAGCTGACCTTGTTGGGATCGAACACGATCTCTACTACCTCGGCATGGCCGGTATCCTTGGTCGAAACTTGTTCGTAGGTGGGATTGGCAGTCCGGCCGCCGGTGTACCCCGAGACGGTGGAAAGCACCCCAGGTACCTTGTCAAAATCGGACTCCACACACCAGAAACAGCCGCCTGCAAACACCGCCTTGGCCGTAGCTGGTGCGGGGGCAGCAGTTTGTGCCATGGACGTGGCAGCAATGCCTACAGTCAAACCCGCAGCCAATGCTCGAATAGTGCGCTTTATCGTGTTCATGCGGCCACCACAAATTTGAGCGCCACCCCGTTATTGCAGTACCGTAACCCGGTTGGCTTGGGGCCGTCATCAAACACATGGCCATGGTGCCCACCGCACCGCGCGCAGTGGTACTCTTTGCGCGGATAGACCATTTTGAAATCGGTTTTTGTTTTCAACGTTCCCGGCAAGTGATCAAAAAAGCTGGGCCACCCGGTTCCGCTGTCGTACTTGGTGGTGGAGTCGAACAGGGCCAAGTCGCAGCCCACGCAATGGTAGATGCCCTTGCGCTTCTCCATATTCAGTGGGCTGGTGCCAGCGCGCTCAGTTCCTTCTTGCCGCAGCACTTGAAACTGCGCCGGTGTCAGCCGCTTCTGCCATTCGGCGTCCGTCAGGCGCAAGGGCGTGATGGCGCTAGCCGGGGTCGGTCCCTGTGCGGCAACTTGGTGACCCAGACCCAGCAAGCTGAGCAGAGAGATTGTCGAGCGTCGATTCATGATGTACCTTTTCGTTGCGTTTACTAGCGTTGGTCGCGGCAGTCCAGTAAATCTTTCACGGTGCAGTCATTTTGCTTGGAATTGCATGTCGACGTGTTTTTGGGGGGATGCAACAACGCTGGTAGGTCCCAAAGGATGAAATTGCGTGTATCTACGGGTTGCAATGTTCGCAGCGTGCCGCAGATACGCTGGCTTGGACCACAACTTCTTCGCTGTAGCCGCAGGCATTGCATGTAGTTTTTTTTGCCCGCACCGCAGCCGTTACAAAACCGCAGCTTTCGCAAACCGCCCCCGTGATGGGCGAAATTTCGCCATAGCCAGGGCACTGGCAGGAGGGGCAAGGGCATTGCAATAGCCGAGAGAGTTCTTGGGCGCAAAGCGCAATCATGGCCATGCGTGTCGGATTGCGGTGAGCCCGCATATCCGTCTCCAGCCAGAGGGGCCCAGATTTGAGAGCTATTCCCACTTGATGCTCCAATGCCTGCCAGTCAGCGCAGTCTTTGGAAAAACCAATTTGTCCAGGCTTGCCCACTACCATCCCATGTGACGGAAATCCAACCTCAATGGCGAATTCCCTTGCCTGCTCCCAAGTGGTAATGGTGCGTTGTTCGTAGTTGGTAGCAGCACCTTGGGTGAACGCGACGACCGGCCGTTGTTCCTGGGCGTCCCACCACACCAGCACTTCGCGGGCCCAAGCGGTAAGACCGACAAACGGGTCGGGGCCGAAGCTTCCTTCGCTGCCCAAACCATAGCGTGAACCGCTGAGTTCAGTGGCTTTTCGGGCTTTGATCTGGGCTGCGTCAATTTGGCTACCTTTGCGGGCGAACTCGCCTGTAAAGGTACCAAGGGTGTCGGTGTCAAATTCGTCCACCGTATGAACCACATATCCCGCTTGCAGCAAATGCGATCGCACCGCAGCCTCTTTGCCGTGCCGTGTCAAGAGTGCGATTGTTGTCATGAATGGGTTGCTTGACGCGTCTGGCACCTCGTTGGTTGACAGACTTTCGTCGAAGATCAGGAATAACGTCAGGTCGACCAGGCCGTCACCAAATTGAAGCCGCTAATCCCCGTAATCAACGTACCCACCAACATCAATAAAACCTTGGCGCGCAAGTGCTTTGTCATATAGGCAGCAAAAGGGGCTGCAATCAAACCGCCACAAGCCAGACCAGCCACCAAAACCCACACTGATGGTTCCAGAATCGACAGGAAGGATGCTGCCACCGTAACCGTCAGGAAGAATTCGGCCAAGTTTACCGATCCGATGGTCGTGCGTGGGTCGTTACCAGCTCCAACGAGCGAGGTAGTCACGATGGGGCCCCAGCCTCCGCCGCCGGTGGTGTCCAACAAGCCACCGACAAATGCCAAGGGGGCAACTTGGCGAGTTTGCAGTTCACGCCGTGCCGAAATGCGCCGAAAAGCTTTCGAAAACACGTACAGCCCCATTACCAGCAGATAGGCGCTTACCCATGGTTTCAGCACAGCACCTTCAATCTGACCCAAAATGTAAACGCCCACGAGTGCACCAATGATTCCGGGCAATAGCAAACTGACGAATAGACGCTTGTGCACATTGCCCAATCGCAGGTGCGATACACCAGAGACGCCAGTGGTAAACACTTCCGCGAGGTGGGTTGCTCCGCTCGCCATTGCGGGCGGCGCGCCCGCAGCCAAAAGAAAGCTGCTGGCGGTAATGCCATACGCCATTCCGAGCGCTCCATCAATCGCTTGGGCCAGCAGCCCTACCGCGACGGCCGTCCAGAACATCGGGTCGTTCAAGGTTTGCACAATCAACTCTTGCCCGCTTTGCGAATTGCCACCCATAAACAGGCGATAGGCTAGGAAAACCAGCATGCCCATCAAAACGCCCACCACACCAAAGCTCAGAATGCGTATCGCGGGGCGCTCAAAGGCATGTTGAACCTCGTACTCCACCGGTGGCAAGGCCAAGGCGTCGTGTTCAGGGTTCGGCTCGGGATGGTCTAAGTCCAGGTGACGAATTTTCATGGGGCGTGAGGTAAAGAAGACGCGCCATGGTAGGGGTGGGGAAGGCAGCTTACAACGATTGATTGGTCATGTGCTTATGCTGCCTTTGGCGATCACTGAAGCGAATCGGAAAGAGAAAAAATACCCTAGCTATGAGCTAAGCGGGTTTGCGCGGGGCGACACTACATGCGTGTTAAATGGTGCCCCCGACAGGAATCGAACCTGTATCTGCCCCTTAGGAGGGGGCCGTTCTATCCATTGAACTACGGAGACCAGCGAGCCGGATTGTAAGGTCCGCCCGTGGCAGGCTCACTTGGTCAAGTGGCGCATGGCCTCTTCCAGTCCTTTAAGGGTTAGGGGGTACATTTTGTGGCCAACGATTTCTTGGATCACGCTGATGCTCTGCCGATACTGCCATACCCCCTGAGGCTCGGGATTAATCCACGCGAATTTCGGGAAGGCATGGATGAGTCGCTGTAACCATTCGGCGCCAGCTTCTTCGTTGTTGTATTCCACGCTGCCGCCGGGTTGCAAAATTTCATATGGACTCATGGTCGCGTCGCCCACAAAGATCAGCTTGTAATCCTTGTTGTACTTGCGCAAGATGTCCCACGTATCAAATTTTTCTGCAAACCGGCGTCGGTTGTTCTTCCACACAAAGTCGTAGACGCAGTTGTGGAAGTAATAGAACTCCAGGTGCTTGAACTCGGTCTTGGAGGCGCTAAAGAGCTCTTCAACGCGCGTAATGTGCTCGTCCATGGTGCCGCCCACGTCCATCAACAACAGCACCTTGACATTGTTGTGCCGCTCAGGGCGCATCTTGATGTCCAGGTAGCCTGCGTTGGCGGCTGTCTTGCTGATGGTCTCGTCCAGGTCCAATTCATCCTCATGGCCTTCCCGCGCGAACTTGCGCAGGCGGCGCAGCGCCACCTTGATGTTGCGCGTACCCAGTTCTTGCGAGTCGTCGTAGTCTTTGTACGCGCGTTGGTCCCACACTTTCACAGCACTTTTGTTGCGACTCTTGTCTTGCCCAATGCGAATGCCCTGCGGGTTGTTTCCATAAGCGCCAAATGGCGAGGTACCGCCGGTACCAATCCATTTGCTGCCGCCTTCGTGGCGTTCCTTTTGTTCTTCCAGGCGTTGTTTCAGCGTCTCCATCAGCTTGTCCCAGCCCATCGCCTGCAATTTGGCCAGTTCTTCTGGGCTCAGCATCCCTTCCAGGTTTTTGCGCAGCCATTCTTGGGGAATTTGTTTGGTGAAGTCGGCCACCATCTCCACGCCTTTGAAGTAGGCAGCAAAAGCGCGATCAAATTTGTCGTAATGCTTTTCGTCTTTCACCAGCGTCGTGCGGGAGAGAAAATAAAAGTCATCAATCGTGTAGCCGCTGGGTTCTGATGAGTCTTCCGACTGCGGTGTCATTGGCCCCACCACACCCTTTTGTAAGGCTTCCAGCAGGGTCAGGTATTCCTTGACCGAGACCGGCAATTTCGCGGAGCGGAGGGTATAAAAAAAGTCCAGCAACATAGAGTGCTCCTTGCCCGATTCAGTTACGGGGCTTATCCAGCAAATACAGTAATTGCGCCTTGGCCTCTGGCCATTCGCCACTGCGCATGCTGTAGATCACCGTGTCGCGGATGGTGCCGTCGCGGCGCAGCGCGTGACCTCGGATCACGCCATCTTTCTTGGCGCCCAGGCGTTCAATGGCGGCTTGGGATGCAAAATTGAAATTGTCGGTGCGCCAGCCGACCACGTGGCACCCCAGGGTTTCAAACGCATGCGTCATCATGAGCAGTTTGCAGGTGGTGTTGACATGGCTGCGCTGACTGCTCTTGCCGTACCAGGTGTAGCCAATCTCTACGCGCTTCACTGCGGGCACGATGTCGTGGTAGCTGCTGCTTCCCAGCACGCGGCCGGTTGCTTCGTCTGTCACGGCAAACGCAAAACGGTTGCCCGCCTCGCGCATGGCCAGCGCGTCTTCGATGTATTTGCGGGTCTGCTCCGGCTCGGGCACCGAGGTGATGCGCAGGTTCCACAGCGCGCCATCAGTAGCGGCGGCGCGCAGGCCGGCTTCATGCTCCTGGCCTAGCGGGACCAGTTTCAGGCCTCGGGCGGCCAAGGTGACGGGCTGAACAAAGGCCATGCTCAGGCCTCGCCCGAAGGGGGCTTGCGGTTACGCCAGCGTCGCGCCATCTGCAAGCCCAAGCCACCGCCCACACCTACCAACAAAATGCCGCTGATACTCGCTACCCCATAGCCCGGGGCAAACACATCCAGCCCCAGCAGGCGACCCACCCAAAATCCCAGCAGTGCCCCGCCCACGAAGCCCACGGCATCGGACACACCTTCGACTAACGGATTGTTTTTCATGGTGTCAATTTAGCGGTTGTGGCGTTGCATGAACATGAGTTTTTCGAACAGCGTGGTGTCTTGCTCGTTTTTGAGCAAGGCCCCCACGAGTGGTGGGACGGCCATTTTGTCGTCTTTGTTGTGCAGCGCTTCCGGAGGAATGTCTTCGGCCAGCAATAGCTTCAGCCAGTCCAGCAACTCGCTGGTAGACGGTTTCTTTTTCAGGCCTGGCAGGCTGCGCACCTCAAAAAAGGTTTTCATGGCAGCCGCCAGAAGCTCTTTTTTGAGACCGGGGAAGTGCACTTCTACGATGCTTTGCATGGTGGCTGCATCAGGGAACTTGATGTAGTGGAAAAAGCAGCGGCGAAGAAAGGCGTCGGGCAATTCTTTCTCATTGTTGGAGGTAATAAACACCAGCGGACGGTGCTTGGCCTTGATCAGCTCGCGCGTCTCGTAGCAATAAAACTCCATGCGGTCGATTTCTCGCAGCAGGTCGTTGGGGAATTCAATGTCCGCCTTGTCAATCTCATCAATTAGTAATGCTACAGGGCGGTCCGCGGTAAACGCTTGCCACAACACGCCCTTGATGATGTAGTTGTGGATGTCCTTGACTCTCTCTCCGCCGTCCACGTCTGACAACTGCGAGTCGCGCAGGCGACTGACTGCGTCATATTCATACAACCCTTGCTGGGCTTTGGTGGTGGACTTGATGTGCCATTGCAAAAGAGGCATGTCCAGCGCTTGCGCCACTTCTTCTGCCAACATGGTTTTGCCGGTGCCGGGCTCGCCTTTGACAGCATCAGGTCTTGGGTGGCGACGTAGTTCTTGGTTCCGTGGAATTTCATGGCGTGAGACAGGGCAAAGGGTGGTCGGACCAAACAATGCAGAAAAAGCCTGCAAAGGGCACGGAAGGTGGTCGATATAATCGGCAGGCTGATTTCTATCAATCACCGTCTGGATTGTCCCCGCAAAATGAACAAATTCCTCTTCACTGTGTCCGCTGCGCTTGTCGCGTCCGTGACCGCTTTCGCTGCCCATGCCCAAGGCGTCCAGGGTGACATCAACGCTGGCGAAAAGAAGAATGCCATGTGCATTGGCTGCCACGGCATTGTGGGCTATCAAGCCAGTTTCCCGGAAATCCACAAAGTTCCCAAGATCTCGGGCCAGAGCGGAAAGTACATTGCTTCGGCTCTGAATGCCTACAAAACTGGCGAGCGCAAGCACGCGTCCATGCGCGGTATAGCTGTCTCTCTGACAGACCAGGATATTGCCGATCTGGCTGCCTATTACGAAGCCAGCGGTGTCGTACCTGGTGCCCAGCCCTTGGCAAAAGCGCCTGAGGCATCCGAAAAAGTGAATGCTTTGCTGACCAAAGGGGCCTGCGCATCCTGCCATGGCGATTCCTTTAGCAAGCCAATCGATCCGTCCTATCCCAAAATCGCAGGTCAGCACAGCGACTATCTTTTTGTTGCCTTGAAATCCTACAAGGTGGAAGGAAACTCCCAAATTGGGCGCAACAACGCCATCATGGGCGGTATCGCCAAACAGTTCACCAATGCTGAGCTCAAAGAAATGTCCAACTACCTCGGCAAACTGCCGACCGATTTGAAAGTGGTTCCGCAAAGCCGCTTTAAATAAGCCGCTGCTTTTTTCCGCCCCAAAAACCGCTCATTGAGCGGTTTTTGTGTTTGTGAAGGTGTTGCCGGTGGTGGAAGCAATGGAAATGATCCGTTGCGCCGCGCCCACCACAACATAGCTTGGGCATTGGTAGCGTGCAATATCGTGTCCATGCAAGGGGAACGAGCCGCAGTTGGACGCCCTGCGCAAAGGGGAATGGTAAATGCCACATTGATAGCGTTGTGGTCCGGCAGGCTCCAGAAACATGCATTGGTGGTTCATGCAGCAGTTGCCGCATTGAATACATTCGCCTTCAATGTGCTCCGGCACGTGGCGAACTTTTCCTGCCACATCTTGAAAATAGTGCAATGCCGGGCCGCTGTTGATGGCACGAATATGGATGCGTGCCTTGCGCATGGTGCCCCAGTAGTCCAGCAGGTAGCGTTTGCGCCAAAACAAAAGGCTGGCCAAGGCGGGCGCCAGGGGTAGGCTGGCATAGGCGCATCCAACCAAAGCAGTGGCAGCCCATCGGGCCAGTCGTTGTTGCAAAGGCTTTCCCTTCTCTGTGGATGCTGAATGCTAGGCAAGCTTTGCTGCAAAACCGTGACACCGGATTTTCAAGCAGGCTGTCACCGGGTATTCACACGTAAGCGGCAGTATGCACAGCTTCAGTCCTCCCTTCACTATGCACAATTCCCCCCGTTCGATGCCTCGCGCATTTTTTGTGCTGCTTGGGGTGCAGTTTGTTTCTACCCTTGCTGACAACGCATTTTTGATTGTGGCGATAGCCCGTGTGATAGAGCTGGCGGAGGCCGATTGGCGCATCCCTTTGCTCAAAATTGGCTTCACCCTGTTTTACGTGTTGCTGGCGCCTTTGGTTGGGCCTATTGCTGATGCGTACCCCAAAGGGCGGGTGATGGTGCTCTCGAACGGCTTTAAGGTGCTGGCCATGGGGTTGTTGCTTTACGGGGTGGACCCGCTGTTGGCCATTGTGGTCGCGGGCTGGGGCGCTGCGCTGTATGCGCCAGCCAAGTACGGCCTCATGACCGAGCTACTGCGCCCCGCGTTGTTGGTACGAGCCAACGGATATTTTGAAGGAGCCACAGTCTGCGCAGTCATCTTTGGCACTGTTCTGGGAGGATTGTTGATCAGCCCACTGATGCCGGAGCTGCATTGGCCGGCGACTTGGGTTTTGCACGGCACAGAGAGCAGTGCTTTGGTGGCGGGCATGCTGGTGTTGTTCGCCTTAAACACGCTAGCCCTACTGGTGAGTTTTGCCATACCAGATAGCGGCGCCCGTTACGACCCACATTCCCTACATCCGTGGGCATTGGTCATCCGGTTCTGGCGTGAGAACATTCTTCTATGGCGGGACTCGGTGGGTGGCATGTCCCTGGCGGCTACAACTTTGCTGTGGGGCGTCGGCGCAACCATGCAACTGCTTGTGTTGCGTTGGGCAAATGAGGCGCTGGGTTTGCCGCTGGACCAGGCGGCCTACCTCCAGGGCACCACTGCATTGGGTGTTGTGGCAGGGGCAATTACCGCCAGCCGTTACGTGGCGCTTGAACAAGCGGTTCGATTGTTGCCATTGGGCCTGCTGATGGGCCTGGTCGTTCCGCTGATGTTGCTGGTGGAGTCGGTCCCAATGGCTGCTGCACTGATGGTCGTGGTGGGGGCGATGGCTGGTTTCTTTGTGGTTCCCATGAATGCGTTGTTGCAGCACCGTGGCTATACCTTGCTGACAGCGGGTCGATCTATTGCTGTACAAGGATTCAATGAAAACGCAGGAATGTTGGTCATGTTGGCGGTGTATGCCGGGGCCACGGCGCTTCAATTGCGGCTGAGCACCCTGGTGCTGGGCTTTGGCGCCCTGGTGACTGTGGGTATGGGGATGGCCTGTTTCGCGTATCGCGGGCAGTGGTTGGCAGCGCGAACCAATTGACTGACTCCAAATTGTCAAAAAAGCATCATCAAGTTGTTATGTTGATTGCCTAGTCTCTGGCATGTGAAAACCTCCGATGACCTCCTGATCGAATCCTTCGCCCCGCAACTCTCCAGTTTGCGGGTGGCCGTTGTGACTGAAACTTTTCCACCCGAAGTCAATGGCGTCGCCATGACCCTGGGGTGGCTCGTCAACGGCATGCTGAAAAAAGGCCATTCTGTGCAGGTGGTGCGACCGCGCCAATCGCGCGAACAAGCGTTGGTGCAGCACGAGGGTTTGGACGAAGTGCTGTCGCAGGGGGTGCCGTTGCCAGCCTATGGTGAGCTGCGATTCGGTATGCCTTCGAAAAATCGTTTGTTGAAGCTTTGGACGGAGCGACGGCCGGACATTGTGCACGTGGTGACAGAAGGCCCGCTGGGGTGGTCTGCAGTGGCAGCGGCACGCAAGTTGCAACTGCCCATTACCAGCTCGTTCCACACCAACTTCCAAAGCTATTCGCAGCACTATGGCATCGGCCTGCTCAAGACGCCGATTGAGTCTTACCTGCGCAAGTTGCACAACCGCACACAAGCCACCATGGTGCCGACGCGCAGTCTGGTGAAAGACCTCACTGCGCGTGGTTACGAAAATGTGACCTTGTTGTCACGCGGAGTGGCATTGGAGCAATTCGGCCCCCAGCATCGTTCTGCTGCGCTGCGTCAACAGTGGGGTGTTCAAGGGGACGCGCCAGTCATCTTGTTGGTGGGAAGGCTAGCGAAAGAGAAAAATGTCGGCTTGGTTGTGGCTGCTTTTCGGGCAGTCAAAGCGCGGCAGCCGGAGGTGAAGTTGGTATTTGTGGGGGATGGGCCCCTGCGCAAGGCCTTGACTGAGGCGTGCCCGGAGGCCATTTTTGCGGGGGTGCAAAAGGGACGCGATCTGGCGGCTTGTTATGCCTCGGCAGACCTGTTTTTGTTCCCCAGCGTGACCGAGACCTATGGCAACGTGGTGCCCGAGGCCTTGGCCAGCGGTTTGGCGGTCGTGTCCTACGACTGCGCGGCTGCCCAGGAGTTGATTGAAAGTGGCTTCAACGGCATGTTGGTGCCCTCTGGGGACGATGTTTCCTTTGTGAATTCCGCGGTTCAGCTCGCGCTTGACCCGCAACGTATGGCCCGCTTCAAGGCGGCAGCAGTGAAGGCGGTGGCCGACCGCAGCTGGGACTCGGTGGTGGACAGCTTTGTGAACACCTTGCGGTCGGTCCTGGAGCGGCATGGCAGACCGTTTGCTTCAGCGTCTGCCTCCCAAGCGGGTACGTCAGGCTTGCCAGCGCAGGAGCGGCTGGCCCATTCGCACGCGCGACCCTTGCTCTAAATTGGCATTCAGAACAAAACCCTTGGGCGCCAGCACGATCACGGTGGAGCCATGTTGAAACCAGCCCATTTCCTGCCCGCGCTGAAAGTCGGCTTTGCAGGGAATCGTCTTCGGGCCACGGTACTTCAAATGAAACAACACATCCAGAAAGTGCAGTCGAATGCTGGCGACCAGCACTGCGGCAACCGGTACCAGCGCAATGCGCTTCCCTTGCAGGGGAGCAGGCCCGTTCAAACGGGTGCCGATGTAAGCACGCTCGTTTTTGCAGAACAGTTTTTCCACGCGTTGAAGCGCAATCGGATTGACATTCCACGTGTCGCCCGAAAAGTAGCGCACCTCTTCCACTGTGCAGTCATGGGGCGCGTGGAAGCGGTGGTACATGCTGGAAGTCAGGCGCAGGGTCACAAAACTTCCATTCCGCCATTCGTCTATGTCGGCCTCTCGGCCCAGCAGATCTTCCAGGGTGTACGGAAAACCTTTGGCCTGAAACACGCGGGTGCCTTCAATGGGGCCGTTCGCGCCGACGATGGCGTCGACCGGGCTGGTCAGGGTGTCGCTGTCCTGCGCAATCGGGCGGGCGCCGTCTTTGAGTTCGCGGGTGAAGCAGTCATGCATGCTGGTAAAGCGCTGTTTCTTGGCTTCGCGCAGGTCCAGGTCGCTAAAAAACTCCCAGATGCCGATGGATGCGTCCCGCACCAGCGGCTGTTCGATTTTGCTGAACCAGCCCAAAAAGCGGGTCAACGCTTGCCGCGGAATGCGGTTGGTCAGCAGGAAGTTCAGGTCTTCCTGGCTGAGGATTTTTTGAATCTGTGCACGTAGTTGCATGGTGATGGTTGGTAGTGAAGTTGGATTGAAAGGTGAATGTGGTGAATGAATCTCTAGAACTCCAAACCCTGCTGCTGGCCGGCGTTGGCACGGCGGCGGCAGTGGCGGCTTTGCGGAAGTTGAAGGCGCGCGCTGAGCTGTCGCTGGCCAAGCACCGCTCGCTGGCAGGCCATCCGCGCAATGCGCGCTTGCTGGCCTCCTTGCTGCCAAACTACCGCTACGACGAACACCAGGTTTTCGCTGTGGATGGTGCGCCAGTGGATATCGTTGCGCAGCGCAAGGCGGCTTTTGCCGCGCTGGTGCAAGGCATTGCACAGCGCTACCCCAAGACCTTGGAGGCGGGCGCTTCGGTGATCGACGGTTTGTCGGACATGCAATTCGTCAGTGCCTACCGCGTCCCCTACCAGTTCAAGTCCATGGTCAAACAGGGGCTCAAGATCGGGTCCTTTTTGCAATCCTCGTCTGGCGTGGCGGTGACAGACTTGGACGGCAATGTGTTCATCGACCTGACCGGCTCGTATGGTGTGAACCTGATGGGCAATGACTTTTACAAGGAGTGCATTGACGAAGGTGCAGCCATCGCACGTGACTTGGGTCCGGTGCTGGGGGCTTACCACCCCGTTATGGTGGACAACGTACAGCGACTGCGCAAAGCCTCGGGCATGGACGAGATGTCTTTCCATATGTCCGGCACTGAAGCCGTGATGCAAGCCGTGCGCCTGGCCCGCTACCACACTGGCCGTAAAAAGCTGGTGCGCTTTTGCGGCTCGTACCATGGCTGGTGGGGCGATGTGCAGCCCGGCATCGGCAACCCGATGACGGCCAAAGACACGTTCACCTTGTCCGAGATGGGGGAGGGCACCTTGCGCGTGCTGCGCAAGCGCCGTGACATTGCTTGCATCTTGATCAACCCTTTGCAGGCCCTGCACCCCAATATGCCCGCACCCAGCGACGGCTCCTTGCTGGATGGTTCGCGCAAAGCCGGGTTCGACAAAACGGCCTACACCGCATGGCTGCAGACCCTGCGCAAGATTTGTGATGAGCGCGGTATTGCGTTGATTTTTGACGAGGTGTTTGTTGGCTTCCGCCTGGCGCCCGGTGGTGCGCAAGAGTACTTCGGCGTGCGTGCCGACATGGTGACGTACGGCAAGACCCTGGGCGGCGGGCTGCCCATCGGCGTGCTGTGTGGCAAGCGCGAATGGATGCGGCGCTTTCGTGAAGACGCCCCGGCAGACATTTGCTTTGCCCGCGGCACCTTCAATTCGCACCCCTATGTGATGGGCGCCATGAACGCTTTCTTGCGCAAGCTGGAAACGCCCGAGGTGCAGGCCCGCTATGTGGATCTGGATGGAGTCTGGAACCGCCGTGCCGCCCAGCTTAACCACGCCATGGAGGTGGCGGGCATGCCAGTGCGTGTGGCCAACATGTCCTCGATCTGGACGGTGACCTATACGCAGCCCGGTTGCTACCACTGGTTGTTTCAGCACTATTTGCGTTTGCAAGGGCTGGCCTTGAGCTGGGTGGGTACCGGTCGCCTGATCTTCAGTCTGAATTTCAGCGACGCGGACTTTGATGAAGTAACCCGCCGGTTTGTGGCGGCGGGTCAGGCGATGCAGCAGGACGGCTGGTGGTGGACAGATGGCAACCAAACGCACAAAGCGATCAAACGCCGTATCCTGAAGGAGATGTTTGCCGCCAAGTTCTAGCCCGTAAGGGCCCGGAACCGGGCGGCGGGTTCCGGTTAGCCCGGTGCGTGGTCCATGTTGCCGCGGGGCTCAATGAGTTCGCCGCGCAACAGGGCCAAAGGAGCCTTGTAGTAAAGCTTGATGTCGTGGAACGGGTCGGTCAGTATTTTGGTCATCCACACCAGACCGGACATCACGTCCTTGATGAAGAACAGGTGCACAGTGCGGAAGATCAGTCCACCCACTCCGACCAATAACCAGAGTTCGCCAGTGTGGCGCATAAAGGCTTCGATGCCGGTGGAGGGTTCGAAATAGCCGAACAAAGTGGGCTCGATCCAGAGCATTACCGGAGCGGCAGCCCAGATAGCCAAGAGCACCACTTTGCGCTGCAGGTTGTAGCCGACCTTGATCTCTTCTTTGTATTCGTGGGTGGCCTTGTTGACATGGTCATAGCCCAAAGGCTCAAAGAAAAAATGTCCTGCCTGGCGCGATGTCATGGACACCAGCCAAGCGACCAAAGCCGCGAGGGCTGGGTCTTTGAACAGCAACGCATAGGCGACCAGGAAGCTGATCGCGCTTACCAAGTGCAACGACTGGTTGATCCGGCTGTGGTGGTAGTAACGATGGTCATCCCAGCGCTGGATTTTGAGTTGCTTGAAAAATTCCCGCATGTGAATAGTCTCCTGAGAATGGAAAATTCATGCTATCGCTGCATGATGGCAAAGCCGTGACAAAAAGTGTGACGTTTTGGTGAAATAAACTCACCGGCCCATGGCGATGTATTCGAGGTCCAATGCGCGCACCACCGCAGGTTCGTAGAGGTTGCGGCCATCAAAAATCACTGGGGACTTGAGCCGTGACTTGATATGCACAAAATCAGGGCTTCGGAATTCCTTCCACTCGGTCACAATGACCAAGGCATCAGCCCCCTCTAATGCTTGGTAGCTACCCGAGGAAAACTGAATTCCCTCCACACCAGAAAACGCCTCGCGAGCGCGCTCCGTGGCGACTGGGTCATAAGCAGTGACGGTGGCACCTGCCGCAATCAGGTCGCGAATCACCGTAAGGCTGCTGGCTTCGCGCATATCGTCCGTATTGGCCTTGAATGCCAACCCCCAGATGGCAAAGTGCCGCCCGTTCAGGTCTTGTCCAAAACGCCGTTTCACTTTGTCAGCCAAGACATGCTTTTGTTTTTGGTTGGTAGCCTCCACCGCCTCCAGTACCGGCATGGATGCATGTCCCGTCAAAGAAGCCGTGTGAATCAACGCACGTACGTCTTTGGGAAAGCACGACCCGCCGTACCCGGCCCCGGCATACAAAAAATCGTAGCCAATGCGCGGATCACTGCCGATACCTTTGCGCACGCTTTCTATGTCGGCCCCGAGCTGCTCCGCCAGATTGGCCACTTCATTCATAAAGCTGATGCGGGTCGCCAACATGGCGTTGGCGGCGTACTTGGTCAACTCAGCGCTGCGCACACTCATCACAATGGTGCGGTCATGGTGCCTCTGGAAGGGGGTGTACAAGGCGCGCATATTCAGCGTCGCTTGCTCGTCATCACTGCCCAGCACGATGCGACCGGGGCGCATAAAGTCCTCGATGGCAGCGCCTTCTTTCAAGAATTCGGGGTTTGAGACCACGGCAAATGGAATATCTACCTGCCTGGCAGCAAGTTCAGAACCGATCAGACTTTTTACCGTATCAGCGGTGCCGACCGGGACCGTACTTTTGTCGACGACGATTTTGTAGTCACTCATATAGCGGCCAATGTTCTGCGCCGCGGCGTGTACATATTGAAGATCAGCGCTACCGTCCTCCTTGGGCGGTGTCCCCACCGCAATGAACTGAATGGTTCCAAAACGGGTGGCCTCTTCAGGGTCGGCGGTAAAGTGCATGCGCCCTGCAAGGCGATTGCGCTGAACGATCTCTTGCAGGCCGGGTTCATAGATGGGTATTTCCCCGCGCCCCAGCATCTCCAATTTGCGCAAGTCGGTGTCAAGGCACATCACGTCATTGCCGACATCGGCCAGGCATGCCCCGGTCACCAGCCCGACGTAGCCGGTGCCCACCACAGTAATTTTCATATCCAGACTCCATAGCATCCATCCGCCGTGGAGTCTGGAGACGCGAAGCGTCAGAAGAATGACGTTTTTATGAAGATTTCGTGATGAATGGGTTGCCGTTGGGGTGAAACCGGTGTGTCAGACATGCGTGCGGCTTAGTCTTTGGTTGCGTGCCGTTGTACGCAGGCAATGTAGGCGTTGCCGTCTGGCGGGCGACCTGCACGTTGGCTTTCCCAGAGCATGGTGCCAAGGCAATCCATGGCCTCGTGGTGGGCTTGGTGCAAAGAATTGCGCTTGTGCGTGAGGAGCTCGACTGCTTGGCGGATGCCGCGGGGTTGGTCGATACTGCACTGCTCGCTGATGGAGAGGTGCATGCTGAGATGCAAAAACGGGTTGGTTCGCCCCTCGGTCGCCTCGTACATGGTGCTGAGGGCGGTGTCGATATCCGCAAAATCAGCGGCGTATTCGGGGTGTTCCTCCATCCACTGTGATGCTATGGTTTCGATAGCTTCCATCGCAACCCCTGTGCGGGCTTTGGCATAAGTGGAACAAAAAAATCGACGTACGTCTTCTTGGGAGGGGCTGAACATGGGGCCAAGGTTATCACGCGCCAACCGCGTGGTCCCTAGCCAGCACGCAGGTAGCTGGCAGTCATGCAACGGTGGGCTAGGTAGTATCAGCAGGTTCATTCGCGCGCCTCAACCATGACTTTTCCGATCATCACCGATCCATTCTTTTACGCTGTCACCGTCCCTGCGGTGTTGATATTGGGCGTCAGCAAGAGCGGCTTTGGTGCAGGCTTTGGCTCACTGGCCGTGCCCATGATGGCGCTTGCGGTGACGGTGCCCGAGGCAGCTGCCATCCTGATGCCGGTGTTGTTGTTGATGGATGTGCTGGGGATGGCAGCGTTTCGCAAGGACTTTGACCTGAAGCTCCTGAAGTTCCTGATCCCGTGCGGCTTGGTGGGCATTGCCATTGGTGCACTGCTGTTCAAAGTGCTGAATGCCCACACGGTGGCGGCGCTAGTGGGTGGTTTCACATTGCTGTTTCTCGCGCAGCGCCTGCTGTTCCCGCCCAAACCCGATAGCGCTCCGCCACCCCGCTGGTTAGGCGCCATCCTTACCGTGACGTCGGGATTCACCAGCTTTATTGCCCACGCCGGAGGACCGCCCATCAATGCGTATGTCATTCCGCTCAAACTCAGCCCCATCAAATTCACTGCCACGATGGCGTTCTTTTTCTTTGTAGTGAATCTCAGCAAATGGATTCCTTATGGCCTCTTGGGGTTGCTGGATATGCGCAACATGGCCACCAGCCTGGTGTTGCTACCCATTGCCCCTGTGGGGGTCTGGGTAGGCGTACGCCTGGCGCGACGGATCAGCCAAGTGCTGTTTTACCGTTTTCTCTATGCCGGTATGTTCTTGACGGGTGTGAAGCTGCTATGGGACGGGTTGGCCTAAATCTGGCCCTAGCGGTCCCAGCCATGGGGCTGACGCTGGACCTGCTGCGCGCGCTCCTGCGCCATTTGTTCTTCCAGTTGCTGCCGGCCCTGTTTGACCACCGCGATCAATTTGGAGCAGTCCTTGTAGTGGGGATGCAGTTTCTCAAACAGTTCCAGGTTGTGCTGGCGAAAGCGCATGGCGGTTTGGCGGGCCGCGTGGGGTTCATGGCCCAGCAGCTCCAGCACACTGCGGGCGCTGCGCAGGCTGGACTCGAATAGTTCGCGCTCCACACGCATGACGCCGCGGTCGCGCAGTTGGTTCCAATGGGTAACGTCGCGCGCCCGCGCCACGATGGTGAGCGCTGGGAAGTGTGCCCGGGCCAGGTCCACAATTTCCAGTGATTGCTCCACGTCGTCGACGGCAACCACCAGCACCCGCGCACTGGCGGCGCCAGCGGTGCGCAGCAAGTCCAGCCGGGTGGCGTCTCCATAGAACACACGGAAGCCAAATTTGCGCGCAGCTTCTATCATTTCCGCGTCATGGTCGAGAACCGTGGTTGAAAAGCCATCGGCCGTCAACACGCGGGCAATGATCTGGCCATAGCGGCCAAAGCCCGCGATGATGACGGGTGCATCCTGCTGTTCGGAGATTTCCTCCATCACCGGACCTTTCCCTTTTGCATAGCGCGGCAGAACGAGTCGATCCACCGCAACCAAAATCAGCGGGCTTAGCAGCATGGAAATGGCTACCGCACCAATCAAGAGCGACGCGGTCTCAGCCGGAAATACTTTGGCCCCGGCGGCAGCCTGAAACACCACAAACGCAAATTCACCGCCTTGTGCCAAGAGCAGTATGAAAACAGGCCGCTCCTGGAAAGGGAGTTGGATGTGGCGTGCCAGTAGGTAGATCACCATGCCTTTAAGGGCCAAAAAGCCCACCACGACCAGAGCCATCACCCCGGGTGACTGCAACAGGACACCAAAATCGATGCTCATGCCTACGGCAATAAAAAACAAGCCGAGCAACAGTCCTTTGAAGGGCTCGATGTCGGTTTCCAGCTCGCGCCGGTACTCACTTTCGGCCAGCAGTACGCCAGCCAGAAAAGCGCCCAGCGCCATCGACAGGCCCACCAGCAACATCAGCGCGGAAATCCCCACCACCAGCAACAACGCGGCAGCGGTGAAGATCTCGGGCGTCTTGGAGCGCGCTATCCAGCGCAACAAGGGGCGAACGAGCAGGCGCCCCCCCAGCACAATCCCGGCAATGACTGCTATTATTTTTATAGCTGTTTGCATATATTCCATAAGCGTTGCTGTCTCATTGGATGCGGAAACAACGCCCAAGAGCGGAAGCAAAGCGAGGATGGGGATGGCCGCAACGTCCTGGAACAAAAGGATGGAAAAAGCTGCCTGACCACTGCGGGTGGGGAGCAGGTTGCGCTCTTGCATCACCTGCAGCGCAATTGCGGTACTGGAGAGTGCCAAGCCCAGGGAAGCCACCACCGCCAGACGCCAGCCCACGCCACAAGCCACGGCCACCAGTGCCAGTAGCAGCGCACAGCCCACTACCTGCAAGCTGCCCCAGCCGAAAATGGAGCGGCGCAGGTTCCAAAGCCTTTTGGGTTCCAGCTCCAGGCCCACCAAAAACAACATGAGCACGACGCCAAATTCGGCAAAGTGCAGGATGTCTTCCACATTGTTGACCAAGCCGATGCCCCACGGGCCAATGACAATGCCTGCGGCCAGGTAGCCGATGATGGAGCCCAGCCCGACGGCTTTGCTCAGAGGTACGGCAATGACCGCCGCGCTCAAATAAATCAAGCTGTTGATCAACCAGCTGGGAGCGTGTTCCATTAGTGCTTGTCTCCTGCGTCTTCGTGCGTGGGGCGGTCGGCGTCGGGTACCAGACAGGCTGGACAGTTGTCCATATCGTCCAGTTCAGGCCATTGGGGGTAGCTGGCCAGGCGCTGCGCGAACATGGAGACATGGGCGTTGACCGCGGTGTCATCGACCCGGTGTGCGCCATGCAGCACCATAGGCGGCAGAAACCGCATGCCGCATAGCGCTGCAGTTTGTTCGTAGGGCGGCATAAAGGCGTCAAAGAAATAGCGGTTGTAGCCCTGCGGGTGGTACGAATCTTCGGGGCCGCCGGTAGTGGCCACCAGCCACAAGTCTTTGCCCTGCAGCGCTTGGCCGCCGCCGTAGGCCCAACCGTGGGTCAAGACCTCGTCGACCCAGAGCTTGAGCAAGGCCGGCATGGAATACCACTGGACAGGATGCAACAAAACCACCAATCGCGCCTCTTGAAGATGGGCTTGCTCCACCGAAACGTTGACACTGTAATCAGGGTAGCGGGCATACAAATCGCAGACTTCGGCGGTGTTTGTGGCGCGAGCTGCTTCCAAAAGGCGTCGGTTGACTCGGGATTCACGCCAATTGGCATGGGCCGCCACCACATAGATCGGCTTGGCAGGTGCTGTCGGTGCTTGGGTTTCAGTGTCCATATCGATAACATAGCGCAGTTCTACCCTGCAAGGAGTCCTTTATGTCCGTGGTTGTTGTTGCCAATCCCAAAGGCGGAGTTGGAAAGTCCACCCTGTCCACCCAGATCGCGGGATACTTTGCTTCCCAAGGGAATGCTGTGATGCTGGGAGATGCCGACCGGCAACAATCTTCCAGGCTCTGGCTGTCGCTACGACCGGCTGCGGCCCGGCCCATCACCAGTTGGGTGGTGAACGACGACAAGTTGGCCAAACCCCCCAAGGGAACTACCCATATGGTGCTGGATACGCCGGCGGGCTTGCACGGCCGCCGTCTCAAAGAGGTGCTGAAGTTGGCCGACAAGATGGTGGTTCCGCTGCAGCCCAGTGTCTTTGACATTTTTGCGACACGTGCCTTTTTGGATGAGCTGGCGGCAAGCGCCCAGGCAGCCAAAACGCAGATCGGCATTGTTGGCATGCGTGTGGATGAGCGCACCCGGGCGGCCGACCAGTTGCACACGTTTGTTGAAAGCCTGGGCTTGCCCGTGCTGGGCTTTGTGCGCGACACCCAAAATTACATTCAACTTTCTGCGCATGGCCTCACGCTGTTTGATGTTGCACCGGGGCGGGTAGAGCGTGACCTAGAGCAATGGCGTCCCATCTGCCAGTGGTTGGACGCGAAGTAGGGCCGCTTTGTCGCCCGGCGGACATGCGGGCTTGACGGGGCTGGCTACATTCGCAGACATGAAAACCTTTGCCACCCTGGAAGAACTCTCCACCCAAGTGGGCCAACACGTTGCCACTAGCGAGTGGATCAGCGTTACCCAAGACCAGATCAACCTCTTCGCCCAGGCCACGGGCGACCACCAGTGGATTCATGTAGACGTGGAGCGCGCCAAGGCCGGTCCATTTGGCATGCCCATCGCCCATGGTTTTTTGACGCTCTCCCTGATTCCCCGTTTTTTTGACAGCGCAATTGCGGTGACGGAGGCGCGCATGGGCGTGAATTACGGGCTCAACAAAGTGCGCTTCATCGCCCCGGTGCCGGTCAATAGCCGGTTGCGGGCGCAGCTCAAGTTGCTGGCCAGCGACCCCATCGACAACGGTGGTCGACAGCAGACGTGGGAAGTGACCGTGGAGCGGGATGGATCGCCAAAGCCTGTCTGTGTGGCCGAATCATTGGCACGGCAGTACCCTTGAGAGAAAGAGGAACTCCCGTTGGGATGCCTCTCTTCGTGCCGAGACCTTTGGGTTGCCTCACTCTCCGAAGCCGTTTTGTCGCCAAGCTTCAAACACAGTTACTGCAACGGCGTTCGACAAATTGAGGCTGCGCTGCCCGGCCAGCATGGGTAAGCGCAGGCTGCGCTGGGCGTCAAACGCTGCGCGCACAGTGTCTGATATCCCCTTGGTTTCAGATCCAAACACCAGCCAGTCTCCTCGCTGAAAAGCCACTGCATAGGGGCTGCGCGTGCCCCTTGTGGTGAGCGTAAACATGCGTTCTAACGCTGGTTGCTCGGTGTTCAAAAAAGTCTGCCAGTCGGCGTGGCGCTTAAGTGCAGCGTACTCGTGGTAATCCAGCCCGGCGCGGCGCATGTGTTTGTCGTCCATGGAAAACCCCAGCGGCTCCACCAAATGCAGGGTGCAACCCGTGTTGGCCGCCAGACGGATGACATTGCCCGTGTTGGGAGGAATTTCGGGTTCGACTAAAACTATATGAAACATGGCCTGTATTGTCGCGCGGCCGTGGGGACTGCTATTCCGTGCGCGCGAACACCAGCACCGTGATGTGTTGCACGCCAGCGCTGCGCAGGGCGGTGCTGGCAGCATGCAGTGAGGCGCCGCTGGTCATGACATCGTCTACCAGCACGACGCGCCGCCCGCTCAGCGCGTTGGCACGCAATGGTTCCACGGCAAAAGCTCCTTGCACGCTGCGCAGGCGCTGGTGTCGCGGCAGGCTGCTTTGCGGTGGCGTGTCGCGCACCCGCAGCAGCAGTTCGGTGTTGATCTTGCCGGGCCCCAAGTGGCGCGCCAGTTCCAACGCCTGGTTAAAACCGCGTGTTTGAAGCCGCTGGGCCGACAAAGGTAGCGGCAGTACCAGGTGTGCTGCTTCCAGCGCAGGCTCTACCCAGGGGGTGCTGCGCATCAGCGTGGCCATGGTCTGCGCCCAGGCAGGGTGTTGCTTGAATTTGAAATCCGCCACCAGCCGCGACCACGGGTAGGCGTAGGGAACAGCTGCCAGTGCGATGTCCCAATGGGGGGGCTCGACGATGCATGCCCCACAGCGTGGCATGTCTGTTGGCAAAGGCAGAGCGCAGGTCGTGCAGCGGTGCAGCGGTTGCGCAAACTGGTCGATACAGTTCTCACAGACGGCGTGGGCTGGCCAGGCATGGCAGACGGTGCACCGGCTTGGCAGGCGCTGCGATACCCCCTTGAGCAGCTGGCGGAACATACGGGCAATATACTCGCCAACGCTCTCCAAGCCCACCCCATGAGTACCCAGCGCCCCCCTACCATTGACCCCGTTGCCGCCGACCGCTGGGCCACCTTGCGACCGCAACACGCGGAGTCGCCTTGGTTGCACGAGGAGGTGGCCCGTCGGATGGAAGAACGGCTGCAATGGATCGTTCAGAAACCGCAGCAATGGGTGCATTGGGGCCCCTTGCAGGGCGGCATGCAAGCCCACGCCCTGATCCGCAAGCGGTATCCTAATTCGGACTGTTTTGTTGTCGAAAGCACCGTGGATCGTTCGATATTTGCTAGCAAATTCATAGCTAAACCCTGGTGGAATCCGATGGAATGGGGTGGCGGCGCATTGAAATTTGAGGGGCCTGAATTGCCTGTGCAAATGTTGTGGGCCAATATGGCGCTGCATACGGCAGCAGATCCGGTGGCCCTGATTACTGAATGGCATCGCCTGATTTCGGTGGGCGGTTTTGCAATGTTTTCCTGTCTGGGGCCTGACACCCTGCGTGAGTTGCGTACTGTCTATGCGCGCACGGGCTGGTCCATGCCGGGGCATGAATTCACCGATATGCATGACTGGGGCGACATGCTGGTGCAAGCAGGTTTTGCGGAGCCGGTGATGGATATGGAGCGGATTACGCTGACCTACTCAAGTCCACAAAGCTTGTTGGCTGAATTGCGCAGCCTGGGCCGCAATCTGCATCCTGCGCGCTTTGCCGGATTGCGTTCTCGTGCTTGGTTGCAGCGCTTGCACCAGGCGCTGGCGGAAGGCTTGGCATCCCCAGCATCTGATGGTCGCCTGCAGGTGACATTTGAGGTGGTTTATGGTCACGCCTTCAAGCCTGTACCACGTCTCACCATGAAAACTGAGACATCAGTATCCCTGGAGCAGATGAGATCAGTACTTCGGCACGGCCCAGCCGGAAGCAAGAGTGGCATCTAGGCAATTACCCGAGGCGGGTGTTTGCCTTTTTGAGGCGGATCAACAGATTGTCTGGACTACAATACCAAGAATTAGAGTAAGGGCATTCCCCCATGCAGACTCACCCCGGTCCGCCAACGACCGGGCCTATTCGGGCAAAGGCGCATGACGAACTTGGTTTTTCGGTTTGCGACGGTACAAGGGCGGCACGTACAGTGGTTTTTGCGGCGTAACTGTTCTGTTACTCCGGTGCAACTGGCCTGGCTGTACGTGTCACTGTGCGTGGTATCGCTGGGAATCGGAGTTTTCTTCTGGTTTCAGGGGGCTACTTTGGTGATTCCTTTCGCATCACTTGAGTTGGCTGCAGTGGGTTTTGCGTTTGTGATGTATGGCCGGCATGCCACAGATGGCGAGCACATCTCTTTGCAAGATGGGCGGCTGGTGGTGGAATGGGAAAACGCGGGCAAACTAGAGCGTGCCGAGTTTCCTAGAGAGTGTGTGAGGGTAGAGCCACGATCTGGCAACGGATCTTTGATCGAGTTGTCGGGGCGGGGAAAAACAATATGGGTGGGTCGGTTTGTTAGGCCTGAGCTGCGTCCGCAGCTCGCCAAAGAAATTCGACTTGCACTGCGTGCAGCCTGAATGGTCGCTGCAGCAGCTGGGCATTAGGTAATTTTGGGGCTTAGAAAAGTGAACACGATGAAGAGCATATTGAACAAACTGACCACTCCCCTGTTGGCGGTGGTTGCTTGGGTTGGCACTGCAGCATTGAGCCTTGCGCATGCTGTCAATGATCTGCCGGGCGGGCCTGCAGTCAACCAATTGAATTTACACCCCGCGGTGACCAAGATAGCCCACGAGCAGCAATGGCTGCACTGGTTCATGCTAATCGTGTGTACTGTCGTTTTTGTGGCTGTGTTTTCGGTGATGTTCTATTCCATTTGGAAGCACCGAAAGTCTCGGGGCTACAAGGCTGCCACTTTCCATGAGTCCGTCACGGTGGAAGTGATCTGGACGATTGTTCCTTTTATCATCGTGATCCTGATGGCCTTGCCCGCAACCAAGGTGGTGGTCGCCATGAAGGACACTACGAACGCTGACTTGACCATCAAAGCCACCGGCATGCAGTGGAAATGGGGCTATGACTACCTGAAGGGCGAAGGCGAGGGCATTGGTTTCGTCTCCACTTTGGATAGTGATCAACGTGCACTTTCAAGCGCAGGCGGCCCGAAAAAGGGTGAGTCCATCGACAACTACTTGCTTAAAGTCGACAACCCTTTGGTGGTTCCTGTGGACAAGAAAGTTCGGATCATTACTACTGCAAATGATGTGATCCACGCTTTTATGGTTCCGGCCTTCGGTATCAAGCAGGATGCGATCCCAGGTTTCGTGCGCGACACCTGGTTTCGCGCTGAAAAGGTAGGCGACTACTACGGCCAGTGCGCTGAGTTGTGTGGCAAAGAGCACGCTTACATGCCCATCCATGTCAAGGTGCTGTCGGCAGAAGATTATTCCGTTTGGGTGGCTGCAGAGCAGAAGAAAATGGCCGCGAAACAGGATGACCCCAATAAGGTCTGGACCTTGGAAGATATTTCGAAGCGTGGTGAGAAGGTCTATGCCCAAAACTGCGCGGCTTGCCACCAAGCCAATGGCAAAGGTGCCGGTTCCATCAAGGCAGTGGTGGGTTCTGCCGTCGTGCTGGATGCTGACAAGAGCAAGATGATTTCCGTTCTCCTGAATGGTCAGAATAACGGCGCCATGCCAGCATGGAAGTCTTTAAGTGATACCGATATTGCAGCCGTGACCACTTTCACCAAGAACAACTGGTCCAACCAGACGGGTCAACTGGTGCAGCCGGCCGATGTGCTGGCGATGCGCAAGTAATGTTTTCGCGACAGAACGCACAGAATTGAGAAGGACTTCAGAATGAGCGCCGTACTAGATCACCACGCCCATGACGACCATCACCATGCCCCTACGGGCTGGCAACGATGGGTGTATGCGACCAACCACAAAGATATTGGCACCCTGTATCTCTTGTTCAGTTTCACGATGCTGATTGTTGGCGGCATCTTGGCCCTGCTAATTCGCGCTGAGCTGTTTCAGCCGGGGCTGCAACTGGTGAACCCCGAGTTGTTCAACTCCTTGACCACCATGCACGGCTTGATCATGGTGTTCGGTGCCATCATGCCGGGCTTCGTCGGTTTTGCGAACTGGATGATCCCGCTGCAAATTGGTGCATCTGACATGGCATTCGCCCGCATGAATAACTTCAGCTTTTGGCTGATGATTCCAGCGGCGCTGATGTTGGTGGGGTCATTTTTCATGCCGGGTGGCGCACCCGCTGCTGGCTGGACGCTGTACGCACCCCTGACTCTCCAAATGGGTCCATCCATGGATGCGGGTATTTTTGCCATGCACATCCTGGGTGCGTCTTCCATTATGGGCTCGATCAACATCATCGTGACCATTCTGAACATGCGCGCACCGGGCATGACACTCATGAAGATGCCCATGTTTGTCTGGACTTGGCTCATCACCGCTTATTTGCTGATCGCCGTGATGCCCGTGTTGGCTGGCGCTATCACCATGACGCTGACAGATCGCCACTTTGGCACCAGCTTCTTTAACCCCGCTGGTGGCGGTGACCCTGTGATGTACCAGCACATTTTCTGGTTCTTCGGCCACCCCGAGGTCTACATCATGATTTTGCCGGCCTTCGGCATCATCAGCCAGATTATTCCAGCCTTTGCACGCAAGAAGTTGTTTGGCTACGCCTCCATGGTGTACGCCACGTCGTCCATCGCCATCATGTCCTTTATTGTGTGGGCGCACCACATGTTCACGACCGGTATGCCAGTGACAGGCCAGCTGTTCTTCATGTACGCGACCATGCTGATTGCGGTGCCCACGGCCGTCAAAATTTTCAACTGGATCGCCACCATGTGGCAAGGGTCCATGACGTTTGAAACCCCTATGTTGTTTGCCGTGGGTTTCATCTTCGTGTTCACCATGGGTGGTTTCACGGGCTTGATTCTGGCCATGGCGCCCATTGACATTCAGCTGCAAGACACCTATTACGTGGTCGCTCACTTCCACTATGTACTGGTGGCGGGGTCCTTGTACGGCATGTTCGCCGGCTACTACTATTGGGCACCGAAATGGACTGGGGTGATGTACAGCGAAACGCGCGGCAAGATCCACTTCTGGTGGTCGCTGATTGCATTCAATATCACTTTCTTCCCTATGCACTTTTTGGGTCTGGCCGGCATGCCACGTCGTTATGCCGACTACCCCATGCAATTCGCTGACTTCAATGCGGTTGCATCCGTGGGCGGATTCGCCTTTGGTTTAGCGCAGGTTTACTTCTTCTTTTGGATAGTTTTGCCCGCCATGATGGGTAAAGGCGAAAAAGCCCCCCAAAAACCATGGGAAGGTGCAGAGGGTCTGGAGTGGGAGGTGCCCTCTCCTGCACCATTCCACACCTTTGAGAATCCACCCAAGCTGGACGCGACTGCAACCAAGGTGATTGGTTAATGGCAACGCCTGATCAAAAGAAAGCGAATACACGCTTGGGCCTCATCTTGGCCTCGGTTGCTGCTATATTTTTTATCGGCTTCATGGCGCGTTTGGTATTGCTGGGGAAATGAGCATGGGACTCAAGCGCGAAAACTCCAAAATGATGGGCAAGTTGGCGGTGATCACCGTTGGCATGTTCGCTTTTGGTTACGGGCTGGTACCCATGTACAAAGCGATTTGCGAAGTCACTGGCATCAACATCTTGGCACTCGGAGAGCAGGTACTCACAGGCCAAAAGAAGCAAGCCGGCAACACGCAAGTGGATCCCAGCCGCACTATCACCGTAGAGTTTGATGCCAATTCGCGCGGGCCCTGGGAGTTCAAGCCGGCGCAGCGCTCATTGCAAGTTCACCCCGGCGAACTAACCACCGTGGTTTACGAGTTCCAAAATGTACAGAACCGCCGCATGTCGGCGCAAGCTATCCCGAGCTATGCACCTATGCAGGCCTCTGCTCATTTCAACAAGCTAGAGTGTTTTTGCTTCAGCGAGTACACGTTGGAGCCTGGCGAGAAGAAGTCTTGGCCCGTGGTGTTTGTGATCGATCCCAAGCTGTCCAAAGATGTGCGAACCATCACGTTGTCGTACACCTTCTTTGAAGTGGGTGGCAAAACACCGCCAGCTCCCGTTGCCAGTGTAAAGACGCTTGCTGAAGAAGGAGCAGGTTCTTAATGGCAGACGATGGTGCAAACAAGACAGCCTTGAAGGCCACTTCGTTCATGCGGAGTGTGAAGCTGGTGGCTTGGTCTTTTTTGGGAGTTCGCAGCCATCAGGGATACCGTGATGACTTGGCAAATGTGAACCCTTTGCACGTGGTGCTGGTTGGCTTGGTGGGTGCCATTTTGTTGGTAATTGGTTTGATTAGTTTGGCGAAGTGGGTCGTGGCCTCGTAGGTTGCAGCTCGGTGAGTTTCAGCGATTTGGATTAGAGAAGGAGTAGAGCAAAAATGAGTTCAACAACACATGGTGGAACGCCGTACTACTTTGTACCCGGTCCTTCACGCCATCCGGTCATGGCGGCTGCCGGACTGTTTTTTGTGATTCTGGGTGCAGGCCAGTGGATCAATGGTGCTGACTGGGGCAAGTACTCTCTCGCACTGGGCATGGTCTGGTGGCTGGTGGTTTTGTACCAATGGTTCAGCGAGGCCATTGCCGAGAGCGAGGGCGGGCAATACGGTCGCAAGATCGATCTGTCTTTCCGCTGGAGCATGAGCTGGTTTATCTTTTCAGAGGTCATGTTCTTCGGTGCATTCTTCACTGCATTGTGGTGGGCGCGCGCGCACTCGGTGCCAGCTCTCGGTAGCCTTGAGAATGCGTTGTTGTGGCCCGACTTCAAAGCCATCTGGCCCAGCTTGGCTGCGGGCGTGACCGCTTCGCCAGCGGGCATTGTGGAACCATTCACTACCATGGGCCCGTTTTGGTTGCCAACCATCAACACAGCATTGTTGTTAACCTCCGGCGTGACCCTGACGATTGCTCATCATGCGCTGGTGGATGGTAACCGTAGCAAAACTATTGCGTTTATGTGGGCCACCGTGCTACTGGGCGTGACCTTCCTTGTTGTACAGGGCTACGAGTATTACCACGCCTACACGGCCCTGAATTTGAAGCTCAATTCCGGTGTGTTTGGTTCTACCTTTTACATGCTGACGGGTTTTCACGGATTCCACGTGTTAGTGGGGATGTTGATGCTGTTGTTCATCACCCTGCGCTTGCAAAAGGGGCACTTCACTTCGGAGCGCCACTTTGGGTTCGAGGGTGCTGCTTGGTACTGGCACTTCGTGGACGTGGTGTGGTTAGGTTTGTACGTGTTGGTGTACTGGCTTTAAGCTCTGGCGAAGCGCAAAAAGGCACCGCTTGCGGTGCCTTTTTTAATGGGCCGATTTTTCTCCTAACTGGATGCAGTGTTTTAGCTGCCTTGAGGAATTCCCGTGGGGTGGATGTACCCCAGTTTCCAAGCCAACAAAATACATATGAACAGCAAGATGGAAATACCCACACGCAAGGCCAACGCGCGCGCCATGCCGTGTGACTTGTTGCGTTGGGTCTGGGCTTGTCCGCCACGCAACATGAAGAAAAGGGCTGCGCCCAAGCTGGCCAAGATGGCCAGGAATGCAATGGCAACGAGAATGGTCATAGGAGGGATTATCTCGTGAGTGTACGTTTGCGTCGCGTGGTAGTGGCTTTTGCGGCTGTCGCTGCGGTGGCGGTGGCTGTTTCGCTAGGGCGGTGGCAACTCGACCGTGCAGCGCAAAAAGAAGCATTGACCCAAGCTATCCAGACCCAGGGTAGCAAGTCTGCGCTGGTCGCCGACGACATACTGCAGTCGACCCAGCCTGATGCGCTGATACACCGCAGCGTGCACCTAAAAGGGCGCTGGTTGGCAGAGAAAACGGTCTACCTCGAGAACCGCCAAATGCTAGGCCGGGTAGGGTTCTTTGTATTCACACCATTTCAGCTCGCAGACCACCAGACGGTCGTGATGGTGCAGCGTGGCTGGGCGCCGCGTAGTTTTGAGAACAGAACCGCCTTGCCCGCAGTGCAAACGCCCTCGGAACTGGTGGTGGTGGAGGGGCGTATGTCCCCGCCCCCATCTAAGCTTTACGAGCCTGGGTCTTCGTCTGTTAGTGCAATCCGGCAAAATCTCGACTTGGCTCAGTTCCAGTTGGAATTGGGTTTGCCGCTTTTACAAGACCTGAGCGTGGTGCAGATAGGTGCAGCGAGTGAGGGATTGTTGCGAGAGTGGCCACAAATCAACCTCGGCATTGACAAACATTTCGGTTACGCGGCGCAATGGTTTGCGCTGGCAGTCTTGATCGTGTTCTTGTTTGCCTGGTTTCAGCTCCGTCCGCTTTTTTTTGTTTCCAAGGATTCCCATGTCTCGCGCCAACCCGAATGACGATCATCCCCTGGGCTTGACGGTGCATTCCATGCCCGTCCCTGAACAGGGTTTGGCAGAAGGAGGCCGTACGCGTGGAGGGCGATGGAAGATGTTGCTCGTCCTGCTCGTCTGTGCCGCACCGGTCATTGCCTCGTACTTTACCTATTACGTGGTACGCCCTGAAGGGAGGCGCAACTTTGGGACGCTGATTGACCCGCAACGCCCTTTGCCCGATGTAGTGGGCACGGCGCTGGACGGAACCGCTGTGAATCTGCGCAGTCTCAAAGGCCAATGGTTGTTTGTGAGCGTTGCAGGGGCAAGCTGCGATGCAGAATGTGCGCAGCGGCTCTACCAGCAGCGCCAGTTGCGCGAGGGCTTGGGCAAAGAGAAAGACCGTTTGGACTGGGTCTGGCTCATCAATGATGCAGAGCCGGTTGCCGATGCCCTTTTGCCGGCACTCAAAGGCGCAACTGTCCTGCGCGTGCCTGAGGCCGCGCTGTCGTCGTGGTTGGTGCCCCAAGAAGGTGCTTCCTTGCGTGACCACTTGTATGTGGTGGACCCTATAGGAAACCTGATGTTGCGATTTCCGCCCCATTTGGATTCCGAGAGCGCGCTCAAGGCCAAGCGTGATCTGGACCGTCTGATGCGAGCGGCCGCCTTCTGGGATACGGCAGGCCGTTAAGGCGAGGGCACTCCACACCATGTCTACTGACTTGTATGACTTGTCTCCACTGTTGCAGCTGCTTTTGGTAGGCCTGCTGCTGGCCGCCGTGCCTGTGCTGTGGGTGTTGTTGCGCAATCGGCGCACCAGCCCCATGGGCCGCTACCAGACACTCACCGTGGTGACCCTTTTTTTGACTTTTGACCTGGTCCTTTTTGGCGCATTCACACGGCTCACCGACAGTGGTCTGGGTTGCCCGGATTGGCCCGGCTGCTATGGCAGCGCTAGCCCATTGGGGGCTAAAGAGGAGATTGCGATGGCACAGGCCGCCATGCCCACTGGCCCTGTCACCCATAGCAAGGCTTGGATCGAAATGGTGCACCGCTACCTCGCTACGGGGGTGGGCGGTTTGATTTTGTTGCTGGCCGTGTCCGCTTGGCTTGGCAGCAAGGGGATCTTGCAGCACTTGCGTGTGAACCCGTGGTTACCCACGTTCACGTTGCTTTGGGTATGTGTGCAAGGTGCCTTTGGAGCGCTTACGGTGACGATGAAGTTGTTTCCGGCGATTGTGAGTCTGCACCTTCTGGGGGCGTATTTGTTGCTGGCGCTCCTTACCGTGCAGGTGGTCCGCAATGGGGGAGTCGGTGCTAACGCACCCCGCTGGGTGACGCCGTGGGCTGCGGCGGCCCTGGCGATGTTGGTGGTGCAGGCCGCATCTGGTGCCTGGGTCAGTACCAATTACGCAGTATTGGTCTGTACAGAGTTTCCCATGTGCCAGGGCAGCTGGTGGCCCGCCATGGATTTTGCCGGTGCGCTGGAACTCTGGCGTCCTCTTGGGGCAAGTCAGGATGGTGGGCATATCAGCTTCCAGGCGCTCACTGCCATTCACTTTACCCATCGATTGTTGGCGTTGGTTACCGTAGCATTGCTGGCGATACTCGCTTGGCGTCTTCGGAGGCTGCCGCAATTGCACCTGGCGGCGCGGTGGTTGGGTGGTTTGCTGCTGCTGCAGGTTGTAACCGGCCTGAGCAATGTGGTGCTCGACTGGCCCCTGTTTGCGGCCGTCTTGCATACAGGCGGTGCGGGGGCTTTGCTGGTGACTCTGGTGTGGATTTTGGCGATGGCGGGCAAGCCCCCTTCAAACGGAAGAATGGAATGACTTCGAACGCTTCTATGGCCAGCCCTTCGGTGTTGCGCCAATTTCATGCGCTGACCAAGCCCCGGGTGATTCAGCTCATCGTCTTCTGTGCCCTTATCGGAATGGTTTTGGCGGTGCCCGGTGTACCCACCTTTGCGCAAATCGGATTGGCTGCCATTGCGTGCGCCGGTATCTACTTGGTAGCGGGGGCCGCCGCAGCCTTTAACTGCATTGTCGAAAAAGGCATCGACGCCAAAATGAAGCGTACCGCATGGCGCCCCACAGCGCGTGGGGAACTCAGCGATACCCAAACCCTGATCTTCTCGGCCGTTTTGTGCGCCGTCGGTTCTGCCATTTTGTTTGTCTGGGTCAACCCACTGACCATGTGGCTGACCTTTGCCACCTTTGTGGGTTATGCGGTTGTTTACACCGTGATCCTCAAACCCCTCACGCCACAAAACATCGTCATTGGAGGCGCGTCCGGGGCCATGCCACCGGTGCTCGGATGGGCCGCCATGACGGGTGATGTGGGCCCTGAGGCACTGATCCTGTTTCTCATCATCTTTCTTTGGACGCCGCCGCATTTTTGGGCGCTGGCCCTGTACCGGGTGGAAGACTACCGCAAGTCCGGCCTGCCAATGTTGCCCGTCACCCATGGCAGTGAATTCACGCGGCTGCAAATATTGCTCTACACCATCGTGTTGGCGGCAGCGTGTGTGTTCCCGTTTATCTACGGCATGAGTTCCTGGCTGTACCTGGCTGTGGCTCTGGGCCTGAGTGCAGGTTTTTGTTGGTATGCCGTGCGCTTGCTGCGCAACTATTCGGACGATCTGGCACGCGCCACCTTCCGCTTCTCCCTCATCCATCTCAGCGTGCTGTTTGCTGCGCTGTTGGTAGACCATTATCTTTTGTGAGCTCCGCCATGAATAAACGATTCGCTATGAAAATAATAGCTATTAGCGCAATATCCATAGGCGCTATGGCTGGTTTGGCTGCGTGTTCAGAGCAGAAGCCTTCTTTCGCCTCGGTGGACATCACCGGAGCCAACTACGCCAAAGACTTTGAGCTGACCGACCACAACGGGCAGGTACGGCGGCTGCCCGACTTCAAGGGCAAAGTCGTGGTCATGTTCTTCGGTTTTACGCAGTGTCCCGATGTGTGCCCCACATCCATGGCCGAATTGGCCGAGATCAAGCAGATGCTGGGCAAAGATGGTGATCGCTTGCAGGGCCTGTTTGTGACTGTGGACCCGGAGCGGGATACCCCCGAGGTACTCAAGGCCTACATGGCAAATTTTGACCCGAGTTTCCTCGCGCTCACCACCACCCCCGAGAAACTGGCCATTCTTGCCAAGGACTACAAGGTGTACTACAAGAAGGTGCCCGGCAAGACTCCTACCAGTTACACCATGGACCATTCGGCGGGAAGTTACATCTACGACCCGCAAGGCAATCTGCGCTTGTTCACCCGCTACGGCAGTGGTGCCAAAGTGTTGGCTTCGGACATCGCCCAACTGCTCAAAAGCAGTTCTTGAGCGTTGCGGCGGCCCCGCGGGGCCTACCTCCCGCCCCTGGGTTTAGTCGATCTTGATGCCTTGATTGGTGATGATGCCGCCCAGCAACTGGGTGTCGGATTTCACACGCAGGCGCAGGCCTTCGGCGGTGGTTCCTACTACCGTCCAGCCTTGCTGAAACAGTCTTTGCCGCATGTCGGGGCTGCGCGCAATCTCGCTGAACAGCGTGGCCAGTTTGGCTGCAGCAGTCGGTGGCAAGCTGTTGGGGGCGGCTACCGCGTTCCAGATCTCCAGGTTGAAATTCTTCACCCCGGCTTCTGACAGGCTGGGAATCTCAGGCGCCAGCGGGCTGCGCACGCTGGCGGTCACACCAATCGCTTTGAGCTTGCCGGCTTTGATTTGGGCGTTGGCCAGTGCCGGGGGCAGTAGGCTGAGCTGCAGGTCACCCGCAATCATGGCCGTGGCGACTTGCGGATAGCCAGGGTACGGAACATGCACCGGGGCAATCTTGGCCTGCGACTTGAGCAGTTCCATGCCCAAATGGCCCACGGTACCCATACCGGGCGTGCCGTAGTTCCAACGGTCCCCCGCAGTGCGCGCGGCCTGCAAAAATGCGGCAGCATCGCTGCCGGGGCCGTTGGCTGGCGCGGTCAGCACCAAGGGGGATACGCCCAGCAAACTGATAGGCTGCAAATCCTTCAGGGGGTCATAGCTCAGCTTGGGGTTGAGCATCTTGGCAATGGTCATGTTGCCGTTGATCATCAGACCGATGGTGTGGTTGTCTGTGGCTTTGGCCACCGCATCTGCAGCAATATTGCCGGCCGCGCCCACTTTGTTCTCCACAATCACCGGCTGCCCCAGCGCTTTGGACAGTGGCTCGGCAAATGCCCGTGCGGTCAGGTCCGGCGAGGAGCCCCCAGGAAAGCCTACGATGATGCGAAGCGGCTTGCTGGGCCAGGCCGCAGCCTCCGGTGTTTTTTGAGCCATTGCGCCTGTGGATACTGCGAAAGTAGCTATAAAAAGTGTAGCAAAAGTAATGCTGCGTCGTTGCATGGTGAAGTGTCTCCAGAATAGAAAATGCCCCTGCTGCGGAGGCTGGCAGGGGCATTGTCGCGCAAGCGCAGAAGCGCTCGGCATGGGGTTGTTACTCAGGCGTAAGCGGCCAGGGTCGTCTTCATTTTTTTCATGGCCGCCACCTCGATTTGGCGGATGCGCTCGGCGCTCACGCCGTACTCGGCTGCCAGGTCGTGCAGGGTCATACCACCGCTGTTGTCATCGTTGACCTTGAGCCAGCGCTCTTCCACAATGCGGCGGCTGCGGTCGTCCAGACTGGCCAGTGCGGTGGCAATGCCATCGGTGGCGAGCACGTCGCGCTGGCGCGCTTCAATCATGGCGACGGGCTCGTGGTTGGTGTCGGTCAGGTAGGCGATGGGGCCAAAGGCATCTTCGCCGTCGTCAGAGGGGCTTGGGTCCAGCAGCACGTCACCGCCGGAGAGGCGGGTTTCCATCTCCAGCACTTCTTCCGGCTTCACATTCAGCTCGCGTGCCATGGCGTTCACCTGCGCTGGATTCAGCGTGTCGCGGTGGGTGTCCAGATCGGCGGCGGCGTTTTCACCTTTGAACCGCTGCTTCATGGAGCGCAGGTTGAAAAACAGTTTGCGCTGTGCCTTGGTGGTGGCCACCTTGACCATGCGCCAGTTCTTCAGGATGTATTCATGGATTTCTGCCTTGATCCAGTGCAGCGCATAGCTCACCAAGCGCACACCCTGGTCGGGGTCAAAACGCTTCACGGCCTTCATGAGCCCCACATTGCCTTCCTGGATCAGGTCGCCATGCGGCAGGCCATAACCCAAGTATTGGCGAGCGACTGACACTACCAAGCGCAAGTGAGAGAGTACTAACTTCCCCGCAGCTTCAAGGTCATTATCGTTTTTGAACTTGCGGGCAAACTCCTGCTCTTCTTCCAAGGTGAGCATGGGCAGGCGGTTGGCGGCAGAAATGTAGGCATCCAGATTCCCCAGTGGCGGCACCAGCGACCACGGATTGGCCGGGGCCAAGGCAGTTTGGGGCATAGCAAGCAGTGTGGACATAGAGAACCTCCTTGTGTTCAAACTCAATATTAGCACTCGTGGGAGTCGAGTGCTAAAAGAAAGTTCAATACCCCCTAATTGACGTCGGTGACTGTTGTGGGGATTTGCCCACCCTGTACTTTGGGTGATGAAAAAAGGGGCCGAAGCCCCTTTGTGTGTGCAAGGCAGGCGTGGGGTCTTAGACCCACTGCACCTTGCCTTTGCCTGCGTACCAGTTTTCCAGCTGTGGTTCTACGGCCGCTTCAATTCGGTTGCGGCGAATTTTCATGGTCGGGGTCAGGAATCCGTTCTCAATCGACCAAGGCTGGGGGGCAATCACCAGCATTTGCAACTTCTCGTAGTCCGGCAGTTCGGCGTTCACGTCCTTGAGGAGTTGGGTCAGTTCCGCAGTGATCTGCTCCTTGACGCCTGGATTGTTGACAGTGGGGCGTACCGTTTCAGCCAGCACCACCATGGCATACGCAGAAGGCTGGCCCACGCCCGACACCATGCTCAGCTCGATCAGTGGGCAGGCATTGATGCGGTTCTCGATGGGCGCAGGCGCCACATACTTGCCTTTGGACGTCTTGAACAACTCCTTGACCCGGCCCGTGAGCCGCAACAGGCCGTCGGCGCGGCGCTCGCCCTTGTCACCGGTGCGGAAAAATCCGTCTTCGGTAAACACCTCGGCGTCCAGATCTGGACGCTTGTAGTAGCCCACAAACTGGCCCGGCGACTTGATCAGCACTTCGCCCTCTTCGCTGATGCGCACCTGCACGCCTTTAAGCGGTACACCCACGCACCCCGGGGCATTTGCCTTGTCGGTGGAGTTGTGGGAGTACGCAAAGTCTTCTGTCATGGCGTAACCTTCAATCAGGTTAAGCCCCAGGCGGCGGTACCAGGCAATCAACTCAGCAGGAATCGGGGCGGAGCCGCTGCCTGCCAGCAGCGCGTGATCCAGGCCCAAGCCTTTGAGTACCTTGCGCCCGACTATCTTGCCCAGAATAGGAATGCTGAGCAAGCGACTCAGTTTCTTAGGCGGCATTTTGGTAAACACACCCTGCTGAAACTTGAGCCAAAGCCGGGGCACAGAAATGAAAGTGGTGGGCTTGGCCCGGTTCAAGTCTTGGATAAATGTATCCAGCGATTCGGCAAAAAATACATGGGTCTTTCCATGGATCAGCGAAGCGCTTTCCACCCACGCGCGCTCAAATACGTGGGCCAGCGGCAAATACGACAAAATTCGATTGTCGATATTCGATCCTATGCGCGCCTGGGTGTCGTCACTGATACCCTCAGCCGCTGCGGTGATGCGTTCAAAACTATGCATCACGCCTTTGGGCTGGCCTGTAGATCCAGAGGTGTACATCAAGATGCCAATGTCTTTTCCATCGCGTGCAACCTTGCCTTTGAGCGGTTGGGTGCGAGCTACCACGGCGTCCCAGCTCTCATAGCTGTTTTTCGGCGCGAGGGGAAAGGCGATGCGGGGCAGGTCCGCCGGAATGCCGGGCAGTTGCTGGTCAAAGGTGTCGAGCTTGCCAACAAACAGCAAACTGGCCTCACTGTGTTCCAGCACGTAACGCACTGTGTCTGCTGTTTCGGTGGGGAAGATGGCCACCGTAGTGCCGCCTGCCATCCAGATGGCCAGTTCCGCCATGATGAAGTGGGCGCAATTTTTGGACAGGATGGCAATACGAGCGCCGGGTGCGAAGTTCTGTGCCTTGAGGTGCGCAGCCATGCGGCGCGACTCGTCCATCACTTGGCGCCAGGTGTAGTCCTTGACCTGCCCACCGCCAATAGGCTGGGTCAGGTAGACCTGATCGGCCAACTGGGTTTCGTGGTCATAGACGTAGTCAAGGATGAGTTTTGCTTTGGGCATGGATTTGTCTCCAGTTTTAAAAATGTTTCCAACATTGTCTGGTGAATTGGCGGCAGTAGAGCGCTTTGCGTGACTATTTCCATGCAAAAAAGCGGTTTTACAGTATTTACCCTAGGTGTGTGCGCCGCAAAAGTTGGCATTTTTTGTCCTCCAGAGGTCCTCTCCAGTGCTTTCGGTGCCCGGAGTACTCCATTAGCATGAGACCATCTTTCATTCTGCTGCCCTCGCTATGCCAAACGCCTCATCCCCCAAATCCGCCCTTATCGTCATCGACGTGCAAGAGTCCTTCGCCCAGATGCCGTTTTGGCCACAGGGACTCCATGCGCCGTTTCAGCAAGCGCTTTTGAAGCTTGACGCCGGAGCCCGCGCCGCCAGTGTGCCGGTTGTGCACATCTTTCATGTGGGGCAGGGCGGGCCGTTTCGGGAGGATTCAGGGTTTGTCAAACCCCTGGCCTGGTTACCCGGAGACCCTGCAGTGCGTTTTGACAAACACACGCACAACGCCTTTACCGACACCGGCCTGGACCTGTGGCTGCGCCGCCAAGGCGTGACCAAGCTCCTAATCAGTGGCATCCGCACCGAGCAGTGCTGCGAAACCACCGCCCGTGTGGGCTCCGACCTGGGTTATGACGTGGACTTTGTCTCCGAAGCCACGCTTACCTTCCCCATGACACACGCTGGCAGCGGCCGCACTTTCAGCGCCGAAGAAATCACTACGCGCACAGAGCTGGTCCTGGCAGACCGCTTTGCGCGCATCGTCGATGTAGACACCTGCCTTGCCGGTCTGGCCGCATAAGGAGAGCCTCTTGCTGCAACTGCGCCCCAACTGTGAATGCTGCAATGTGGACCTGCCGCCTGCGGCCCTGAACGCCCGCATCTGCTCGTTTGAATGCACGTTTTGTGCGGACTGCGCCGATGCACACCTGCAGGGCATTTGCCCCAACTGTGGTGGCGAACTGGTACGCCGCCCCGTGCGCCCGGCAAGCAAGCTGCCCAACAACCCGCCGTCTGCCGAGCGTGTCTTCAAGCCGCAGGGCTGCAGCAGCACCGCAATGCAGGGTCGTGCATGAGCGCAGCCCTGCCCATGCGCCCCAAAGACATGGCGCTGGCCTTGCTGGTCATCCTGGTCTGGGGCGTCAACTTTGCGGTGATCAAACTTGGCGTAGCAGGCATACCGCCGCTGCTGCTGGGGGCGTTGCGGTTTATGTTGGCAGCCTTCCCTGCAGTGTTATTCCTCAAGCCGCCCCAAGTGCCGCTGCGCTTGTACCTGGCCTACGGCCTCACCATCTCGGTAGGGCAATTTGCGTTCTTGTTCAGCGCCATTCATGTGGGCATGCCTACCGGGCTGGCATCGCTGGTGTTGCAGTCGCAATCGTTCTTTACGCTACTGTTGGCAGCCTGGTGGCTCAAGGAACGCTGGCAGGCCAACCAGATGGCTGGCTTGTTGCTGGCGGCGGTGGGCTTGGTGTTGATTGGCAGTGCCAGCGGTGCGGTGCAAGGGGTCTCCATGCCGCTGCTGGGCTTTTTGCTCACCATTGCGGCCGCAGTCATGTGGGCTTGCGGCAATATCGTCACCCGCGCAGTAGGTAGCTACGGCCCCATGAACCAATTGGCCTTCGTGGTCTGGGCCAGTCTGGTGCCACCGCTGCCGTTTCTGGGGCTCTCCCTGTGGCTGGAGGGGCCTGGTGCAATGCTGCAGGCTCTGCAGCACATGGACCTGGCCGCCGTGGGGGCCATCGCTTACCTGGCCTGGGCCGCCACGCTCTTGGGTTACGGGCTGTGGACGCACCTTATGTCGCGCTACCCTACCAACCGCGTGGCGCCGTTTACGCTCCTGGTACCCGTCGTCGGCTTGACCACGGGCTGGCTGGTGTTTGGCGAGGCGCTGCGCCCCATCCATTTTGCGGGTGCTGCATTGCTCATGGCGGGGCTGCTGGTGAATGTGTTTGGCGCGCCCCTGTTCGCGCGTATCAAGGGTCTGGCATGGAAGACGTGACACTCTCCGTCTACTTGGTGCTCACGCCCAATGTGCTGATGCTGGACTACGCGGGCCCGGCTGAAGCGCTGCGCATGGCACGTGACATGGGCGCCCCCCTTGTGCTGCACGCCTGTGGGCCCCAGGCAAGCATCAGCACCTCGTTGGGCACGGGGCTGTCGGGGCTGGAGCCTCTGCCGGCGCAACTGCCGCCGCGCAGCCTGGTACTGGTAGTGGGGAATGGCAATGAGGCGGAAGACTATGCCAGTGACGCCGCCCGCACCGTGGTGCGCTGGCTACAGACCGCGCCGCAGGCCGACACCCGTTTGGCCAGCATTTGTTCGGGCGCCTTGCTGTTGGCGCAGGCGGGGTGCTTGGACGGGCGGCATTGCACCACCCACCACACCCTCATTGCCGATCTGCAGGCCTATGCGCCCACGGCACAGGTGGCGGTGGACCGCATTTTTGTGGATGATGGCCGGGTGCTCACCAGCGCTGGCATTACCACCGGTATAGATCTGGCGCTTTACATCGTGGAGCAAACGGCAGGCCCCGAGCTGGCAGCCCGCGTGGCGCGCCGCTTGGTGATGTACCAGCGCCGTGGCGCACACGGCCCCCAAATTTCGCCTTGGCTGGCACACCGCAACCACATGCACCCGGCCGTGCACCGTGCCCAAGACGCAGTGGCCCGTGCGCCAGAGCGCAGCTGGACACTGGAGGAACTGGCCGCTGTGGCCTTTGTGAGCCCGCGCCACCTGAGCCGCCTGTTTGCATTGCACACAGGCATTAGCGTGGTGACCTACCAGCAGCAGTTGCGCATCGCGCGGGCGCAGGAAATGCTCACGCACAACCCCACGATGTCGCAGGAGCGGCTGGCCTTGGCCTGCGGCTTTGCCTCGGCGCGCGATTTCAGGCGCGTGTGGCAGCGCTGCGCGACCGAGAACGCGCGGCGTGGGGTGGTGCATTGACGATCGTTTGGGGGTGAGTTGTCCCGAGTTCTCGTGGGCGTGGTTCCGGGCGTGGTTCAATAGCCTGTTGCACAGCCCCCACATTGCTCCACCATGAATCCCGACGCACGCAAACACTGGCCCGGCCCGCAATGGGCGTTTTCCATCCTGCTGGCCCTCTTGGGCATGTTGGGTCCGTTCTCTATCGACACCTACCTACCCGCGTTTTCCAGCATCAGCCAGTCATTGGGTGCCACGCCACTGCAGATGCAGCAAACGCTGTCGGCGTACCTGTTTGGCTTCGCCTTTATGGCGCTGTTCCATGGCGCGTTGTCGGACAGTTTTGGCCGCCGCCCGGTGGTGCTGTGGGGGGTGGCCGCATTCACCCTCGCGTCTGTTGGCTGCGCGCTGGCGCAAAGCATTGAGCAGCTCATCTTTTTCCGCGCCATGCAGGGCCTGTCAACGGGCGCGGGCATTGTGGTGTCACGTGCCGTCATTCGCGATGTGTATCCGCCCGCGCAGGCGCAAAAAGTCATGAGCCAGGTCACCATCTTTTTTGGTGTGGCTCCCGCCATTGCGCCGATGGTGGGCGGTTGGCTGCTGGTGCATGCCGATTGGCATGGCATCTTCTGGTTCCTGACGGGGGTGGGCCTGGTGCTGTGGATGGCCAACTACTTCTACCTGCCCGAGACCCTGCAGCGCGCCGATCGTCAGCAGTTCCACCCCAAGAACCTCATGGCGGGTTACTGGCAGCTTGGCTCCGATCCACGCTTTGTGCTGCTGGCCTTGGCCAGCGGTATCCCGTTCAACGGCATGTTTTTGTACGTGCTGAGTGCGCCCGTGTTTTTGGGCGAGATTCTGGATTTGCAGCCCCAGCAGTTCTTCTGGTTTTTTGTGCTCACCATCAGCGGCATCATGGGCGGTGCATTTGTCAGCGGCCGCGTGGCAGGCAAGATCACCCCCAAGCGGCAAATCCGCAACGGTTTCCTCATCATGCTCATCATCGGGCTGCTCAATTTGGTGGCCAATCTTGTCTTTAAAGCGCATGTGAGCTGGGCCCTGTTTCCCATTGCCATCTTTGCATTTGGCTGGGCCATGATGGTGCCGGTGGTCACCCTGCTGGTGCTGGACCTGCACCCCGACCGCCGTGGCATGGCGTCGAGCCTGCAGATGTTTGTGGGGTCCAGCGCCAACGGCGTGGTGGCTGGTGTCATCTCGCCCCTGGTCATGCACTCTGCCGTGGGGCTGGCTGCCGCCTCGGTGATGATGATGTGCTTGGGCTTGGGCGCGTGGATGTTTATCCGCAAACGCTGGCCCGAGATTGGGCAGAAGGTGGATGCGCTGTGACCCGCGCGCAGGTGTCAAACGCACGCCACTGGCGTGGGCACCTGGGTTGGGTGCTGGTGGCGGGTGTGTGCGCTGTGCTGACCGGCTGCTCGTCGGTACCGCAGGCATCGGCACCTTCGCAGGTAGCTACACAGCCCGCAGGTCGCCTGACGCTGGAGCAAGCCAACGACGTCACCGTCATGGCCATTGGCCTGGTGGGCACGCCCTACCGCTATGGCGGCAACACACCGGCCAGTGGGTTTGATTGCAGCGGCCTCATCGGCTACGTCTACCAACAGCGCGCAGGTGTCATGGCGCCACGCTCTACCGCAGGGTTGATCGATTGGGGCGCCAGCATTCCAGCGCCAAATCTGCGCTCGGGTGACCTGGTCGTCTTTGCGCAAAACGGTCGCACCACGCACGCGGGCATCTTTGTGGGGGAGGGGCGATTTGTCCATGCGCCGTCCACGGGCGGGACGGTGCGGCTGGATAGCCTCAAGTCCGCTTACTGGTCGAAGCAGCAGGTGAGTTATCGGCGGCCGTGAAGGGGACGGTTACCGCCTCACTCTCCCACCTTCACCCCTTCACCAATCACAAAAAACTGCCCGCCCGCCACATAGTGCAGCGTTCGCAAATCATCGGGTGCTTTGTCAAACTCCCAGTGTCCGTTGATGAACACGCGGCTGTCGGCCCAGGCTTGGGTTACCTCGCCGATGAACAGGTCGTAGGTTTGCTGGTTGTGCGGTTCGGGCAGCACCTTGCACAGCAGCCAGCCCACGCAGCCTTGTACCAGTGGCAGCGCGCTGCCTTCCACGGCAAAGGTCTGGATGCCGTGGCGTTGCAGTTTGTCGGGTGTGGTGATTGCGCTGTCACTGCCCACACCCAGCGTGGCTTGGGCCAGTGCGCGTGCGGGAACGTTCAGTGCAAACCAGCCGCTGCCTTCCACCAGCACCCGCGTGCGTGTGGCCTTGTCGATCACCACCGTCACCTTGGGCGGGCTGAAGTCCAGCGGCATGGACCAGGCAGCGGCCATGACGTTGTGCTGGCCCGCATGGGCGGATGACACCAGCACGGTGGGGCCGTGGTTGAGCAGGCGGTAGGCTTTGTCCAGCGGGACGGGGGTGCAGAAAGCGGGCAGGGTGGTCATGCGGGCCACTCTAACAAAGCCGCCAAAAGCCAGGGCCGCGCCAGCCCCCGCTGGGGCTCGCAACCCTGTTCTTGATTTTGATAGCAGGGGTGTTTTCCATATACTGTTCATAAATACAGTAATAGGCCAAACCCCTTGCCATGAATAGCCTTGCGCGCATCAGCACCGGTTCGCCGGACCCGCAAGACATCCACGCCGATGTCTGGCACGCGCACGCGCTGGCCGGTAGTCCGCAGGTGGTGCAGCCTACGGGCGATGCGCTCTTGGACGCGCAGTTGCCCGGCGGTGGCTGGCCCGTGGGGGCGCTGGTGGAGCTGTTGCAACCTACCGGCGTGCACAGCGAGTGGCGGCTGCTGCTGCCGGCGCTGGCACGCTGTGGACAGGGGCCGGTGGGTTTGGTGGGGGCGCCCTACTTGCCGTTTGTACCGGCCCTGGCGGCGCTGGGTCTGCGCGCCAGCCGCCTGCTGGCTGTCGGTGTGGGAGGCGCCGCTCAAGACGGCAGGCTCTGGGCCACCGAGCAACTGTTGCGCTGTGCCGAGGTAGACGCGGTGCTGGCCTGGCTGCCGCAGGTGCGCAGCGACCAACTGCGCCGCCTGCAGATGGCCGCAGCCGAGCACCACAAGCTGCTGTTTGTGATGCGCCCGGCCGCGCTGCAGGCCGATGCCTCGCCCGCTGCCCTGCGCCTGGTGCTGCAGCCGCAGCCACCGGCGCAGATCCCGCGGCTGGACGCGCTGGCAGTGCAGATCGTCAAGCGCCGTGGCCCGCCATTGGCCCAGCCGCTGCAACTGCAGGCGCGTGCGGCCCGCCTGGCGGTGCTGTTGGCGGCGGAGGGTGCCCATGCACTGGATCGCACTGCGGCCCACGCCTGATGCCGCCACCCCGCCCGAGCCCACCCTGGCCGATGTGCACACTGCACTGGCCTGGTGGGCCTTGCGCTTCACGCCGCTGGTGGCGCGGGTAGATGATGCGTTGGTGCTGGAGGTGTCGGGCAGCGAGCGCCTGTTTGGCGGACGCAGTGCCCTGCTGCAGCAAATTTTTGAGCCAAACAAGCCTCTAGCACCCGTGGAGTATGCGCAAGGCGCTACGTCTTTGATAGCACTTGGGCGATTGTGGGGCGGGCGCAATGTGATACCCGAGGCACTGTCTGCGCATGTGCTGGCCGCTGCCCGGCCGCACCTGCCCACGCTGGCGCGCCTGGGGGTGCGCAGCTGGGGTCAACTTCGTGCGTTGCCGCGTGGCGGGTTGGTACGCCGCTTTGGCGCAGAGCTGGTGGACGCGCTGGACCGCGCCTGGGGCCAGCGCCCCGAGGTCTACCCGTGGCTCACGCTGCCCGAGGTGTTTGACGCACAGCTGGAGCTGGCCGCCAGCGTGGAGTCGGCCCCGGCGCTGCTGTTTGGCGCGCGCCGCCTGCTGGCGCAGCTGCTGGTGTGGCTGCGCGCACGCCAGCGCGGCGTGCTGGCCCTGGAGCTGCTGTGGGACTTGGATGCACGCCGCGCCAACATCCTGCACGTGGACGCGCACCACACCGGGGGCCAGCAGGGCCGCCTGGAGTTGCGTACCGCCCAGGCCACGCAAGACATGGCGCACCTGCAACGCATGTTGGGCGAGCAACTGGCGCGCGTGACCTTGCCCGCGCCCGTGCTCTACCTGCGCCTGCGCAGCCTGCAGACCCAGCCGCTGGCGGGTGAGAGCCACAGCTTGCTGCCCGAAGACGTGCGCAAAGGCGACAGCCTGCACCAGACGCTGGAACGCTTGGCCGCACGTTTGGGCGCTGCGCAGGTGCAGTGCGCCACCCCGCTGGCCGACCACCGGCCTGAGCAGATGCAGCGCTGGGCGCCGTGGTGTGCCGATACGTCACCACAAAATGCTATGAAATCAGGAGCTGTTCGCGCAATATCTACCGGGTCTAGAGGCCTTAAAGACCATGAATTGCACCCGCAGGCCAGCGTGTGGCCCACCTGGCTGTTACCCAGCCCGCAGCGCCTGCCGGTGCGGAACCACTGCCCACAGTACCAAGGGCCTTTGGCGCTGCTGGTGGGGCCGCAGCGGCTGGAGGCGGGCTGGTTGGACGATGCCCCGGTGCTGCGCGACTACTTCATCGCCCGCAGCCCGCAGGCCGGGCTGGTGTGGGTGTACCGCGAGCGACTGGCGGGGGAGGGTGCGTTATCCGCGCAAGACGCGCTGTGGTACTTGCACGGCTTGTATGCGTGATGTCCTAAAAAAGACGGAACTTCAGTTGCACCACCAGCGCGCCGTCGACCTGAGGCAACGTGGGTATCACGGTGAAGTTAACGCCAAAGCGTTTGCCTTCGTAGGTGGCAATGGGCAGCGCCACGGGGAAATAGTCGCCGTTCAATACTCCGGGGTAGCCATTCATAGTGCCCAGCGACAGACCCAGTTTCCAGTCACCCAGGGGGACGGGTTGCCAGTTGACAGCAGCGTAGTTGGAGTCATGACGCACGCTGTTATAGAAGGAGCCGACGATGAACGAAGTGTCCGGGCGAACCCGGTATTCCAGGCCCAGGCCACGGTTGTTTTCGTTGTATCCGTTGCTCCGGTTGGGGTGGTAGGACAGGGCCCCCACGTTGACCCAGAGCGTGTTGGCGAACGGCTCTTGGTGGGCCTCTTCGGCCCCTGCGGTGGAAACGGTGCAAGCCAGTGCAACCGCCAGGGCGCACAGGCCGCTGCGCTGGGGCAGGGATGGGCGCCGCATCAGCGCATCTGCCCTGATGTGTACACAAGCCAGCCCTTCGGGCAGCCTGTAAGGGAGGGGACGCCATGGTGTCGCAAGATCGCAGAGGCCATACGGAAGTAGGAAATGAAAGTGGGGCAGCAGGTTGTGCTGTAAAAAAGGGCTGGCTGAAAGCTTAACCGCAGTTTTGCCAGTCGAATAGATGATTTGTCCCTATCTGGGCTTTATGGCTGCGTCGGGCGCGCCCGGCGCGGCATGCTCTTTTACACTCGGACCCATGAACCTCCCCACGCACCAACTCAGCATGACCGTGCTCATGTCGCCTGACATGGCCAACTTCTCCGGCAACGTGCACGGCGGCGCCATTCTCAAGTTGCTCGACCAGGTGGCCTACGCCTGTGCCAGTCGCTATGCATCGCGCTATGTGGTGACGCTGAGTGTGGACCGGGTGCTGTTTTTGCAGGCCATCCATGTGGGTGAGCTGGTCACCTTTCTGGCCAGCGTGAACTTCACCGGCAAGTCCTCTATGGAGGTAGGCATCAAGGTGATTGCCGAAAACATCCGCACCCAAGAGGTGCGCCATGTGAACAGCTGCTTCTTCACCATGGTGGCGGTGGACGACCACGGCAAGGCCGCCCCAGTGTCACCGCTGAAGCCTGAAACGCCGGACGAAGTGCGCCGCTTCGAGGCCGCCCAAATGCGCAAGGCCCTGCGCCACGAGCTGGAAGAAAAATTCCGCAAGACCACCCGCCAGCCCGGCACGGCGTGAGTTCGCCGGGGGCCGTGTTCAGCCGTCAGTGCTGAGCGCATCCGCACAGTGGTGCGGCACCCGCAGCAGGCCGTCGGCCCCGGCAATGGCTTCGATGCTGATCACCGGTGTGCTGCTTTGCACCGTGCCGAAGATGGTGGCAAAGGCTACATCTGCGGCATCGCGCCCGGTGGCAAAGCGCACCAGGCCCATGGGGATGGCGGTGCCGGAGGGGTCAAACAAATACCAGCGGTCGCCCACATAGGCTTCCACATAGGCATGAAAGTCGGTCGGCCCCAGCGCGGGGTCGGCTCCGTAGTCGATGCCGGTGGTAAAGCGTGCCGGCACATTGGCTGCCCTGCATAGCGCAATCATCAGGTGGGCAAAGTCGCGGCACACGCCCACATGGCTTTGCAATGTGTCCAGCGCAGATGTGTTGCTGTTGGACGTGTTAGGGCTGAAGGCCGTGTGTTGCAGCACCCAGTCGCGAATGGCCTGCACCCGGCCGTAGCCCTGCCAGCGCTGGCCGAACTCTTGCTGGGCGAATTGCAGCAGTAAATCCGACTGGCAGTAGCGGCTGGGGTAGAGGTAAGGCAACACCGATGTCGGCAAGCGGCTGACCGGTACCTCTGCAATGGTGGCAGGGGACGCGACCCAGTGGTCCAAGTCCACGGTGGCTGCATACGCCACTTGCAGCACACCTGGCAAGGCGCTGGCGCGCAAGATACGGTTAGGCGAGGGCGGGCTGCTCTCCAAGGTGTAGGCCAGGGGCTGGCTGAAGTGCAGCGACTCGGCGACCACCCGCTGGCGCGGCGTGAAGGCCGCATGCAGGTGGAACACAAAGTCGCCACCCGGGGGCTGCACCTGGTAGTGCAGCTGGATGGCAAGGCGTAGGCGGATCATGCCCACACTTTTACAGGTTTGCGCCGATAGTGTCTGTGCGCTTGCCTGCAGCGGCGTGGCGTGGGCCACTAGGTACCGGGCAGACGCAGGGGCTGGTCTTCGAATTCGGTGTTCAGCACCACGGTGCTGGTGGTGCGCGCCACGCCGGGTATCGCCTTGATCTGCAGCAACACCGCCTCCAGGTCGCGCGCATGTGCCGTGCGCACCTTGGCAAGCAGGTCGTACTCCCCAGCCACACTGTGCAGCTCTTGCACCGCCTCCACTTTGCGCAGGTGGCTGGAGATGTCGCGGCAGTGTGCACCGCCGTCATTGCGTATGGCCACAAACGCAGTGAAGTTCAGGCCCACCGTGAGCGGGTCCACGCTGATGGAGAAGCGGCGAATCACGCCACGCTCCAGCATCTTCTTGACCCGCTCGTGCACCGCCGCAGTCGACAGACCCACCTCGGCACCGACCTCAGCGTAAGAACGACGGCCATCTTCTCCTAAAGCCGTAAGAATTTTGGCATCAATGGCATCTGTCTGAATATTTGCTTGCATCGGCCTGTTTTTCCGGTAATATCTCGCCAAACGGCGATGGTTGCCGTAAATTTTACGGACTTTTCATGATTTCGGCACTCAATATTCAGCAGGCTTGGCGCTTGTCCCCGTTTTGGCGTCTCATGGTGGCGCTATGGCTGGTGTACATCGTCTGGGGCACCACCTACTTCGCTATCGGCGTGGCGGTGCAAAGCTTTCCGCCGCTGTGGATGAATGCCACCCGCTTCACGCTGGCCGGCGCCATCATGCTGGCGTGGGCCTTGTGGCGCGGCGAAAAGCTGCCCACCTGGCGCCAATGGCGCAACGCCGCGCTGGTGGGTGGGTTGATGGTGTTTGTGTCCATGAACCTGGTGGTGTTCGCACAAAAGCAGGGCATAGGCTCCGGGCTCATGGCCACGGTCATCACCACCATGCCCATGTGGCTGGCGCTGTGGACGCGTCTAGGGGGGGAGCGCGTTCCGGTCACGAGCTGGGTTGGCTTGGTGCTAGGCGTGGCGGGTGCCTTGCTGCTGGCGATGGAGGGGGACTTTTCTGCCAACTGGCTGGGCGCATTGGCCGCCTTTGGCGCACCGCTGTGCTGGAGTGTCGGGTCCTACGCATCCCGCAAACTCGACTTGCCCGGCCCGGCCATGGCTTCTGCCACCGAGTGGCTAGCCGGCGGGCTGATGGGGGTGGTAGCCGCGTCCTTGATCGAGCCGCAGGGTTCCCTGAGTAACGTCACCCATGAAGCCTGGCTGGCTTGGTGGTACCTACTGGTGTTTGGCACGCTCATCGCGCTCAACGCCTACCTCTGGTTATTGCAAAACACCACGGCTGCGGTGGCGGGTAGCTATTCGTTTGTGAACCCTGCAGTCGCTTTGGTGGTTGGCGTGGTGATTGGCAAAGAAGTGCTCACCGGCTGGGTGTTTCTGGCCTTGCCGCTGATTGCCGGTGCGCTGGCCATGATCATGTACGGACCGGCCATCATGGCGTGGCTACAGGGCCTGGCCCGGTTCAAAAACCGGGGTGCGTCACGCTAGCTTCGAGCTGCTGCGCAGCGCACTGGGTGTGCTGCCGAACCACCGTTTGACGGTGCGGCTGAAGTTGGAGGTGTCGGTGTAGCCCAAGCGGCCGGCAATGTCTTCCACGCTGTCGCTGGTGTGTTGCAACAGCCAGAGCGTGCGGCTTTGCTGGTGCGCATCCAGCAGTTGCTGGAACGACGTGCCTTCCATGGCCAAGCGTCGCATCAGGGTGCGCTCAGATACTTCACATTGGGTTGCAATATCCGGCAGGCGGGGGTAGGTGCCTTCCGCGGTGTGGCCCAGCAGGCTGGCTACGCGTTGTGCCATGCTGCTTTGCACCAGCTCAGCCAAGGCTGCGTCGCACTCGTGGCAGGCGGCTGCGTGCGCACGGGCGTCCGCACCCAGCAGCGGCAGGCGCAAGGCGGCAGCCGGCACATGCAAGGCCAAAGTGGGCTGCCCGAATTGCAGGGGCAAGGGCAGGGCGCGCTCGTAGTGCGCTACCCACGCAGGGCGGGGCAGGGGCAAGTCCAGCCGCAGGCCCGCAGGCAGGGCGCCCACAGCGGCATGCAACACTCGCACCAGGGCAGCAGCCATGGTGTCGAGCACAAAATTGCGTGCACCGCCCCAGTCCAGCCGGTCTATGACTTGCAGGGTGCCACCTTCGGGGCGCATCTGGAACGACCAACTGAAACTGTCTTCCCGCACCGGGCCGTAGCGCCCCAGCACCATCAGGCAATGTTGCAGGTCTGGCGCGGTGACGGCCGCATAGCCCAGCGGGCCGTGGGCTGACACCGGCGCCCGGTCGCCCAGCTCCAGGCCCAGCCAGGGTTTGCCGGTGGCTTGCATGGCCGCCTGCACCAGCCGGATCACGGTGTCGCGCGGCAGGCGTTGGTCGGTGGTGAGCAGCTGGTTCCAGTCGAGTGCGGCGGCGGCCAGTACACGGTCGCTGTCTATCGCGGCTTGCTGCAGCAGCATGCGCAGCAAGCGGGCGTAAATCGGGTGCACCAACGCTTCGGCACCGGCCGCAGGGCGGGCCTGCGAGGCTGGGTGTTTCCCCTTGATTACGGGCAGAAGCGGCATGTTTGGCAGTTTAAGACGACCTTTTGGCAGCGCTATCGGTGGCAACCCTTGCTCGGAGCTTCGACACTGGAGTTTTTGTGAGATGGCTGGCTATTGGGTCAGCTGTATTTGAAAGGAATTGCTCATGGTTGAACCTACAGACGATGAGGCGCGCTTCAAAACGCTGCTGCAACGCCCCTACATTGCATGGCCAACGGTCATGCTGGCGGTGGCCGGGTTACTGGTCTACGTCTTGGCGATTACTGCGCAGCACTATGGCCTGATTCCCGTCTGGCTAGCGGTAGCCTGCACGGCGATGGCGGCATTTTGGTTTTTCACCGTTTTTCATGACGCTTCCCACAACAGCCTGAGCCAAAACAAAAACATCAACGATTGGCTGGGGCGTTTGGCCGTCAGTTTTTTGATCATGCTCCCGTTGTATGGCGCCAATCGCTTTATCCACATGCAGCACCACCGTTTTACCAACGAGGCGGATGGCTTGGACCCTGACACCTGGGCCGTGGGTGGATCACGCTGGCAAATTCCTCTGCGCTGGATGGTGCAGGACATTCGCTATTACGTTTATTACATTCCCAAGATGTCGCAACGCCCGCGTGCGGAGCTGGTGGAAAGTGCCTGGGCGATTGTTTTCTTCCTCGTCACCGTGGGCGGCTTGGTGGCCGCAGGGTTTGGTTGGGAAGTGCTGCTGTACTGGTTTCTGCCCGGACGCATCGCGATTGTGATGTTGGTGCTGACCTTTAGCGTCTTGCCCCATGTACCGCATGAAGTCACGCAAAAAGACGATAAATACCGCGCCACCAATGTGCGCGTGGGTTATGAGTGGCTGCTATCTCCCTTGTTACTGAACCAAAACTACCATTTGGTACATCACCTTTATCCGACCGTGCCCTTCTACCGCTACCTAGCAGTGTGGCGGGCGAAAGAGCGTTTTCACCTAGCACAACACCCCATGCTCTTGCCGGCTTTTTCCAACCAAGAAATTGTGTCTAGCTAGAAAATCACCGACCCGTCCTGCTTTTATGGCTTCGATATCCAGCGCGGCATGATCCCTTCCAAGGCAGGCAACGAGTGGCTGATCAGCACGTCCAGCCTGCTCGCCCAGTTCCAAGCCCAGCAGGGTGTGCCGGTGGCCTGAATGGCGGGCCTGCGGGGCTGGGTGTTTTCCCTTGGGTGCGGGAAGAATCGGCATGGTTGGCAGTTTAAGACGATCGTGTGGCGGCGCTATCGGTGGTAACCCAGGCTAGGGCCTTTCACACTGCAGCCATGTCTTCAACCTATCCGCCCTCTACCCCCGTACCCGAGCAGCCTTACGTGGACCACAAACGCTTTGCCTGGGTGTTGTCGTTGTTGGTGCCGCTGTCGGTTGCCGCGGGCCCCCTGCTGTGGTTCTGGTATCCGCACACGCTGATGCTGTGGCTGCCGGTGTTCTTTGTATATGGCGTGGCACCCGCACTGGATTGGATTCTGGGTACCGACACTAACAACCCGCCCGAATCGGCAGTGCCGGGGTTGGAGGCCGACCCTTACTACCGCCGCGTCACGTTTGCCTTGGTGCCCTTGCTGTGGGCGGCCTTCATCGGTGCGGCCTGGTTCAGCCAGGTGGCTGGCATCACCTGGGTGGGGTTGCTGGGGCTGATCATCTCCACCGGTGGTGTGGGCGGCTTTTGCATCAACCTGGGCCATGAGATCGGCCACAAGCGCGCGCCGCTGGAGCGCTGGTTGGCCAAACTGATCTTGGCGCCCACGTTTTACGGCCACTTCACCATCGAGCACAACCGCGGCCACCACCGCGATGTGGCCACGCCGCAGGACCCGGCCTCTTCGCGCATGGGCGAGTCGATCTGGCGCTTTGTGTGGCGCGAAATGCCCGGAGCCTGGCGCCGCGCCTGGGCGCTGGAGCGTGAACGCATGCGTATAGACGGACAAGCTTTCTGGTCATGGCACAACGAAATCCTGCAACCCGCGGCCATCACCGTCGCACTGTGGGCGGCACTGAGCGTTTGGCTGGGGCCGCAGGTGTTGGTGTTCCTGGTGCTAGCGTCGCTGTGGTCGAACTTCCAGCTCACATCAGCCAACTACATTGAGCACTACGGCTTACTGCGCCGCCAAGAGGTGAACGGCCGTTACGAGACGTGCAAGCCGCAGCATTCCTGGAACAGCAACCACGTGTTCTCCAACTGGGCGACCTTTCACCTGCAGCGCCACTCCGACCACCATGCCCACCCGCTGCGGCGCTACCAGTCGCTGCGGCACTTTGACGAAGCACCGCAGCTGCCCAGTGGCTACTTCGGCATGTTCCCCATCGCCTATGTGCCGCCCTTGTGGTTTGCGGTGATGGACAAGCGCCTGCTCGCCGCAGTCGGCCATGACCCGGCCCGCATCAACTTTGCGCCGGGGCAGCGGGAGCGGTTGATGGAAAAGTACGGGTTGAAATGACCGCTGCTGGGGCGCAAGTCGCCGATGGGGGTGGCAACTAGAGAGAGGTCAAGCCACCGTCCACCGTGTGGGCCAGGCCGGTCACAAAACTGGCGGCATCGGAGCTGAGCCACAGCACCACAGCGGCAACTTCATCAGCCTCGCCAATGCGGCCAATTGGGTGGGCACCGGCCACGGTGGTTGCCACCTTGGGGTCGGCGGCTATGGCGCGGTCCAGCATGGGGGTGCGAATCACGCCGGGGCACACCGCATTGACGCGTATGCCCTTGCGGCCATACTCCACTGCGGCCGATTTGGTGAGGCCCATCACCGCATGTTTGCTGGCGCTGTAGGCCGACATCTTGGGTGCGCCCACCAGTCCGGCCACGGATGCGGTGTTGACGATGGCGCCACCGCCTTGCGTGAGCATCTGGGCAATCTGGTACTTCATGCATAGCCACACGCCCTTAACGTTGACTCCCATGATGCGGTCGAAGGTGGCCTCTTCGCAGTCGGCCAGGCGCATGTGCTCTTCTTCAATGCCGGCGTTGTTGAACGCACAGTCCAGCCGCCCGAAGTGCGCCACCACCTGCGCCACCATGGTCTGTACTTGCGCGGCCTGCATTACGTCTGCTGCAATAAACACCGCCTCGGCACCGAGCGCGCGCACTTGCGCGGTGGTCTCTTCGCCGGCGAGTTCGTCGCGGTCGGTCACCGCCACTTTGGCGCCCGCACGGGCAAACGCCAGCGCACTGGCGCGGCCAATGCCGCCGCCGCCGCCGGTGACCAGCACCACTTTGTTGTCAAACTGCATGTTCCACCACCTTATTGAGATTTGTTGGGCAAAAAAACATCTTAGGTGGCAATGGGCTGGAGCCCCAGGCCCGGGCGTAACGCTGGGGACATCCTAGAAACAACAAAGGCCCCGAAGGGCCTTTGTCAAAGCAGGGCGATGCCCACTGAGTGTTTTTACGCAGCTTTGGATTTGCGGCGACGGGCGATAGTGCCGATCAAGCCCAAGCCAGCCAGCATCAATGCGTAGGTTTGTGGCTCAGGTACGGCAGTCACCATGTACAACTGGTCTTGGGAGTGGCTGGTGTAGGCAGCGTTGGTGTACAGGTTGAGCACCCGCACATTGCCCAAACCACTCCAGGCGCCACTGCTGACGGCATTGTTGGCAGCGGTGACCCAGGCGGTTGCCTGCTCATCCGCCAAGCTGCTCAATTCACCTTCCAGAAACCAGACAGCCCGTTGCATGGAGTTAGCCAAGCTTTCGGTGCCAGCGTACGCGGCTTGGTTGTTGTAAAACTGGGTGAACAGGTAAGCGGTTTGGGCGCTCAGAGGGTCACTGCCCGTAGCGCCTCCTGATGCCGTGGTGCTGTTGACAGGTCCAAGTGCATTTTGCGTGGCATCGCTCACGCTCTTGACGTACAGGTTTTGGGTATACGAACCAAAGTATTCATTCATTTCAAGGCAAAAGCTCTTGAATGAACCTCCAGCGCCAGGACCCGAAATCACCGAGCCGTTAAATACACCCGCCAGGGAACCGGTGCCATTGCCCAGTTGAACCACACTGCCTGCGGCCACTTGGGCGGATGCAAATTGCGCACCCATCAAGGCGGCGGTTGCCAGAGCGATGCGGGCGATACGTCCCAAGTTTTTGCTGTTCATGGTTATTCCCCTTCGGTTGGTAAGTGATTAATCTGGAGTGGATTGTCACGAGGGGACTGGGCAACGTACATAGTCCATTCGGACTAGGCGCAGGGTGGGCGCCCGGTTTTATGTGGAAAAAGTCACAGTTCTCCCGGTTTCTCATGGCCCGGGGCTTGTGGCGCACGGTGCGGAGGGGGGGAGCGGCGGCGGCGTTGTGATGGGTGCAATAGGTATACTGTCTATTTAACCAGTATAAAGTCTCTTTTCACACCCACTGCACGGGAGCGCCACGCCATGCTTCCAGACTATGCCGAGTTGTACAGCCTCTCCAGCTTCAGTTTTCAGCGGGGTGCCTCGCAGCCCGAAGAGCTGGTGCAGCGCGCCCACGCGCTGGGCTATCGCGCGCTGGCCCTGACCGACGAATGTTCGGTGGCCGGTGTGGTGCGCGCCCACGTGGAGGCCAAGCGCCTGGGCTTGCAGTTGCTGCCCGGGGCCGAGTTCGTAGTGGCTCTACCGGAGGGGGCGCATTTCACACTGGTGGTGTTGCCGCACTCGCTGTCGGGCTGGGGCAATCTGTGTGAATTCATCACCCAGGCTCGCATGGCGGCGCACAAGGGGCACTACCACTGCAGTTGGGCGACCTCAGCATGGGCGCTGCTGGCAGATTGTGAAGTGTTGTTGGTCTTTCCATTTGCTATCAATATAGAAGCTGCATGCGCAATATCCATAAGGGCTAGAGGCCTATTTGGCGTGCATTGTTGGCTGGCCGCCTCGGCCGGGTTGGTGGCGGGGGATGCGCTGCAGCGGGTGCGGGTTCAGCAGATAGCAGCGCTTGGCGGCCTGCCGGTGCTGGCCACGGGCCAGGTGTGCATGCATGTGCGCTCGCGCAAGCCACTGCACGATGTGCTGACCGCCGTGCGCCTGGGCCAGCCGGTGTCGGCCTGCGGCTTTGCGCTGCAAGCCAATGCAGAAGGCCACCTGCGTTCGCGTGGTCGACTGGCGGCATTGTTCCCGCCCGAGTGGCTGGCCAACACGCTTGTGGTGGCGCAGCGTTGCCGCTTTCATGTGGGTGAGCTGGCCTACCACTACCCGCTAGAGGCCGTGCTGCCCGGTCAAACCCCTGCCCAGACGCTGCGCCACCATGTCAATGAGGGCGCACAGACGCGGTACCCGCACGGAATGCCGAAGGACATTGCGGCCCGGGTGGAGCACGAGCTGGCGCTGATTGCCGAGTTGCGCTTTGAGATGTATTTCCTCACGGTGCATGACATCGTGCGCTTTGCGCGCGGCCAGCACATTCTTTGCCAGGGGCGGGGTTCGGCGGCCAACTCGGTGGTGTGTTACTGCCTGCATATCACCGAGGCCAACCCCCATGAGACCTCGTTGCTGTTTGAGCGGTTTATCAGCCGCGAACGCAACGAGCCGCCTGACATCGATGTGGACTTTGAACACCAGCGCCGCGAGGAGGTGATTCAGTACATCTACACCAAATACGGCCGCAACCGCGCCGCCATTGCCGCCACGGTGACCAGCTACCGCCCGCGCAGCGCATTGCGCGATGTGGGCCGCGCGCTGGCGATTCCCGAGGAGTTGATCGCCTCCATGGCCAAAGAGCACCCCGGCATGTACAGCCGGGAGGTGCTTGTCGAGCGGCTGCAGGATGCTATAAAAAAGATAGCTGCTTGCGCATACTCTGCCGGGGCTGGGGTCGTTTTTCCTTCTGAGCGCCGTATGCAACTATGGCTGACACTGAGCACCACGCTGCAGGGTTTTCCGCGCCACCTGGGCCAGCATGTGGGCGGTTTTGTGCTCACCCAAGGTCCGCTCACCCGCTTGGTACCGGTGGAAAACGCCGCCATGCCAGACCGCTCCATCATTCAGTGGGACAAGGACGATCTGGCTGCGGTGGGGCTGATGAAGGTGGATGTGCTGGCGCTGGGCATGCTCAGCGCCATTCGCCGCTGTTTGGCATTGGTGACGCAGCGCCATGGCCTGCCCGCTCCGCTGCGCATGCAAGACATTGCGCGCGAAGACCTGGCCACGTTTGACATGATTTGTGCTGCCGACACCGTGGGCGTGTTCCAGATTGAAAGCCGCGCCCAGATGAGCATGCTGCCGCGCCTGCGGCCCCGCTGTTATTACGACCTGGTGGTCGAAGTGGCCATCGTGCGGCCGGGGCCCATCCAGGGCGGCATGGTGCATCCGTATCTCAAGGCGCGCAAAGACCCTGAAGCCGCCAAATCGCCCTATCCGGCGTTGCAAAAGGCGCTGGAGCGCACCCATGGCGTGCCCATTTTTCAGGAGCAGGTGATGCAGATCGCCGTGCTGGCAGCCGGCTTCACGCCCGGTGAGGCCGATGCGCTGCGCCGCTCCATGGCCGCTTGGAAGCGCCATGGCAATGTGAGCCAGTACCGTGACCGGTTGGTAGGCGGGATGGTGGAGCGGGGTTATCCGCCGGATTTTTCCGAGGCCATCTTCAAGCAGATGGAGGGCTTCGGTGAATATGGCTTCCCCGAGAGCCATGCGGCCAGCTTTGCACTCTTGGTCTATATCAGCAGCTACCTCAAATGCCACGAACCGGCGTGCTTTCTGGCCGCTTTGCTCAACAGCCAGCCGCTCGGCTTTTATGGCCCCGCGCAACTGGTGCAAGACGCGCAGCGCCATGGCGTGACGGTGCTGGCGGTGGATGTGATGCACAGCGAGTGGGATTGCACCCTTGACCCCTCCGGTTCAAACACGGTGCGCTTGGGTTTGCGGCTGGTTGCCCAGCTTTCCCAAGCGGTGGCAGAACGCGTGACCACACAGCGCCAGCAAGCGCCGTTCACCAGCACACAAGACCTGGCGCTGCGCTGCCAGCTCGACGCGGGTGACCTCAAGGCCTTGGCCAGTGCCGATGCATTGCAGTCGCTCAGCGGCCACCGCCGCCAGCAGGTGTGGGAAGCCTCCGCGCTGCTCCCCGCACCCGCGCTGTTGCGAGGTGTGCCCATAGATGAAGAGGACCTGGTCCTGCCCGCGGCGGCCGAGGGCGAGGAGGTGACTTTTGACTACGCCGCAGTGGGGCTCACGTTGCGCTCCCACCCCTTGCTGCTACTGCGTGAGCAGCTATCAAAAATGAAGCTTCTGACGGCCGTGCAGATGTGCGACTACCCCAGTGGTCGGTTGGTGCGGGCTTGCGGCATCGTCACGGCTCGCCAGCGGCCCCAAACGGCAAAGGGCGTGGTGTTCGTGACGCTGGAAGACGAGAGTGGCAGCGTCAACGTGATTGTGTGGAAAAGTGTGCGTGAACAGTTTCGCGACGTGGTCTACCGCGCCCGGCTCATGGCCGTGTATGGGGTGTGGCAGCGCGATGAAGACAGTGGTGGCCAGGTCCGCCATGTGGTGGCCAAACGGCTGGTCGACCTCACCCCCTTGCTGGGCGACCTGGCTACCGCAAGCCGCGACTTCCATTGAGTCACGGAGCACACCCAAAACCCCTCTGACACGGTGTACGATGCCATCAGGGAGCCCACATAGAGCGAGGCCTGTGCGATGACTGATACCACCCACCTGGAAGCCAAGGTGCTGTTGCTGGAGCACGATGCCCAGCAATGCAAAGTCCTGACTGATTTTTGCGATTCGGTGGGGCTGATGCCCTTGCTGCGCACGTCGCATGATGCCGTGTCTTGCCTGGAGCAACACAAAGACTTGGCGGGGGTACTGCTGGCTGAGGATCTGCCCTGTGGCACCCGGGATGCGCTGCACTTGGCAGAGTCGATTCACCGGTTGCGCCCCGAATTGCCCATTTTTTTGCGGCGCACAACCAGCGGTGATCTGGATGTGCTGTACCAGGAATTCATTCGCTACCCCTGGCGCACCGGCGACGTGGAGCAGCTGCGCGCCGGCGTAGAGCGCTCCATCTTCAGCTTGCGCTATCCCACCGCACTGGTGGACGGCATTGTGGATTTGACCTTGTCCTCCATGCGCTCCATGTTCCCCAACGCCCATGTCACCGCAGAGCCCCCGTACGTGGTGCACGACCGCATCATCCACGGCGAGGTGTCCACCATCATCCCGATCGAAAGCGCCTGGTGCCGTGGCTACATGATGCTGCAAACCGAAGAGAGCGCTCTGCGTCAGGGCATGCTCAAAGGCTTCAGTTTTGAGGGGGTGGGCGGAGAGCTCAATTTTCGCGACCTCAACAACATGCTGGGAGAAACGACCAACCTGATCTGGGGCGCTTTCAAAAACCGGTATATTGCACCGCAACATGCACCAACCCAGCTGGCGCAGGTGCCGATCGTGATCAACCACGCACACAAATACATTTCTTTCGGGTCGCCAGACCCCCAGTTGTGTGTGCGGTATTCATTGTCGGACGCTGGCCGACGTGGTGGGCTCCCGCTGGTGATTGTTCAGCGGTTTATATTCAACCTCCATTGGTCACCCGAGCAATTCGCGGAATATGCGGCGTCAAGCTCCAGCGAAGCGGGTGATTTGGATCTGTTTTAACAACACAAAGCGTCAACTTTGGTGTGGACAAGAAGAGGGTAGAGATGGCGAATGTTTTGGTGGTGGACGATTCCAGCACGATGCGGGAAATCGTTTCCGGCTACTTAATCAAAAATGGGTTCAACGTGGCGCTGGCCACCGATGGCCGCGATGGCTTGGCCCAATTGCGGGCAGATCCTGGCATCAAACTGGTGGTCAGCGACGTCAATATGCCCAATATGGATGGTTTGGCCATGGCCGAAAAAATCCGCAACGACCTCGGTAACAAGGCGGTGCACATCATCATGCTCACCACCGAAGACAACCCGGTGATGCGTGATCGCGGCCGTACCATCGGTGTAACCGGCTGGATCGTCAAGCCCTTCCGCGGCGATGCGGTGCTGGGGCCGTTCAAGAAGTTTTGCGGTATCGCCTGAGCGCGCTTATGGCTCAGCAGTGAGTCGTATGTAGCGCTGGCGGGTAAGCCACATGGCAAGCCCCAACAACAGCGCAACCGGCAAGGTCCACCACGCGCCGCCCAGCGCCTCCAACATCAAAAACCGGATTTGATGGCCGCCATCGGTGAATGAGGTGATTTGCCCCAAACCGCTGGCGTCAAACGAAGGTGTGCCTTGTGCCAACTCGGTGTAGAGCGGCGCCATGTGGGATGAAACCAGCAAAAAGGTGATCACGACCGGAACCCCCGCCAGCACTGCCCGCACCACGTTGCCCCGAAACACCAAAACCGAGAGTGACATCACCGAAATCAGGTTCGACAAATCTCCCAACGGCAGCACCGTGTTGCCCGGAAGCACTAAAGCAATGACGATCGCCAATGCCATCAAAAGCAATCCGGTGATGACCACCGACTTGTGGTGCAACAAGAAACCCGTGTCCATTGCTACGACCAACTGTCCCCGTGATGGAAAACGCCGCTCAACCTGCGCGCGCAGCGCACTGGTAATCGGGATCATGGCCTCGCCTATCAGGCCTGCACTTTTGGGGAGGATGAACATCACGGCTGCAATGTGCACCCCAAGCTCCAGCGTCTCTTTCAATCCATAACCCGCCGCGATGGCAAGTGCCAGACCCATGAGCAGCCCGATCATCATGGGCTCACCCGCAAAGGTGAGAAACACATTGCTTTGCCCGGCATGCGCCGCATCGAGCTCCTTCTGCGGGTTGTAGGTCCAGCGGCGTAGTCCTGGTACGCGGTCCAACAGCCAGTCTACAGACACAAAGTAGGGCAGTAATCCGTTGACAGAAACCGGTGATACCGCAATGCCCTTGAGCCCTGTTTCACGCTCCACATCCGGCGCATTCCACTCGGTCATTTTGAAACAATAAACAGCGAGTGCCAGCGTGGCCGCCATGCCCACCCACCATTGGCCGCTCACGGTCATCGCCAGAGCCCCCATCAGTGCGAAATGCCAGTAGTTCCAGATGTCGATGTAGATGGCACGTGTCCAGCCCAAGGCGAGCATGGCGATGTTGAGGGCCAAAACGACGGGGATAGAAATGGCCGCCAATGGGGAGGCCCAGGTAATGGCCGCCAGCGGCAACCAGCCGACGTCCAAAACCGGAAAGTGCAGCCCGCGCGCTTGCGATAGCTGTTGCACCGCGGGGCTGATGTTTGCCACAAAGAAGTTGAAGGCAATAAACACGCCGGCAAAACCTGCTGCCAGCGCCACTGTGCTCAGTACGGCCTGACGCACAGGCACGCGTGCCGCCAACGCGATCAGCAGCATCAGGATGGGCAGCATGACGTATGCCTTGAAGCTGAAGAACGCGGTGATCAAAGTTTGCAATGTGTTCATTCGAACCTATTTGTTTCGCATGGTGTTCGAGTCAGGCCCACAAACCTCTGCATTTCGTCGACATCTACAAAGCAAAACGGGAGCCGAAGCTCCCGTTATTGTGCGTTGCTGAAGCTTAAGCTTGCTTGGCTTTGCGACGGCGTGCGATGGCACCCATCAGGCCCAGGCCAGCCAGCATCATGGCGTAGGTTTCGGGCTCTGGAACCGCTGTCACCATGGCTGATTTGATGCCCCAACCTTCGTCGCTCAAAGGTTGTCCACCGTAATTCAAAGCACCTGGCGCAGAGTAGGCGAAGGTGAAAGTATTGACACCCGCCAACAAGTTAAAGCGCAACCCGCTGATGGTGGTGGTACCACCGTTCCAGCCAATGGCGGTTCCGGGATTCACGCCATTTTGGTTCACAGTGACCGCTGTAGCGCCACCAAACGACGTGTCCGATGTACCGCCGCCACCCAAATTGAAGGAACCTGTAATGGCAGAACCGCCATTAATAGACAAGGACAACACGTCGCGGTAGGAGTTGTTGCCATCCAGCGACCTGAAGCCTTGAACCACAAAGTCCAAAGTTGCCATGGCGTCAGCTACCGATGCATTCACCGTCGCTACAAAAGAACCTGGGTTTGCAAGCGGGCCAGATTGCAGACCCACCAAGCTGTACGTTGCAGCCTGTGCGGAGCCCAAGCCCAGCGCCAAAGTTGCTGCTAGTGCCGCTACTAATTTTTTAAAAGACATCAATCACTCCCTTGTTTGTTTAGTCACATGAGGACAATTTTTTGTCCTTGCGAGTAGTGTGACTCGTGTTCATGCCATGTCCAATAGCCCGTTTGGACTAATCGATGGCGGTGGCGCGGCGGCTTGTTGAAGGCTTCTTGACCACACACGCCGCGCGCAAAAACTGGCCGGCCACAAAGATGTCGCGCTCTACCGCGCGGCGCACGGCGGCGCTGTCGCGCTTGAGCAGGGCTTGCACCAAGTCGTCGTGCGCGTCGTTGAGCACGGCGCTGGCATCCGGGGTGTCAAAAAGGCGGTTGGAGATGGGGCCGGCGCGCAGCCACAGGGTGTCTATCAGTTGAAACAGCAGGGACGAGCCTGCGGCCTTGTAGAGCAGCACATGGAAGTCTTCGTTGATGTCCAGGTAGCGCTTGGCATCACCCATCTGCAGGGCGGCGGCCATGTCAGCGCTCCAGCTTTGCAGCGTGGCAATCTGCGCGGCATCCAACCGCAGGCTGCCGCGCTCGGCGGCTTCGCCCTCCAGCATCATGCGCATCTGCAGCAGGTCATCAAATTCGGGCAACGAGAGTCGTGGCACGGTCATCCCGGCATTGGGCACATTGATGAGCGCTCCCTCGGCGGACAACCGCTGCAAAGCCGCGCGCACCGGCATTTGCCCCACGCCCATGTCGGCGGCTACGTTGCGGATCTTGAGCCGCTCGCCGGGCAGAAAGCGGCCCACCGTGATCCACTGCCGCAGCGTGGTGTAGGCGCGGTCTTGGTCGGTGCTGGTAGCTGGTGCCGTCATGGCGAGATGGTGTCCTGCACAAAGCCATCCATTCCGGCCACCAGGCGGTCCACATCGTCGGCGGTGGTGTCGGGGCACACCAGCATCATGTTGTGAAACGGGGTGATCACCAGGCCCCGGTTCAGCAGGTAGAGGTGGATGTTTTGTTCCAGCGCCGGGTTCAAGATGCGGTCGGCCTCGCTGCCGTTGCGCGGCGGTGTGGGTGTGAACTGGAACTCGGTGCGCGCGCCCACTTGCGTTACGCACCAGCCCAAGTTGTGCCGCGCAATCATGGCGCGCAGGCTTTCCGCCAAGCGGGTCGCCAGCGTGAACATGTGTGCGTAGGCCGCGTCGGTCATCACCTCCGCCAGGTTGGCGCGCATGGCAGCCATAGTGAGCAAGTTCGCGGTCAGCGTGGTGCCTATGCCGCTGTGGCCGGGCGGTGCGTTGCGCTTGGCGGCTTCCGCACGCGCGGCGGCCTCGGCGCTAAAGCCATACACCGCGCAGGGTACGCCACCTGCAATGGGTTTGCCCAGCACCAGCAAATCGGGCTGCAAGCCGTGGGCACGGGTGTAGCCGCCGGGGCCGGTGCTGATGGTGTGGGTTTCGTCGATCAGCAGCAGCGTGCCGTAGCGGCGGCACAGCGCCTGCGCCGCTTCCCAAAAGCCGGGCTCGGGCAGCACCATGCCAATGTTGGTCATGGCAGGCTCTGCCAGCAGGCAGGCTACCTGGCCGTCGGCCAGTGCAGCTTCCAGCGCGGCCAGGTCGTTGAATTCCACGCTGCGGGTGGTGCGGGTGATGTCCACCACCTGGCCCAGCAGGCTGTCGCGCGTGCGGGGCTGGCCGTCCACCAGGTCCACAAACACATCGTCCACGGTGCCGTGGTAGCAGCCATTGAAGATCAGCACCTGCGTGCGCGCCGTGAGCGCACGCGCCCAGCGGATGGCAAAGCGGTTGGCGTCAGACGCCGACAACGCAAACTGCCACACCGGCAGCCCGAAGCGGCGAGCCAGCTCCTCGGCCACCCACACGCCGTCCTCACCGGGCAGCATGGTGGTAATGCCTTGCGCTCCTTGTGCCGCAATGGCGCGCGCCACAGCCGGCGGGCTGTGGCCAAACATGGCGCCCGTGTCACCCAGACAAAAGTCCACATAGTGGTGGCCATCGGCGTCGGTCAGCCGCGCGCCCTGCGCGTGGGCCAGATGCAGCGGGAAGGGGGTGGACCAGTCGCTCATCCAGTGCAGGGGCACGCCAAACATCAGGTGCTTGGCAGCCCGTTGCGACAGGGCGTGCGACGTGGTGTTGGCAGCCGCATAGGCGGCACGCTCGCGCTCGCGCACGGCGGTCAGGCGTTGGGGGTCCAGGTGGCGGTAAGGCAGGGTCATGGCAAGGCTCCCGTTTACACCAGCAACAGCAGGTGTTCACGCTCCCAGGAGCTGATCACGCGGTTATAGGTGGCGTACTCCAGCTCTTTCACGGCGCAAAACGCGTCTACAAAACCAGAGCCCAGCACCTCGCGCATGGGCTCGCAGCTGCGCATGGAAGCAATCGCGTCTTCCAGATGGCGGGGCAGTTCGTGGCTTACGTTCCAGGCGCTGTCGGTGGTGGGGGCGCTGGGCTTCAGGCCCTCGGTCATGCCCAGGTAGCAGCAGGCCAGCGTGGCCGCCATGGCGAGGTAGGGGTTCACGTCCACGCCGGGCACCCGGTTTTCTACCCGGCGGTTGGCGGGGCTGGACTTGGGGATGCGGATGCCGCAGGTGCGGTTGTCATGCCCCCAACGCACATTGATGGGCGCCGACATAAAGGGCGAGAGCCGCCGGTACGAATTCACATACGGCGCAAACATGGGCATGAGCTGCGGAATGTAGGCCTGCAGCCCCGCAATGCACTGGCCGAACAGCGGGCTGGCCGAGCCATCGGGCAGGCTGAAAATGTTGTTGCCGTCCGCATCCAGAATGCTCTGGTGAATGTGCATGGCGCTGCCCGGCTCCTGCTCCATGGGCTTGGCCATGAAGGTGGCAAAAATGCCGTGGCGCAGCGCCGTCTCGCGCACCGTGCGCTTGAACAAAAACACCCGGTCCGCCAACTCCAGCGCATTGCCGTGGCTGAAGTTGATTTCCATCTGGCCGGGGCCGGCCTCGTGAATCAGGGTCTCCACGCCCAAGTTGTGCTGCTTGCAGAAACTGGACAGCTCCATAAAGAAGGGGTCGAAGTCGTTGACCGCGTCAATGGAGTAGCTTTGCCGCCCGGCCTCGGGCTTGCCGGTGCGGCCCAGCGGCGGCTGTAGGGGCTCGTGCGGGTTTTGCTGGCGCGCCACCAGATAAAACTCCATCTCGGGGGCCACCACCGGCGACCAGCCGCGTGCCTCAAACTGTTTGAGCACGCGGCGCAACACGCCGCGCGGCGAAATCTGCACCGGGCTGCCGTCCCACTCCTGGCAGTCGTGGATCACCACCGCCACCGGCTCGGCCGCCCAGGGCACCACGCGAGCGGTGCTCACATCGGGCAGGCACACCATGTCGGGGTCTGTGTCGCCCACATAGGGGCCGTTGTCGGGCTGCTGGCCATTCACGGTGTTGAGCAGCACGCTCTTGGGAATGCGCATTTCCCCCGCTGCCAGAAACAGGTCGCGCGGCAGGATCTTGCCGCGCGCAATACCCGTCATGTCGGGGATGACGCACTCCACCTCGTGGATGCGGTGCTGGGTCAAGAAAGCTTCAATGGCGCTGGGGGTGGACATGGGTGTGGCCGGGAGTGGAGATGGCCAAATTCTAGTGCGACTTCTAATTTGTGATCACAAACCGAAGAAATTTATCGAAAAATACGAAATATGGCAGTTTTGTGATCGAAAAAAGCAAAAGCTAGTGCCCGCCCAGTGGCCAGCTAGACGCCCATTCCCACTTCCTGTTTTGTTCCATGTCCCGGTTGCGGCGGTGGTGCACAAATGCGACGCATGGCGACCCGCTACCAACCTCAAGCAGCGGACAGTGCCAGGATTGCTGCGGCGCCGCAAAGGCATACCGCTAGATGCAGGGCGCTCCAGAGCAGGTAGCGTCGGCGCAAGGTGTGGGGTGCCAGGGGAGACAGAAGGAACAAGCGTCCGTCTTGCGGTGCACGCATGACGTGCACACCAGGCTGTGCGCGGATGTGGCGGTGCTCCTTTTCTACCGTGCGGGTTGCCAAGCGGCGGGCCAGCTCCCATTCCTGCACGTCAACCTGGCCATCGCGGTTGAGGTCAAAGCGGCGGCGCTGTTCAGTGCGGTCTTGCTTCCAGTTGGAGAGCAGGGCGTTGACATCTTCGCGCAGGCTCAAAACAGAGTGCGCTCCGCCCACCGTTGTGAAATCACCCAGTGCATAGAGGGTGCGTCCGCCGTGCAGGATTTCTTCCACATGCTTGGTATGTTCTGCGTAGCGGGTGCTAACTTCTGCGCCCATGACCTCGGCATGGTCGGGGTCGACCGTGCAAGCACCACTGCCGTCGTGGAGGTCAAACGTGGCACTGCTGACGCCGCTTTCGACTTCGCGCCATTCCTTGGCGCTGCTTTCACGCTCAAACACGCGGTAGCGGTACCAGATGCAGGGCGTGTTACTGAACGGGCTCACGATCAGGTCGGTGGTGGTGGCGCGCCCGTGCAGCTCTACATAGCCCTGGGCAGCAGAGGAAATGCGAGAGGTTGCGATGTTGGCAATCGCGCGTGCGCGTCGCAACGCTGCACCCCAGGCCAGCAGGCCTACTATGCTGGCGGCAGCTAGCGTCCAGAGTTGTGCATGTCCTGGGCCGAATTGGAAAACGGCGCCAATCGCCCCCAAATAAATGGCGGCCAGCAACCCATCCACACTCTGGCTGCGCACCCAGCGCAGGCTCGCCAGTTCCAAACTCACAGCGCGTCAGCGTTGGGTTTACCGTCTGCAATCAGCTTTTAAAGCGCGCAGCCACGTCTACATCCTGCAGCTCTTCGGCAACAAATTTGAGCAATTCAAACCCCTTGAAGTTGAAAAACTTGGCAACCAGCACCCCGGGAAACTGCTCGATCCGCACGTTGTTGATGTTGACCGACTCGTTGTAAAACTCGCGGCGGTCTGCAATGTTGTTCTCCAGGCTGCTAATGCGCGACTGCAATTGCACAAACTGCTCACTGGCTTTCAGGTCCGGGTAGCTCTCGGCTAACGCGAATAGTTGCCCCAGGCCGCTGCGCAGTGCCGTCTCTGCCACGCCCAAGGCTCCTACGTTGTGCGCCTCGCGCGCCGACGACACCCGCGCACGGGCCTGGATTACCCGCTCCAGGGTCTCTTGCTCGTGCTGCATGTACTGTTTGCAGGTGTCGATCAGCTTGGGAAGCTCGTCGTGGCGCTGTTTGAGCAGCACATCAATATTGGCCCACGCTTTGGACACTGCGTTCTTAACCTCTACCAGGCCGTTGTAGACGCTCACCAGGTAAAACAGGGCAACCGCAATCACGATCCAGAAAATGATGCTCATGGCATTCCTCGCAACAAGGGTGGGGTTGGTCGCACTGTAAACCAGACGACAAGGCGCGGGCTTAAGCAGTACCGCGCTGTTTGAGATGCCGCTCAAGGCGGCGCAGCAGCAGCGACAGGGTAATGGTAAGCATCAGGTACAGCACCGCCACCACGTTGTAGGTTTCCACGGTCAGGAAGGAGCTGGACGCATACAGCTTGCCCAGCTGGGTGATGTCGCTCACGCCCAGCACCGATACCAGCGAAGAGTCTTTCACCATGGCAATGAAGTCATTGCCCAGCACTGGTAACACGCGGCGAAAGGCCTGAGGCCACACCACCAGCCGGAACGTGAGCCAGCGGTTCAGGCCGATAGCTTGGGCCGCTTCAATCTGCGCGCGTTCCACACTTTGCAAGCCCGCGCGGAACACCTCGGCCAGAAAGGCGCTGTAGGCCAGCGCCAGCGCCACAATGCCGCGCACGGTGTTCGATACATCGCGCACCTGAATATCTGGCAGCCACTCTTTGGCGATCCAGCCCTCACAAGCCCACTGGTACAGGTTCACCACCGCGGGCGCGCCCACAAAAGTCACATACAGCAAGATCACCAGCGCAGGCAGGCCGCGTATCACCTCAATGTAGAAGCGCGCACTCTGGCGCAGCCACACCTGTTTGGAGCGGCTGGCCAGTGCCAGCAACAAACCGATGCTGGCGGCCAGCGTGAAGCTGATGACCGCCACATAGACAGTGGTCCACAGACCTTCGGCCAGCGTCTGGAAGATGAAGGCATAGCGCCCGTCGGCAATGGCCAGCGCCACAAAAGCAGCGCTGATCAGGCCCAGGGCGATCAGCCAGTACGGGCGCTCGGACGACTCCGAGTCAACAAGAATCTGCACGAGGCAGCAATCTTGCTTATTGATTCAGTTTGTAGTCCACAAACCATTTCTGGTCGAACTTCTTGATCGTGCCGTCGGCCTTCATCTGCTTGAGCGCTGCATTCACAGGCTTCACCAGGTCCGAGCCCTTTTTGTAAATGAAGCCGAACTCTTCGCGCCCCATGGGCTTGCCCACCACCTTGTAGGTGTCGGGGAATGCCTTGACATAGCCTTGGGAAGAAACGCCATCGGTCAGCACGGTGTCCACGTCACCGGCTTTGAGCGCTTGCATGGACAGGCCGAAGGTCTCGTACAGCTTGATGCGTGGGTTCTTCTCGTTGCCGTCCAGCACTTCGTACACCGCGGTGTAGAAATTGGTGGTGCCACTTTGGGCGCCTACCAGCAGCTTGGCGTTGGCCTTGAAGGCCTTTGCATCGGTAAAGCGCTTCTCATTAGCGCGCACCATCATGAACTGCTCAGACACCATATAGGCGTCGGAAAAGTCCACCTGTTTCTTGCGGTCGTCCTTGATGGTGATGCCGTCCATGCCCACGTCGAACTGGCCTTTGCGCACGGCTTCGATCATGGTGTCCCAGCTGGTGAGCTTCCAGTCCACCTTGGCGTTGAGGCGCTTGGCAATCTCGTTGAACACGTCGTATTCCCAGCCCACGCTCTGGCCGGTTTTGGGGTCTTTGAAGTTCAGGGGCGGGTAGGCGTTTTCGGTCACGGCCACGATGGTGCGGCCCTTCAGGTCGGGCAGGGCTGCATCGGCTGCGTGCGCGGCGGAAACAGACAGAGCGGCCAGTACGGCACTGGCAATGACGAGGCGACGATGGATTGACATGGCAAAGGCTCCAGTGAGTGCAAAAATACAGTATATGGGCAGTTGGCGCCCGTGGGATCTGCGCAAACAGCTACAAAACTTATAGCGAAAAAATCTTTCCGGGGTTCAGGATGTTGTGCGGGTCCAGCGCCCGTTTGATGGTTCGCATCATGTCCACCGCACCGTTGCCAGTCTCTTCCACCAGAAAACCCTGTTTATGCAGGCCCACACCGTGTTCGCCGGTGCAAGTGCCGCCCAGCTGTAGAGCGCGCGATACCAATTGGTGGTTCAGCTTTTCGGCCAGTGCGCGCTCTGCCGGTATGGCTGGGTCAATCAGGTATCCCATATGAAAGTTGCCGTCACCCACGTGCCCAACCAAAAAATAAGGCAAACCAGCTTCCTGTGCTTCCGTCACACTGTCCAGCAACGCATCTGCCAAATGGGAAATCGGCACGCAGGCGTCCGTGGTGATGGCTTTGCAGCCAGGGCGCGACTGCACACCTGCAAAGTAGGCGTTGTGCCGTGCGGTCCAAAGACGGGTGCGTTCTTCGGGGGTTTGCGCCCACTCGAATGCGGCGCCGCCAAATTCGGCGGCAATATCTTGCACCGTCTGTACTTGCTCCTTGACACCATCGGGCGAACCGTGGAACTCCATCAACAGCATGGCGCCTTCGCGCAGGGTGAGCTTGGAGTGCGCGTTGACCATCCGGATAGTGTTGGCGTCCAGCAGTTCGCAGCGCGCAATCGGTATGCCCAATTGAATGATCTGGATGGTGGTGTTCACCGCATCGGCCAGGCTGTTGAACGAGCAGGTGGCTGCCATTACAGCCTCGGGCAAGGGGTAAAGCTTCACCGTGACTTCAGTGATCACGCCCAGCGTACCTTCACTACCGACCAATAGGCGTGTCAAGTCGTAGCCAGCGCTGCTTTTCTTGGCCCGCGTACCGGTGCGGATAATTTCTCCGCTCGCGGTTACCACTTCCAGCGCCAATACGTTTTCCCGCATGGTCCCGTAGCGCACGGCATTGGTACCGCTGGCCCGGGTGGCGCTCATGCCGCCAATCGTTGCATCGGCCCCCGGATCAATGGGAAAGAAGAGGCCTGTCGACTTGATCTCGTCATTGAGCTGCTTGCGTGTCACACCGGGCTGCACCGTGACCGTCAGGTCTTCGGCGTTGATCGCCAGGATTTGGTTCATGCGACTCACATCGAGGCTGAGGCCGCCTTGTACGGCCAGTAAATGCCCTTCCAATGAGGAACCCACGCCAAACGGAATCACCGGCACCCGGTACTGGGCAGCCAGCGCCACCGCATCACTGACATCTGCCGTGCTGTGGGCAAACACCACGGCGGCTGGCGGCGGAATATCAAACGCGGATTCGTCGCGCCCATGTTGCTCGCGCACCACCCATGCGGTGGAAAACTGCTCTCCAAACCGAGCGCCTAACGCTACCAAAAACTCCGCAGGAATGATGCGCTGCGTTACTTCCGGCAACGAGGGGGGGAGGTAAGGGGCGTTCATGACAGGTCTCCGGTCGGGGTGTTACGAAACATGGATGTTTTCCATTCTATGAACAAGCGGTGTTTCGATGCCTGACGGAAAACTGGCAGCGAATTGGACGGTAAGTTTCTATGGAGCAGACAAAGTAAAGTTTTGTATGCCGGTGATGTGCTCCCCCGCTGGCATCAACGCGGTGGCTGGCCTGAGGTACATCATGCTGACCGCCATAGGAAAGATGTTGGGCAGCGGCGTGTCGCCCACAATGGTCGCGCGGTTGAGCTCCCACACAAACGTGCGGGGCTGCGTCAGCGTGTGGGTCTCTAGGTACAGTACCTTTCGGTCCCGGATGCGCGCGACCTCCAGCACATAGTCACCGGCGCGGGTACCTTCGGTACTTACTTCAATACGCCAGTTTTGATTGGCCAAAGGGAGCACCTTAAGGCTACTAACTTTGAAAGCTCCAGCCACCGATTGCGCAAAGTTTTCTCGGGCTACCGCGTTTTGTTTTTCCCGCGCGTTGAAGGCTTCCGCCACTTCCTGGCAGCGTTTCGGCGTGTAGCTGGAGCCGTCGCCCAGAAGGGAGCGACGTTCAACGACTTTGGGGCAGACTTCTGCGCGGCCTGTACGCCGCACCAACTCCATGTAACAGGCGGAACGGTAGTAATAGGTTCTGCCAGCGCCAGGAAACGAAAACCACGCACCATCGAGCATGCCGCTGGCATAGGCGGAGGGGGATATGGCTTCGCAGACAGCCTCTAGCTCTGACTTGCTGTAGCGGTCGAACTGGTAGCGCGTGTCCGCGCCGTTTGACTGGGCCAACGCTGCGCTGCTGGAGGCGACTAGCACCGATGCGAATACGAACCAAGGTGGACAAAGAGGGACCATGCTGCGCAGTATGGTCAGCAAGTACACCTATTGCAAGTAGGCGCATGGCTGAAAAAACTTAGTGTTCCTGCCACAATGCCGTCATGGGAAATCGACTTACACAAATTGCAACCCGCACCGGGGACAACGGAACCACGGGGCTGGGTGACAACACCCGGGTGTCCAAAAATAGCCTGCGCGTTCACGCGATGGGTGAGGTGGACGAGCTGAACTCGCACATCGGTGTATTGCTTTGCGAGGAAATGCCAGAGGGTGTGCGCAGTGTACTGGTGGAGGTTCAGCACCAGCTTTTCAACCTTGGCGGTGAGCTCTCAATTCCCGGCTTCGAGTTGCTCAAGAGTGAAGCGGTTTTGGCACTGGACGAAGCCCTCGAACTGCATAACGAAGCCTTGCCACGCCTCCAAGAATTCATCTTGCCCGCAGGCACCCGCGCAGCCGCATTGGCCCATGTGTGCCGCACCGTGGCCCGTCGGGCCGAGCGCGCTGTGGTGGCACTGGGCAATGAAGAAGCGCTGAAGGATACGCCGCGCCAATACCTCAACCGCTTGTCGGACCTGATGTTTGTGTTCTCCCGCGTCCTCAATCGCCACCGAACGGATGGCACCTTGGGTGACGACGTGTATTGGAAAAGCGCGCGTATGCAGTCCGGTCAGTAGGAGTGCACAGGCGAGCTTGCAGGCAATCCCCCCCCCTTACTTCTTCCAAACGATGAACTTTCTCCGCAAAATCCCCTACGTGATGGTGCTTGCCTTGGCCGCCTGTGGCGGACAAAAGGCCTTGGAGCCTGCTGCATTGAACGAACTGTACGCGCAGCCGCTGGCTCCGCCGGCCAAGCCGCTGCGGGTTTTCCACATCGGACACAGCTTGGTCAACACAGACATACCGATGATGCTGGAGCAACTGGCGGGTCCCGGTCACGACCACCGGTCTCAGCTAGGGTGGGGCGCTTCACTGAAGTCGCATTGGGAGCCTGACGTGCCTGTTAATGGTTTTGCTGAGATGAATGGGCATGCCCGATATCAGGATGCGCGCAAAGCGGTGGACAGTGGCCAGTTCGATGTGGTGGTGTTGGCTGAAGCGGTTGAGATCAAGGACATGATCAAGTACCACGACAGCCCCAAGTACATTCGTAAATGGGCGCACGACGCCCGCGCTGCCAATCCGCAGAGCCGTGTTTACCTCTATGAGTTGTGGCACAACCTCGATGACCCTGCCGGTTGGCTGGAACGACTGGACCGGGACCTTGGCCTCTATTGGGAGGGGGTGTTGTTGGCACAGGGCCTGGCACACCAAGACACCGGAGGGCCGGTGTATGTGATTCCAGCCGGGCAAGTGATGGCGCGCTTGGTTCGGGAAATTGAGAAACGAGGAGGGGTGGATCGTCTCCGAACGCGCAAAGATTTATTTGCCCTCACTGACAAGGGTGAGCAGGACACGATTCATTTGAGTCCACTGGGCAATTATCTAGTCGCACTAACCCACTATGCGGTGCTTTACCATCGGCCCCCGCCTGCCACCCCGCAGCGTATTCAACTGGTCAATGGCAGCCAGCTTCCAGAAATATCGCCAGAATTGGCGGGCCTCATGAGTGAAATCATTTGGTCGGTTGTCACCAGCTATCCGAAGACCGGTGTTGTGCAGCGCAAAGGCTAATGCCCAAAGTACACACATCGAAATCAATCGCGCAAATACGTTTCCCAAAAACGCGTCGCTGTGCCCCTGCTGCCTGAACACCACTTGTAAATGGGGGTTCTAAGGCGTTGGAAGCCTTTGACTAGGTTTAACTTGACGACTAGCACCGCCAAGCCAAGCCAAGCCAAGACTCAGACTTCTTCGCCCGTGCGCCGGGCGCGCATAGCCGAGCGCCGCGCCATCGCGTCGTTGCGGGCCTCGGCCCGGTCGTTGACCGCTTCGGTCGCAGAAGCTGCCTGCGCTGCAGCTACAGGGGCTTTCGGTTTATCGTCCAGATGCTTGGCCAAGGCAGCGAGCGTTGGAAACCGGAAGATGTCGGTAATTGACAACTTGGTGGCTCCCAGCGCTTGGCGAATTTCCCGGTGGGCTTGCACGGCCAGAAGGCTGTGGCCGCCAAGGGAAAAGAAGTTGTCGCGCGCTCCCACTTTGGGCACACCCAATATGCGGGCCCAAATGGCGGCAAGTTGCGACTCGATATCGCTTTGAGGCGCGACGAAAGTTTCGGTTTGCGGCGCGCTAGCCGAAGGCGCGGGCAGTGCCTTGCGGTCTACCTTGCGGTTGGGGGTAAGGGGGAAACTGTCCAAGGTCACAAAATGCGCCGGGATCATGTGTTCTGGCAAAACCGCTGCGAGTTCGGCGCGCAGGCTCACTTCATGCGCGCTGCCCGACAGGTAGGCCACCAAACGCAAATCGCCAGGGCTGTCTTCACGCGCCAGCACAACGGCTTGCTTGACACCAGGCTGGGCTTCCAGCACCGCTTCAATTTCACCAAGTTCAATACGATAGCCGCGCAACTTCACTTGGAAGTCTGCGCGCCCCAGGAAATCGAGCTTGCCATCCGCACGCCACCGCACTAGGTCGCCGGTTCTGTACATCCGCGCACCCCAAGGGCAGGCGCGTTCTGTGGTCACGAAAGTATCCGGCTTGAAGCGCTCCTCGGTCAGATCGGGGCGCTGCCAATAGCCACGCGTCACGCCGTCGCCCCCTATCCACAACTCGCCCGCAGTGCCGGGAGGCACCGGGTTCATTGCCTCGTCCAGCACATACATCTGCTGGTTAGCCAACGGGGTGCCAATGTTGGAGATCGGCTCAACCTCGCCGACCTCTTCTACCGAGGACCAGATGGTGGTCTCGGTCGGGCCATACATGTTCAGGATGCGCGCTCTAGAGGCGTTGCGCAGATCGTTCACCAAGGCTCCAGGCAGTGCCTCGCCGCCCACCATCAGGGTCTTTACGCTTGAGAGTGCCATGCGGGCTTCATCGTTCATGGCGATCATGCGGGCCATCGAAGGGGTGCACTGCAGATGCGTCACCCCGTGGCGCAGAATCTGGGCCGCAATGGAGTAATCCCCCTCCTGCGCGCCACCTCCCGAGTTGGCGCGCTTCACCACCTCAGCCAAGGGGTACAGCGCCTCTAGCACACGCTCGGGCGCAATGCCATAGTCCACCAAGCAAGCCACCTCGCCCACGCCAATGCGTTTTAGCTGCTCAACCCGGGCAAGGGCGTCTTCAACGGTGCCAAACAGCCCCGAGTCTTCAAAGTAGCGCTGGAACGCGAAATCGAGGATCGCGTCATTTTCCTCGGCCGTCAGTGTGCGCAGGTCGATGTCCATCGGATTTTCGACGCCCGCAGGTTTCTTGAAAGCCGGGAACGCCCAGGCGTATTGCTTGACCAAGCCAACTGCGGCGCCAAGGTAAGCCTTCATCGGGCCTTCGGCTACGCGGCGCACCTGCTCACGGTCCCGGCCAATGTAGGTGTGCAGCATCAGTGTGACGGTGAACTGGGCCGGGTCATGGCCTGCCTTGCGCAGGGCCTCGTGATAAATGATGATTTTCTTGGCCACCTCGTCAATCGATTGACCCAGCAAATGCGTCAGCACGTTGGCGCCAAGCTCACCGGCCTCGCGCCAGGTGTCGGGGTTGCCCGCGGTGGTGACCCATAGTTGCAACTCTTTGGACACGGGGCGTGGCTGGGTCTTCACAGTAAACGGAGTGCCATCGGCTTTCAGAAAATCCACTCCCTCGCCGCGCCACAAACGCCGAACCTGATCGGCGGCGGCGTACATGGCGGCCTTGTTCTTGGGCGGCGTATTTTCGGGGCGCAGCACAAAGTCTTCTGGCTGCCAGCCCGAGGCAACCGCAATGCCTGCGCGCCCGTTGGTCAGGTTGTCAATAACCGCCCATTCCTCTGCAATGCGTGCCGGGTGGTGCAAGGGCACCACGCACGAGCCCGCGCGCACAGCGATGTTTTTGGTCACGGCCGCCACAGCGGCTCCGGTTACTGCCGGGTTCGGATAAGGGCCACCGAAGGCATGAAAGTGGCGCTCGGGCGTCCAGACGGCACAAAAACCATGGGTATCGGCAAACTTGGCACCTTCCAAGAGAAGTTCGTATTTCTTCGGGCCCTGCCCGTCGTCATTGCCCCAGTAGTAGATGGAGAAATCCATCTTCTGCGGGTTGACAAAGCTGCCCGATGACACGAGTGCACGGTTTTCATCCGACGAAATAACCACCTTGAAGCCGCGTGCCAGGGTCCAGAAAAGTTCCAACACCGAGATGTCGAACGACAGCGAAGTAACAGCCAGCCAGACACCCGGCTCCGCGCCGATACGTTGGTCCATGCCGGTAAAGAAGTTGGCAACGTTGCGGTGCTCCACCATCACGCCCTTGGGCCGTCCGGTGGAGCCCGAGGTGTAGATCATGTAGGCGATGTCCTGCGGCTGCACGTCGCACACCGGGTTGGCTGAAGGTGCGGCGTGGATACGGCCATCGCTTCCCAACTCCAGCACCTGCGCGCTATGGGCGGGCAAAGCGATGCCCGACTGCGTTACCACCACCGGGCACGCGCTGTCTTCAATAAACAACGCGATGCGTTCAGCCGGATAGGCCGGATCCATGGGCACATAGGCTCCACCCGCTTTGTGGATGCCCAAAGCGCCGATCAAGAGATCCAGGCTGCGGCGAGTGCAAAGACCCACCAGCGTGCCAGGGGTAACACCCATTCCGATGAGCGTGTGAGCCACCTTGTTGGCCCGGGCATTGAGTGCGGCATAGGTCAGGCTTTCGGCTTCACAGACCAAAGCCACTGCCTCCGGTGTCTTGGCAACTTGTGCTTCAAACGCCTGGTGAATGGTCGTGGGGTTGCGCAGCGCGGCAGTTGCGTTCCAGCCGTGCAAAACCTGCGTGCGTTCGGCCTGGGTCAGGGCCGAGACACTGGCCAAGGGCGTGTCGCCGGGTAGTTGGGCCAATTCGCTAACCACATGGCGTATGCGGGCGGCGAGCGCTTGGGCCTGGGGCGCAGAGAGCCTTGCGGCGTCGTAGTAAAAAGCCGAGGGCGATAGCGTGACCACACTGCCCGCCACCGCAGCGTCTCCAAGCGCCAACTGCGGAACGGTCAGGCCTTGCAGTGCGCTGTCGCGCGTCATCAGGTCTAGCGCAAAGGCGGGTGTAGCGCGGGCTTTGGTTAACGCTTCGGTGAGGCTGGCCTTGGCTTCGGTGATGGACCCCTCGGCGTTCACGGCAATCGGCACCCAGTAGCTTAAGTAGCCTGGCAAGCCTTCGCCTCCCAGTGCAAAATCCACCGCGGGTTGGCCAAGCGCACGTGCGCCGGCCAAGGCAAGGCTAGCAAAATCACCCGAGAGCGGCAGGCTTTGCCAATCGGCCTGGGTGGCAGAGCCTGCCCCCGCAACCTGTGCGGGGTTCATTCGCAGCAGTGCTCGGCGCAAAGCAGCTTCGCCCGGCACGACGGCGGCAAGCGCGTCAGAGAGTTGCTGCGCCTGTGCTGCGTCAAGCAATGGCAGGCTAGCATCGGTGATCGTCGAGGGGCACACCGGACCGCCTTTGATCTGGCAGCTCAAACGGTTTAGGCGCACCGCACCTGTGCCGCAGGCCACCACCAGCCCTTCTGGCGTGGCCGAAAACACGGTGCCCGCAGCCCCCGACCCCTCTGCGGGTTCCGCTGCGCCAACGTTTAGCACGCGCGATGCGGTGGCGATTTTTGCGGTGGAAAGTGGGTTCCAGTAGCGCCCATGGTCTAGTGCGCACACCCGGCGGATCACCTCTGGTGCAGGCTTGGAGAAATCAATACGCCCCATGGCGCTGGGGCGATCATGGCGCATGTGAATGCTGCGCAGCGAAAGATCTTGGCGCTGGCGGCGAATACCATTTTCCAACTGGCCGACCAGGGCCGGGAAAGATTCCATACCCGCTTCGAAGCAGCGGGTGTTCAGCGTCAGCGCGGTGTCATTCGCAGTAATGTCAAAAAGGCGTTGCTCAAGAATGTCGCCCTCATCCACCCCACCTTCCATCAAATGCCAGGTGATGCCGTGATGCGCCTCTCCCGCCAGAATGGCCCAAACCGGGGCATTCAGACCGGCATGGCGTGGCAAGGGACCATCATGAAAATTTACGGCGCCGCTCGAAGCCATGGCCAGCACTTGGTCGGGTATGACCGAGAGGTTCGCAACGGACAAAAGCCATTCAACCGATAGCCCGGCAAGCGCAGCCCAATCGCCCGCCGCCTCCACGCGCAACCCTTTGGACAGCGCCCATTTCTTTACATCCGCGTTGCGGGTGACGACGGCAGCAATGCGGTGGCCACGCTCTAGCAAGATCTGGCCACATTGGCTGGTCAGAGATTCATTGCCGATCAAAAGCGCAGAAAAAATGGTCATTTGAAACTCCTAGGTCCTATCGGGTAGCTGCTCAGCCATTGGCAGGCAGATTTTGTTTGCAAGTCTTGTGTACCAAAGACGGTTCAGTTCACCGCGTTGGCGTTGGGGTTGGCGCGGGCGCGGGCGGCGCCATCGACGAACCACTGGGTTTGCCCCCTTCAGCGCGTGCGATAACGGCCTTCATCTTGGCAGCAAGAACGCGAACATTGGGCTCCAGGACCATGCTGTCATGGTTGCCAGGAACCTCAAACACTTCCAGCGTAGGGGCAAAGCGGGTGAGGTCATTGTCGGCAAAGACATACTCTTTGGCCGAAGACACCCACTGCCCCCCGGTAACCTTGTACTTGCGGTCCAAGGGCGGGCGAAAAAGCACAGTGGCGCCGTCGTGTACTTGCATCTCATACACCGTAATTGCGTGGCGAAAAGCGGCCTCAATCACGGCGTTGTGAAATTGCACGGGGCTGTGCGCATCGGTTTTGGGCTGACGCTTCTCTATCTCCCAGACCCAGCGGTTCTTGGCCCAGGTTACAAAATAGCCCAATCCTTCTTCCCTGAGTAGCGCCCATTTGATGGCCGCTTTGTCCGCTCGGGTCAGGGTAGGGCGCATCGGCAAAGGGGTGTCAAGCAGAACCAACAGCGATACGACCTCACCTGCCTCTTTCAACTGGCGCGCCATTTCCCAGGCGGTCAAGCCGCCACCTGAAAAACCGCCCAGCATATACGGGCCATGGGGCTGCACTTGGCGCAACTCGGCAATGTAGTCGGCGGCGGCCTGTGGCAAGGTATTGTGCGGGGCTTGATCGCCCAAAAGCCCGCGCGCTTGCATGCCATAAAAGGGTCGGTCGCCGCCGAGTAGCTGCGCCAGGTGGCGCAGATTCAGAACGTTACCAAACATGCCTGCGACAAGAAAGAATGGCTGTCTCGTACCGCCTTCGCCCTGGTGCATGGGTACCAAATGGGTGAAGCGGCGGGTAGGGGCGGCGGCGGGTTTTGCTTGCGCATCGCTGTCTCCAACATCACCCACTTGCGCGACTATCAAGGCGGCACACGCAGCCACCGAAGGGGCTTCAAAGAGGATCGAGATCGGGAAGTCCACCCGATAGGTTTTCTTCACCATCGCAAACAGGCGCACAGCGATCAGGCTATGGCCGCCAAGGTCGAAAAAGCTGTCTTCTACGCCGACTTGTGCCACACCAAGAAGCTCCTGCCAGAAGCCAACGAGTGTGCGTTCAATGTCGTTCTTGGGGGCAACATAGGCGGTATCCAGATCGGGCCGCTCGAACGATTGCATCTCAGACTTAGCCGCCTCAACCTCGACCGTCTGTCGCACCAGCGCAGGCAGATCCAACGACGAGACAATCACCTGCGCTTGCCCCAAAGCAACCGCGCGCGCGAAGGCTTGTGCGCCCTCCTCGGGACGAATACCCTGAGAGAAAGCGTACATCAGACGCTCTTCAGCAGGCGACATGGGTTTGTCGTGTGCTGGGCCGTCGTCGTATTCCAACTCGCGCGCATCGGCTTGGCCAAAGTTCAGCGCACCATCTAGCTTGCGGATCGAGAAGCCCTCGATCTCGACGCAAACCTCGCCCTCTGGCGTGGCCAGGGTGACGTTGAAGGTGGCTGTAGCTCCTTGCGCCTGGTTGTCCGCAACGCTGACCACATGGCTGACGATCTCGTTTGGGAGCGCGCGCAGCACACGAACCATGCCGTAAGACACCGGCACCCAAAGGTGGTCGGGGCGATAGCCCTTGATAAGGTCCATCGCCCAGCCGGTGGCAAGGTCCAACAGCGCGGGATGCAGGGCCCAAGGCCCGGCCTCGCCGCGAAAGGCGCTGGGCAACGCCAATGTCGCAAGCCCCTCGCTCGCGCCGGTGCTGCGCGAACACAGTACGCGCCAACGCGGACCAAAGTTGAGATGTGCCTCTTGGGGGCTGAGCAGCCCATCTCCGGTTTCGGGCGCGGGCAGCCGGGCTGCAATGTCTGCCACGTTGATACGGCGGCTTGTTACGGCCACTGGCACAACGCGAGCTTGGGCGTGCAGCTGCCAGCCCTTGCGGCCTTTGGCCAAGGCGGCAGAGCGCAGTTCAAACCCATAGCCTTCATCGCTGCGGATCAATTTCGCGCGCACTTCGCGGGCTTCGCCATCCGCCACGGCCAAGGGCCGGAAGAAATACAGGTCACGCAGCTCAAAAGCGCCCTCCTCACCGTGGGCGCGCATGGCCTCGGCAGCGATTTCAAGGTACCCGGTGCCGGGAATCAGCGCCTGGCCCGCTTTGGTACGGTGACCATCCAGCACCCAGCGATCCATGCCATAGGTGGCGGCGAACATCCGGTTGCCGGTCGCGTCAAAACCAGCCTCATCCAGCATGGGGGCCACTATGGGCACCATCGGCGCGGCAGCACGACCGGTCCGCTCGGCCAAGGCCTCGGCCGCCATGCCTACGCCAGTCCAAATGCCCCAGTTCACCGCTATCACTTTGGTCTTACCACCCAGACGCGACTTGGAAAACGCGTTCAGATATTCATTTGCTGCAACGTAATCGATCTGACCCGCAGGGCCGGTGACGGTGGAGGTGGAGGAGAAGAGCACCATCAGATCAACCGAGCCGTCGGGAAACAACTTGTCCAAAACAAGCGTACCGTGGAGCTTCGGGGCGAAGACCTCTTCCACCTTGGCAGGGGTCTTCAGCATCAAGGGGCCATCATCCACAACGCCAGCGGCATGGATCACCGCCCGCACCCGGCCAAACCGCGCTTCGCCGGCCTTCACTGCGGCCGACATATCGTCCATGTTGCACACATCGGCAGGGGTAACCAAAACTTGGCCCCCCAATGCCTCCAGCCGTTGCAGCGCCAAGATGCGGTGACTGATCGGATCGGCAGGGTCATGGGCTGCCAGATAGCTCTGCCAAGCCTCACGCGGGGGCAGCGCCCGGCGTGCAATCAGGGTGACCTTGACAGCAAAGCGCTGAATCAGGTCTTCTGCAACGGTAAGGCCGATCCCACCAAAGCCCCCGGTAATGAGCACATGTGCGCCTTGGGGCAGGCTAAAACCGGCGTCTTCTGGCAAGGCCTGGGATTTCAAGCCCTGTACAAACCGCCGTGGCCCGCGCAAGGCGGCGATTGCAGCAGTGGGGTCTTGCAAAAGTTCTTCTAGAACTTGCGCGCCCAAGGCCGACAAGTCAGCCCCTGCCCGGCGGGTGGCGGGTGGTAGATCTAGGTCGCAAAGCGACACCGTCATCCCCGGCAACTCGCGCGGTATCACCCGTACGGGCCCAAGGAGGGTGGCTTTCTCGGGATAAGCCACGCGCTCGCCCTTCACCTGGGCTGCGCCTGTAGTGAACGCGGTAAGGTGGATTGGACGGGGCAAATTTTCTTCGGCGATGGCTTGGGCAAGAAACAACAGGGAGTAGAACCCCTGTTCCAGATTGCGGTGAAAGAAGCTGGACCCTGGCCGAAAGGTCTCGGCCCGGGTCACGCCCCAGAAATGCGCAACGCGATTGGGCGAGTGGCCGTTGGCCATCAGGTCCTGAATGAGTTGCACATAGCCTTCGCGCCCACGTTCGGGGGCAAGCACGTAGCCCAATGAGCCATCGCGGCCAAAGGCGTCGCCTGAGCGCACGGTGCGCACCTCGTGGCCCACACCACGCAAGGTGTTGGCAATGCCAATGCCAAGGCCCTCGTCGTCCAGGAAGATCAGCCAGCTCTGCTTGTCGGCCTCGGCAAGGTCGGCTGCATCAAAGCCCGCAGACACCGGTTTCCAATGCAACTTCCAGCCCCAGTTCGCCAGGTCTTCTATGCGGGCCGGCAGCGCACGGGGCTCCACCGATTGAGATTTGCCCGGTTCAATGAAATAGGAACTCTTTTGGAAGGCGTAGCTCGGCAACACCACGCGGTTGCGCCGCGCTCCAGCCCAAATTTGGTCCCAATCCAGCACCACCCCACAGGCCCACAGGCGGGCGATGGTGGCGATGTGCCAGGCGTCGTCAGCCATGGCTTGTTCGGGGTGGCGCAAAGCAGGAACGACTTGGCCCGAAGGCACTCCATTGGCCTGGGCCAGGGAAGACAGCGCCCGTCCGGGGCCCATCTCCATATAGACGCGCGGGCCTTCAGACATCAGCGTTGCCATGCAAGGCTGGAAATTCACCGTATTGCGCAGATGGTGCACCCAGTAGTCGGCGCTGGTTGCTTGCTCAGGTGTGAGCACCTGTCCCGTGGTGTTGGAGAGGATAGGCAACGCGGGCGCGTTCAACCGGATAGAGCGCAGGTAGTCGCCAAAGCGTCCAAGAATAGGCTCCAGCATGCGGCTGTGTGCAGCGATATCAATCGCTACCCGTTGGGTTTCGATCCCTTGCGACGCCAGCTTGTCGGTCAAGGCTTTGAGAGCCGCATCGGGGCCCGATACCACACAAAGCCCCGGAGCATTGATTGAAGCCATATCGAGATCGCCCGTGATTTGCAACCGCAGCTCAGACTCGGCCATCGGCACGGAGAGCATGCCGCCAGGCGCAATGGTGTCGAAAAGCTGACCGCGCAAAAGCACAAGCCCAATACAGTCTTCAAAGCTCATCACACCCGCCAACGCGGCGGCGGTGTTTTCACCCATCGAATGGCCGACCAATGCGGCAGGCGTGACACCCCAGCTTTCGTAAAGCTTGGCCAGCGCGTATTCGGTGATCATGATGAGGGGCAGTTGCACGGAAGGCTTTTTCAGCGCTTCGTTGGCTGCTTTCTCTTGCCCCATAGCTGGCAGCCACAGGTCTCGGATGGCGTAATCCAGCTGCGGCTCCAAGACTGCAAGGCCTTTGTCCATCCAGTCTGCAAAAACCGGCTCGGTTTCATACAGATCCCGCGCCATGCCGGCATATTGGGCGCCGCCGCCTGGGAACATGAAGACAACCTCGGGGCCTTCACCCAGAAAATCATGATTGAACACGCGGCGCGTATCTGTGCCTTCCAAAAGGCTGGCCGCCTCTTCATGGCTTGCGGCCACGATCACGCGGCGCTTTTCAAAGGCGCGGCGGCCTTCTTTCAGGGTGTAGGCCACATCTGCCAAAGGCTGCTCGGGATGCGCGCGCAAATGGGCTGCGAGGCGGACGGCCTGGCCATCCAGCGCCGCCTTCGAGCGGGCCGAAATCACCAGGGGGTGGAAGGGGAAAATACTGTCTTGCGAGGCAGCGCGCGCCGGCGCCTCTTGCAACACCGCATGGGCATTGGTGCCACCCACGCCCAGAGAATTCACCCCCGCACGCAGAATGGGGGCCCGCCATTCAGTCAGCGTGTCATTCACCCGAAAGGGCGAAGAGTCAAAGTCAATCGAGGGGTTTGGGGCTTCAAATCCCAAGGATGGAGCAAGCTGGCGGTGGTGCAACTGCAGCGCCACTTTAATCAGGCTGGCAACCCCGGCGGCAGTGTCCAGATGCCCGATGTTCGTCTTGACTGAACCAATACGGCAGCTGCCCACGGCATTAGTGGTTTCACGGAAGGCCTGCGTAAGGGCGGCCACTTCGATGGGATCGCCCAAAAAAGTGCCCGTGCCATGGCATTCGACATACGTCACGCTTTCGGCATCCACACCCGCCACGGCATGTGCCTCTGCAATGCAGCGTGCTTGGCCGTCTACCGAAGGGGCCAAATAGCCTGCCTTCGCAGCCCCATCGTTGTTAACGGCAGACCCCTTGATGATCGCCCAGATATGGTCGCCATCGCGAAGCGCGTCCTTGGCGCGGCGCAGCACCACGCAACCCGCGCCCGAGCCAAAAACGGTGCCCTGCGCCCGGTGGTCGAAGGCATGGCAATGGCCATCGGGTGAGAGGATCTCGCCCTCTGTGTAGAGGTATCCCCGCGCATGCGGCAGCTCAATGGTCACTCCACCGGCAAGTGCCATATCGCATTCGCCATTGAGCAGAGCTTGCCCTGCATAGTGCACCGCCACCAGAGAAGTGGAACACGCCGTTTGAACGTTGATTGAAGGGCCTTTCAGGTCAAATATATGGCTGACCCGAGTGGAGAGAAAATCTTTGTCGTTTCCGGTATGGCGCAGCAGGAACATGCCGGTCTGGTCCACCAAATCGCGGTTCGAGCAGAGGTTGAAGTAAAAATACGACCCCATACCGCAGCCAGCATAGACCGCAATCGGGCCCTTGAAGCTTTCCGGCGGGTGCCCTGCGTTTTCTAGAGCCTCCCAGGCCACTTCAAGGAACTGGCGGTGCTGGGGGTCAAGGATTGCTGCCTCTTTGGGGGAAAAGCCAAAAAAATCAGCATCGAACGTTTCAAATCCGTCAAGCACGGCGGCAGCGGGCACATAGTTGGCCTTTCGCATACGCGCTGGGGATTCTCCCGCAGCTAGAAGATCCTCTTCGCTCAATACGCGTATGGACTCCACGCCCGAGGACACATTCTTCCAATACGCAGATATGTCCGGTGCACCTGGAAAATGTGCTGCCATGCCCACAATGGCAATATCTGTGTCACTCACATTCTTCTGATCAAAAGTGCCGGTCATTCTTCTTCCCTGAATAGATGCAAAACCCGAAGCAAATTGGCCTTATCAACTTCTAGTGGCCGTCTTGATGTTACAAAATCCTTTTGACGGGTCTTGCCCAACGTATCAATCGCCGATTCCCATAGGCAGGAATGCAGGCTCTCACAAACAAGGGAAAAGCCTGGAGATCCGTCATTTGGCCATGTTGGAATTGCTACCCACGAGTTGGCGTTTCCAGGCGCGCAAAGCATGAGAAATTAAGTCTCCAACAAAATGATGGGGCTGGTTCCCACGCTTTCCGAAAACCTGTCGCAACTTGAAAATCAACGATCCTGCGACATAGGCCAACGTGGCCACCGCGGCGTATGTCGCCCCATGATTTTTAGTGAAGTACCACAGGCGCGAGTCAAACCAGAAGGAAGGCATTCGTTTCCAGGTTTTCATGCCCGTGGAAACTGAACCGATGTGCATCACGCGGCTTTGCGGAACGTAAACGGACTGCCAGCCCGCCCGGCGAGCGCGCAAACACAGGTCCGTTTCTTCGAAGTAAAGAAAAAACCGCTCATCAAAACCCGCAGTGTCCACAAAGACGTCGTGTCGAACCATGAGGCTGGCGCCGGCAATCCAGTCCACCGTTTGCACTTCAAGCGGCTCCGGCAAGGCGACTATGTAACTTCGGAATATTCGAGAAATAGGACCGGTGGCCGCAGCGCTTTCAAACTCGCTAAAAACCGTGGGAAACCTGAAGGCAGTTTGGTGGTGAGCTCCATCGTCACCATGTAAGCGACTGCCCGCAAAGCCGACCTGAGGGTGTTCCTCAAGATATTCCAAGAGCAGTCGGATTGCACCGGCTTCCGGGAAGGCATCAGAATTCAGGATGTAAACGTAGTCAGGCGCAGAGCCATCAGGCAAGCCCTGCCGAATACCAAAATTGTTCCCGGCGCCGTAGCCACCGTTGTGGCCCGATTGCAGTACCCGCACCCGGGTCCAGCCTCGCTCTTGCGCGGCCAGCGACAACGACTCAAACGAACCGTCGCGAGAGTCGTTATCAACTACCGTAATGGATCCGGCGAGCCCCTCCATTTCACGCAATGCTGCCTCAACAGCCTTGATTGCCAGTTCAGGAGTGCGGTAGTTCAGTACGACAGTCAGAACAGAGGGTGTGCTAGAGGCGTTCAAGCAATCACCCCTGGGCGGTGAACCCGTTGAAAACAAAAATTCATTGAATTTCCCATTGCGCTGAAAGGCGCTAAAGAGGTGTTTATCGTTGCCGCCATAAAGCAACGGAGCCTTGTTAACAGTTGGGCGAATCTCCAGTCCAAACAATTATCGCGCAACAACTTCCCAGCCCCAGGTTGCCCGCAATAACCATGCCGGTCAGTCGAACCAAACTTGGGCTGGCGAAAATTGCTGAAATAGCACATGGAGCACTCAATGGTAAGAAGTAACATTACTTCAATGCCATACCAATCTGAGTCAACCATGATCCATCAAGATTCCAGTGCCTATTTGCTTGTCGTTCCCGTCGCGTCGTATCGGACTGGGCCCCAGCAATTCGCGGTTGAAGGCCCCTTCTTAGAGCATCTGATTTTGTTGAAAGAAAAGCTAGGGGCGCTGGGCAACAACATGGTGTTGGTAGCGCCGAACATGAGTCAACAGTCCTACGAAGCGCGAAAGCATGGCATGGTCGTGGTAGAAGAGGCATTGCAAGGCATTCGCTTCTGCGCAGTATTCCCAACAGACCTAAGTACTACGGGCTATTGGAAACGCTTGCCCGGAATATTCGTTGAGTTAAAAAAGGAAATTCGAAACGCCGCAGTCGTACATGCAGGGCCGTCCGTGCTGTATTACCCTTTTGAGTTTCTCGCATTGGCAATCGGCAGGTACTACGGCAAGATTACGATCAGTGTTACGGATATTGATCACCGGGAAACGGCGCGGATGAATTTAACCACTGGCAAGTGGTCTCGCAAACAGTACCTCGTCACCCGCCTGCTACATGACTCTTGGCGCCATTTGCAGCACCTGATTGCTGCCAAGTATTTCTCTTTGGTCATGCTCAAGGGGACCGAAATGGTCCGGGCGTATGGAAAAAACCGTACTAACGTCAAATACATCCTGGACGCGGCGTTCAATCAATCCCATGTGATTGGTGAGGAGCAGGCGCAAGGGAAAATCGCCGCTCTTTCTAATCCGGCCAACCCGGTAGAACTTGTCTACTTTGGCCGACTGGTGGAGTACAAGGGTATCGAACATATGCTGCATGCAGTCCATATCGCACTATCCAAAGGGGCCAACGTGCGGCTTCACGTCATTGGCGATGGGCCGCAACGAAAGGACATTGAACAATGCGCGGATGGTCTTGATTTGGGGAAGTCTTTGGTGATGCACGGCGAGATACCATTTGGAGCCGGACTCTTTTCAAAACTGTACGCGATGCATGTTCTTTTGGCAGCGCCGCTTAGTCAAGATACGCCACGCAGTGCGTTGGATGCCATGGCGAGTGCACAATCGATCATCGCTTATGACACCTACTATTACCGTGAGTTAGCGGAGCAGGGTGCGCCAATCTCCCTGGTCCCGTGGTTGAATAAGGAGGCGATGGGAGAGAAAATTGTTGAGCTCGCGGCAAATCGCCATAGTCTCATTGCTAACGTTCCCCGTGCCATCGAGTTTGCATCCAAAAACACACAAGAAATTTGGCTAGAACGCAGGGTTGGCTGGGTCCTGTCGCTATAAAAACAATAGCTGTTCGCGCAACTTCTATATGGGGTTAGGGTACTTTTTAGCATTAACGGCTCGCCAACCGCTAATACGCGGGTTGTAAAAACCGCAGTCTTGGTAGGCGCGGCGCATAGCGCCGGTGGAAACCAGCGTTGCAAGAGCGGGAAACACTTTTTCAGCCACAGCCTGGCCTGCTGGAGTAGCGGCAGCAGCCAAGTGCCGGGAACCAGCCAATGCCAACGTATGGCCGCGTAGTGGAACCAAACGCTTTTCCTCGGCGTTCAAGGACAGGTCCGGCGTCTTGGGAAAGGGGGCTAGCAACACATCAGCCCGCCCAAGGGCCACCATCAAAACCATCTGGCGCCACGTCTTTACGTCCATGAGCGTTTGGACGCCCAACGCCTGCAGGGTTCGCCAATCGGCACTCCATCCTCTATTCGACACGAATCGAAGCGCCTGGAAGTCCTGCAAAGTATGGGCTTGCTGGGCCGTTGTGTTGTTGGGAGCCGTAAACATGCCCACCACAAAATCGCCATCGGCAATCAACGGCGCTGAGAGACGGGCGCTATTGCCAAGATCCACCAGGTCGTTGCTCCAAGCCGTGGTGCCCAGCACATCGACACGGCCCGCTCGCAGTTCCAATAACGAACGTTCGTAGCTGTCGATGCGAACCAGCTGCACTTCTGTGCCGGGAAGAAAGCGGGCGGCTTCACGCAATAGCAGAGCCAACTCCACAACATCGCGACGTGCGTGCGGTCCATCAAATTGGCGCAGTGTCAACACGTCCCGACCGGCGAGGAACAGCGCGTAGTCGAGGGCGACGTCTTCTGGCACTGCAACGCGTAGTAGTCCGCCAGCTAAGGCGCTTGCCGCCGAAACACCACCGCTGGTCAAGGCCAACAAGAGGGAGCGACGCGAAATCCGAGGAAGCATGGGGTCGATTTGCGGCAAGAAAGGCAGGTGTCAATGTTGGTCCAGCATTGCCATGGTGATGCGGGACACGCAACACAGGTCACCTGCCTCGGTGTGCAGATCAATCTGCCACACGTGGGTGCTGCGACCACGGTGCACCGGGCGTGCAACGCCGGTGACCCAACCCGTCCGCACGCCCTTGAGGTGGTTGGCATTGATATCCAGTCCCACAGCGCTGTAGCCTTCTGGGGAAGAATAAAAAGCGCCGCACGACCCCAAGGTTTCGGCCAGCACTACCGAGACGCCACCATGCAGCAATCCATAGGGTTGATGGGTGCGGTGGTCCACTGGCACGCGGGCACTTAAGAAACTGTCTCCAACTTCCAGAAACTCGATGCCCAAGTGCTCAATCGCCGTGTTGCGACTGGACTGGGTGAGGATGTCGACGGAAACGGGTTTCTGCCAAATGCGCATAACGTCGAGCGGGTAGTTGGGTGAAGCACACAACTATAGCCACTCAATAGGCAGTCGAGAAGTTGCAACACCGGCAACTGCTTGAATTCAATCCTCAACAAACGCCTCTTCGCGCTTGGACTTGACAGAAGGCATAAGCACGATGACGAGCAGCAGAACGGCAGCAGCCAACAGCCCCGCCGAGAGCGGGCGGGTGATGAACACACTCCAGTCGCCCCGGGAGAGC
>REAW01000059.1 GCA_004293725.1 Curvibacter sp.
TTGTTGTTCTGTTCGGGCGCTCAGGTCGTGGTTGCCTTGGGCGATTTCGGCGCTGGCGGTGGCTACCGATTCGGAGCCGCTGCGGACGTTGGAGACCACTTCGACCAGTTGGGTTTGCATGCGGTCCAAACTGGACAGGAGTTGACCCAATTCATCCTTACCCTGGACCTTCACGCGATGGGTCAGGTCACCTTCTGCAATACTTTGGGCGATTGCGACCGCCTGCTTCACCGGATCAATCACGCTGCGGGGGATCAACCAGACCAATGCGCCCCCCACCAACAGGCTCACGACCAACGAAACGAGCATGGTGATTTCAGCGGCACTCACCTTGTCGGCGACGGCGGTGGCCGCTTCGGCAGTACCTTTCAGGTTGAACTGGAGGATGGCATCCATTGCCGCATGGGCCTTCTTGAAGGCCTCGGGCATATTGCTGGAATATTGTTGGCGAACCAACAACAACACGTTGTCATCACCCATGGCCTCTTCTACCGCCTGCGCGCCATCTTTGGCCAACTTGAAGTACGCGTCACGCTTGGCTTGGTAATCGGCGTACAAGGCTTTCTCTGCATCTCCTTGCGCAGCGTTTTCATCGCTGTAGGTGAGCAAAGTGGCGGCGTAGATCTCTGTCGCTTTGGCCAGGTTGGTAGAAGATTCTGAGGTAATTCTCTGAAAACCCGTGGCATCCAGGTTGCCCTGAATTGCAAGGCGGTCACTGGTGGCCGTGTAGTGATCTGACAGATAGGCCTTCATGCGTCCCAAGTTGTCAATGGCGGGAATCCAAGAGGTCGCCACCTCGCCGGCCTCGTATTTAATGGAAATGTTCTGGTACAGCGAATTGGCTGCACTGAGCACGGCGAGCAACAGAATGGCGGCAAGGCCAACGGTGATGCGCATGCGGATGCCAAATTGATTGAGGCTCATAGCGTGTTCTTTGTGAGTAGATCCAACAGGGTTGCCACCTTGCGTGATGGCGGGCGAAGGCATGTCTTCGACAGCTTCATGTTTTGGAGCATACCCCAGCAGGGCCACTTGCGCAAAATAGCCGAGCCCATTGCCACGGCGTCGAAGCGTGGCCAAGCGCACTGGGCTTGGTTGCTATCTATACCATAGCTACTCGCGCAACAACCACGTGCACCAGAGGCCTGTTTCGCTTAGAACGTTTCCCAGTCCTCATCCCCCCCGGCAGGCGTGACCTTGGTGCTGGTCTTGGGCGCTGCGGCCAGTGCGAGTGGCTTG
>REAW01000011.1 GCA_004293725.1 Curvibacter sp.
GGCATCCACATTTACCGCCAGCAGCGTAAATGGCTTGGCCTGCCAGCCTGCGGCGTTGGCCCGGAGTTCGGGCAGGCTGTCGCGGCACACGGCGCAGTCGGTAGACCACACAAATACCACCACCACCTGCTTGCGCAAGCTGCCCACATCCAGCTTCTGGCCCTTGGCGTCAACCGCGCCCAGCGCCAAGTTGCTTCCCTTGGGCCATGGGGCGCTATCTACCTGGCCCTGGGCAGGGGCGCTGGCCAGCACGGCGGCGGCCAGCAGCGCACCCGGCAGCCAGCGCTGCAGGGGGGTAAGGGGGAGAAATGGGGGGGCGTACATGGGGGCAGTCTAGGCGATGCGGTTCGAATCTGCCTCTTGGTCGGGCAAAGCCCAGATTTCTTACAGTGCGCCGGGGCGGTCCAGGTGCTTGAGGTGCGTTAGGTGGGCGGGGCTGGCAATGTCGGCACTGTCGTGGGTCACCAGCAGGGCCGGAATCTGGCGGCTGCGCACTAGGCCAAACACCAAGCTGCGCATGCGTTCGCGCAGCGCGGCGTCGAGCTTGGAAAACGGCTCGTCCAGCAGCAGCGCACGCGGTTGGGCCAACAGCGCACGCGCCAGCGCCACACGGGCACGCTGCCCGCCCGACAGGGTGGCCGGGTTGGCGTGCAAGAAGCCGCCCATCTCCACATCCGCCAGCGCCGCCACCACCGCCGCCTCGCGCGCGGGTTGGGGCCCCGGCGGTACGGCAAACAAAAGGTTTTCGCGCACGGTCATGTGGGCAAACAGCAGGTCTTCCTGAAACAAGATGCCCACCTTGCGCGCCTGGGTGGGCAGGGTGTCGATGCGCTGGCCGTTCAGAGTCACCTGGCCGCTCCACGTCAGGTCATCGGCCAGCGTGCCACACACAGCGGCCAGCACGCTGCTTTTGCCCGAGCCGCTTTCGCCCATCAGGGTGTGCACGGTGCCGGGGTCTACCGTCAGGTCCAGGCCCCGCACCAGCGTGGCGGTAGGAGTGGCCAGGTGGGCAATGTGAATGCGCAGGCTCATGGGCCGGGCGCAATGCAAATGTGGCCTTCAGCGTCCACCAGCACCGGTATGGGCAACAGGCCCACGCCATCACACTCGCCACCCGCACAGGCGCCATCGCTCCAGCGGTAGCGCGCGTAGTGCACATTGCAGGTGAGGCTGGTGTGGGGCACAAACATCAGCAGCTCTTGTCGGGCGGCCAGTGGCACGCCAAAGTGGGCGCAGCGGTTCACATACGCCTTCACGTCATTCCCGCTGCGCAGCAGCAGGTAGCGGAAGCCCGGGCCCGCAGCACCTGCGGGCGGCGGCAGCTCTTGCAGCAGCGCCTGCCCGTCTTCCACAGCGGCCCATGCGCCCAGCGCCGTGCCAGGGGCCGGGGCGTGGGGGAGGTCGTGCCAGTGTTGCGGTTCAGAAGGCGGCGGATTCACGGGCGGGGTGGTTGTGTTTGTGGTGGGGTTTGTGGATGATAGCTATGGCAAGGAGTGTCCACGGTACCGCCCATGCAAGCTGGCTAGAACCGGCGTGCCCGCCCCAGCCGCGTGGCCAAACCAAACATCAGCACCGGCAGCAGCCACTGCAGCCAGGCAAAGGCGGCGGTGAGCGAGCGTTGCCCGCCAGCGGCCAGGGTTACCGCCTCGGTGGTGACGGTGGTGAACCGGCCCGCCCCTACATACAACGTGGGCAGGTACTGCGCCACACTGACTGCAAAGCCAATGGCCGCACTCGCCGCCAGCGCACTGCGCAGCAGCGGCCATTTCACGCGCAGCAAAAACACAGTGTGCCGGTGGCCCAGGGTGGCGCTGACGTGGCGCAGGCGCGGGTCAAACCCCTGGTAAGGCCCCTGCAGCGCAATCAACACGTAAGGCAACGCGGCCAGCGTGTGCGCCAGCCACAGCCCGGTGCCCGTGGTGTCCAGCCCCCAGGCCAGGCTGAGCCGGTGCAAGCCCACCACCCACAGCACGGCGGGCAGCACCAGTGGCAGCATGAGCAAGGGGCGGGCGCGTTGTTGCCAGTGCGCAGGCGCCCATTCCAGCCACGCCACTGCCCACAGCAATGCCGCACTGCTGCTGGCCAGCGCCAGCCACACGGTGGTCCACAGCGTGTCGCTGCTGCGCACGACACCCAACCATGCCACCCACGTCAACGTGTCGGGCCACAGGTGTGGAAACGGCCAGGGCCCAATCACGCTGCCGAGCAAAAGCGCCAGCATGACCGCGCCATACACCACTACCAGCCCCACCATGCCGCTGCCCCCGGCGGCTGCGGGGGCAAGGGCTGAGTGCGCTGCGGCGCCACGTGTCCAGCGCTGGCGCCACACCGGGGTGTGCAGCAACCCCCATGCTGCGGCAGCGCACAGGGCCAGCACAGCAGCCAATAACCATGCTGCAGCGGCACCCTGCGCGTTGAGGGCGGGGTCTGCGTCTTGCAACCACTGCCAGGCCAGCACCGCCAGGGTGGGCGGGGTGGTGGGGCCGATGAGCAACGCAACGTCCACCACGGTGAGCCCGTAGGCCAACACGGCGAGCAAGGGCGCAGCCAGGCGCGGCAACAACTGCGGCCAGCCTATACGCCACCAAGCCGCACTGGGGCTGTAGCCCAGGGTGTGGGCCAGCCGCAGCTCTTGCTGAAGGCGCCGCGCTACATCGGGCCGCTGCAGGTGGGCCAGGGCGGCCCACAGCAAAAACGGAATCTCTTTGCACACCAGCACCGCAATGAGGCCCAGGCCCCAGGGGTCTTGCGTGGTGGGCCAAGCGGGCGGCGCCGTGAGGCCGGTGGCCCAGGGGGAAAGCAAACGCAGCAGCCAGCCGCTGGGTGCCAGCAACGCCAGCAACCCAATGGCAAAGGCCGCATGCGGCACCGCCAGCAAGGGCGACAGCACGCGTGTGAGCTGGTTGCCTTGCGCTGTACTGTGCAGGCGCCCCACGGTGGCCGCCAGAATGCAGGCCGTGGCCAGCGTGGCCAGCACGGTGGAGCTAACCCCAGTCCACACACTGGCACCCAGCGCCGCCGCCGTGTGCGGCGCCTGCGCCAACGCGTGCCAAGCCGCCCCATCCAAGCCAGCCGCCACCGCGCCCCACAGGCTCCAACCCAGTGGCAACACTACCGCCGCCAGCAGCGCAAGGGCGGTGGTGGGGTGGTGGGTGCGGTGGCGGCTGTGCATGGGGTGATAGTAATCAAATTGGCATGTAGCCAGCTTGGAATATGCGCGAGCAGCTACTAAACATATAGCAACTATCTTCCCTTTTCTTTGGCTATTGAATGCGCACCGCGCAGCGCCTTTCTGCGCGGCCCTTGCGCTATAGTGCCTGCCACAAACAACTTCGCGCACCTGGTTCAGCAAACGCAGGGAGCGCGACACGGAGGAGTCGGGTTTTCATGGACCATTTTGTCGCTGCTGATAAATGCAACCTGCGCAGTCTCATCCCTTATTGCAAGGGGCTTTTCATGCAATTTGAAGGTCCGAATATCCGACAGGGGTCTGGAATATTCGACTCGGCTATATCTAGTTGTGCATCATGACCAACCACTTGAGTCCCGCATCGGCCGAGATGAACGAACGCATCCTTGCTCGCGTGGAGGCGCTTGGTGGCGGCTTCGTTTGGGATGCAGAGGTTTTCGCCGTCACACTAATGGACGTTGCGATCATCGACACAGAGGCAAAAGCCCTCGTCGGGCTGGTTGGTGTGCAGCAGATTGCTATGGACTGCTCGAAGACTTCACTTGCCACTTTGTGCGAGATCGCTGCCATTCCTGGCCTGCAATCGCTCGTGCTCTGCAATCCGACGCTGGAGGAGGACGAAGTGAAGTTGCTCTCTGCTGTTGGTGCTGAGGTGGAGGTCGTCGAAGAATGATGCACAACCAGTCGCTCGAGCCGAGTCGCGTCGACAGGCCGCCGCTCGCGGCTCAGCTTCAACGTTGAGGCGTCACAAGAGACAATATCTCCCGCCATGTTCCAAAAGCCGCAAGCACTCCACCTTCTGAAGACCGCGATCACTGAGATCGCGCTGCCCGATGGAACCGCCGCGACAGACCGGTTTTTTGGGCTGCGTGACGTTGACCAGAAAGTTCGGGAAGTCCGCATGGTGCTTGAAGGAGTTGAAGGGATACCAGCGTCTCTACTGACAAACCTGTCGAACGACATCGACTTTCAGGCCAACAGCCGGCGAATCCGTCTCGAAGCTTTGGCAGGTTACATCCGAAGCGCCGTCAAGTTTCTAGATACGGGGGCCTTCGAGAAGCCACAGCAGATCATTCATGCTCCGCCGGACTATTCACGCTTGACCAGTTCGATACCTGGGCTCAAAGAAGAACTCGACCGACGTTGGCGCGAAGCAAAAAAGTGCGTTCATGTAGAAGCGTTTACTTCTGCCGTCATTCTTATGGGGAGCATCCTTGAAGGGCTCCTACTCGCAAGGGCTCAGCTTTCGGTGTCGCACGCTTATCAATCGTCTCGCGCACCCAAGGACAAGGCAGGAAAGCCAATCGCTGTCCACGACTGGACTCTCAGCACCCTTATCGATGTTGCAGTCGATGTCGGCTGGCTGAAAACGGATCGAGGGAAGTTCAGCCATGCATTGCGTGAGTCCAGGAATGTTGTTCATCCGTGGCAGGCGGTCATGAGCAGAACTGCGTTCGATCAAGCCACTTGCGTAACAACCTGGCATGTTCTGGACTCTTCTACCGAAGACCTAATCACCAGTGCGCCGTGACGCCAACAGTTCAGTCCAGAGGATCCGCTACAAGCTGCCTCGCAGCTTGTAGCGGATCCCCTTAACTCAAGCGAAAGGGGCTCACATGCCACAGTTCACAGGATTCGCTAAGCTTCGCACTTCCCATGATTTGCTGCTTAAGCTGCAGCACGACATGACGCGAATTTCCAATGATTCAAGCGACGTGTACGCCGCCTTTGACTTCTTTGTAACCGCTGAGCATCTTGTTGACTGGCTGCATCCATACCCGAACTCCGGGAACGATCAAAAGGCGCTGCGGAACAGTAATCCTCTTCTTAAGATTACGTCACACCTAGCGAATGGAGCGAAACACTTCGCAGCTACTCATAATAGGCATAAGAGCGTCGCTTCCGTGGAGAACGACGGGTACGCCGATGATTACTTCGAAGACGACTACGTAGAAGAACCAATCGTCATCACGCTTACTGATCAAGAGGCTGACACTTTTGGTTGTCGCCAGATTGATGCAATTGCTTTGGCGCGTCAAGTTCTTGCCTATTGGCAGGAAAAGATCACCGGTGCGGCCTAACATTTCGGCCCACATGGACACACAGCAGTTTGCCGCTACGCGGCGCGTGCTGCGTGTCGGTGGACTCAAACGTTTGACTTCACAAGAACCCCTTTCGCGCTTCCAGCGATAAGCCATGCCAATATTCATCAGCTACTCACACAAAGACAAGGAATTCGTCGATCGCCTAGCAATGCAGCTTGTCCGACGAAACGTCAACGTTTGGCTTGATCGATGGGAACTCTCGGTCGGTGACTCACTCGTCGACAAGGTGCAGGAAGCGGTTGACGGAGCAAGTGCGCTTCTAGTCGTCCTATCCAAGGCCTCTGTCGAGTCAGAGTGGTGCAAGAAGGAGCTTTCAGCCGGCCTGCTGAGGGAACTTGAGGAAAAACGCGTGGTCGTTATGCCAGTGATGCTGGAGGCCTGTGACGTGCCCGTTTTCGCTCGCGGAAAGTTGTTTGCTGACTTTCGCACCGACTTCGATTCAGGACTCACATCCGTAGTAGAGGGTGTCGCAAAGGTCACCAATCCTTCTCTCGGGCGTGTCAAGGAGTCCCTGTATCACACGGACTGGTCAATAGATTGGGGTGATGTCAATGGCCGATTCGCGATCATCTTGAACTACGTGCAAGTCCCGAACAAGGAACAGCACACTTGCCTAACAAACATTGAGATCCTCTCTACGCCTGCAGCCACCAGACTCTTCGAGCGCATGAAGGCAGAGTCCGGCGTTGATGCGGCAAAGATGCACGTAGTTGGTCTGTTGCGAGAAAAGATCAATGACTCGGGAGGATTGCAGCCGCGCCTATCCGACGAACGCGAGCGCATCTTCAAGTTCGCAATGAAAGGAACTGGGCCTGGAGAGGCTTACGACGTGCGAATCGGAGTGCGACGACTTGGCGAAGATAGTGGCCGAGACGTCCTAGTGAATACCGCGAACGTGATCGCGAGCACCTACCAGCACATGAAGGAGGTTCTGAAGACCCCCAACGGAAAGCGCCCGCAGTGAGGCTTAACCCCTCATATATGGACTCCCCCACAAGCGCAAGAAACTGATCGATAGTTTGGCTGTTGGGGAAGCGCCTGCAGTTGAATATCCGGCATCCAAATTCTTGAAATCCGACCCTCGAACCCTCAACGGCCAGAATGGTGGGTGTAGGAGTTGAATTTTCGCCCGCACCTGCGTATTGGCAATGCGTATGAAATGCAGGCACTTACCGCATCCCGCATGAGGTCTTCTACAACCTACCCGTGAGACCTCTTAGGCTGCATTTCGTTGCACTTTGTACTTGATTCCGCTAGTCAAAATGGCATGTAGAAAGCTTGGGGTTTGCGTGAGTAGCTATTAAATATATAGCGTTCCAGTGGCGGGCTTATAGATGCGTTCCATGCGCCGCCCCTTGGTAGCTGGCGCGAAACGCGCGCGGTGTCATGCCCTTGCGCTGCAGAAACTGGCGGTTGAAATGGGCCAACGTGCCATAGCCCACGTCGCTGGCAATCACGTTGATGGGTAGCGGGGTGTTGATGAGCAACTGGCAGGCCTGGCCAATGCGCAACTGGGCCACGTAGTCCAGCACGGTCATGCCCGTGTGGCGTTTGAAAAAGCGGTGGAACGCGCCGACCGACATGGCCACTTCTTGGGCCAATGCAGGGGCAGACACGGTGTCTGCAGGCTGCGCATGCAGGCGGTGCAGGATCTTGCCGATGCGCGCGCCCACCTTGTCGCCCGCAGGCGTGTAGGCATGGGTGGCCAGTGGCCGCGCCGCCGTGTCCTTGGCCAGCAGGGTGAGGATGTGCAGCAGTGTGGGCAGCCGTAGCGCGGGCTCTTGAGTCTGTAGCGCGAGGATTAGCGGCTCTACTTGCACCCGCGCAGCGTCTGAGAACTTGAGCCCGCGCCCGGCCTGGGCGGACAAGGTTTGCAATGCCGCCAGCTCGGGCCACCCGGCCAGCGCGCGCTGCAGCCAGTCGGTAGTGAACCACATCACCACGGCCAGCATGGGTTGGCTGGGGTCAGGCCGCTCGGTGGCGGCCCAGGTGTGGGGCTGGTTGGGTCCGGTGAGCACCAGGTCGCCCGAGGCAAAATCTTCCAGGCTGTCACCCACATAGCGCTGGCCCTGCGCGTTCAGGGTGAGCGTCAGCTCGAATTCTGGGTGGTAGTGCCACAGAAACGGCAGCTCCGGCAGCTCGCGCCACAGCAGGCTCCAAGACTCGCCCTGCGGCACGGTGACTTGCTCAAACTGTGGTTTCATGACCTTGGGTTGGTTGATTTGGTCAGAATCGTACCAGTATCAGGCAGTCTGCAGGTACTCCGAAAGGGCGTGGGTTTTCACAATTCCCTACGGCCACACAACACACAGGAGACCGACATGAACGACCGCTACCGCTACGGCGACCAACGCCCCGGTAACCCCAGCCTTGCCTACACCGCCGATGCGCAGCTGCGCGACATTCGCAAAACATTGCCACTGCGCGTGCTGTCCGAGGCGGACTTTGCGCATTGGCAAACCTACGGCTACGTGGTGATCAAGCAGGCCATTGCGGCCGCGCAGGTGAAGGCGACGACCGACTTCTTGTGGGCATTTCAGGACTGGAACCCGAACGACCCCAGCACCTGGAACCAGAGCGAGCTGCGTGGCCATGAGATGAAAGAACTCAACGGCTCGGGCATGGTGGAGGCCTACCAACACCAGTTGCTGTGGAACAACCGCCAGACGCAGCGCGTGTACGACGCGTTTGTGGACATCTGGGACCGCGAAGACCTGTGGGTCAGCATTGACCGCGCCAACCTCAACACCCCCAACCGCGGCGCGCGCCAGTTCACCGGCTTCATCCACTGGGATGCCGACACTACCCTTGACCCGCTGCCGGTGAATGTGCAGGGTGTGCTGGCCTTGTCTGACACCAGCCCGCAGAGCGGGGGCTTTCAGTGCATTCCCGAGTTGTTTAAACACTTCAACGAATGGCGCACAACCGCGCCCGCCGACCGCAACCCCTGGCGCCCCGATGTAGACAGCCTGCCCTGGCCGGTGCAATTCATCCCCATGCAGGCTGGCGACTTGCTGATCTTCAACAGCCTGCTGGCCCACGGTATCCGCCCCAACACCAGCGACAACCTGGTGCGTGCCGCGCAGTACATTGCCTTCACGCCCGCCAACGAGGCAGACGCGATGCTGCGCGATGCCCGCGTAACGTCTTGGCGTGAGCGCGAGGCCCCGCAGGGCTACGCCTTTCCGGGCGACCCGCGCGAGTGGGAAAAGAAGAAGTACCCCACCGCCACGCTCACTCCGCTGGGCGAACGCATTCTGGGCCTGGCGGATTGGGCCTGAGTGGACCGAGAGTGGGCGGTCGGAGAGCCTGGGGCCTGGGCGTTCTGCGCAGGTAAAGGAGGAGGCCGAAGGCCGGGGGACACGAAGCAGAACGCCCAGGCCTCAGGCTCTCAAACCTATTAGGTAATCTTGAAAACGGTAAGCACCTTCTTGCCCCCCGCCTTTTCCTCATAAGCCGACCATTGCTTGATACCTTTGACCAGCACCGTGTTGCTCACATCCTTGACCGGTTGCTTGGCCTTGAGCTTGGCCGTGACCCAGTCTTGCACATGGGGCAGGGTGCTGCCTTGTTGCCCGGTAGGGATGAGCAACAGCTTGCCTGCGACGGTGCCGGCGTGGGTGACTTGGAGTTCGGTGGCGGGCATGCAAAGTCTCTTTCAGGGGTTGGCTGCTTTGCAGCGCTGGATATCGCAGGCGGTGGGCAACACGGAGCGGTACTCTACGCCGGGTGGGCGTGACAGGCCGCCGCGAATGCGGCATTGCTCGCCTTGCGCGTTGTTGTAATAGGAGCTGACGTCCACGCACCGCTTGGAATGGGCCACCACGCCAAACAGATGGCCCATCTCGTGCGAGATGACCATTTGCAAGGTCTCCCGCGCATCATGCGTCGGGTTGCGGGTGTTGAGTAGCTGGAAAGCGGAGGGCCCCAGGCTGATGGTCTTCAGGTCCAGGTTGGCCAGGCCAAAGTTGCGCTGGCTGCCTTCGTCGCTCCAGCGCACCGTTACTGTGCCCGGCAAGGCCTGCCCGCCGGGCAGTAACTCCACAACCCTGGCCGGGACACCGCAGGCAGACCAGGCCTGAGCGGCGCGTTGCACTGCGGCCAATACGACCGGCTGCGCAAACCACGCAGGAGCCCCAGCATGGCTGTACGCAAATACCAAAGAGCGAGCAACAGCGGGCCGGTCTGCGCCGTCGCCCCAGGTGGCCACTTCGCCGGCCCTGCACTCGGCAATTTCTTGCGCGCGCAGTTCGTTCAGCGGGGTACTCCTGGCACCCGGCGCAACCAAGAGGCATGCCAGTGGCATCAACATCAGAAATAGGGCGCGTCGCGTATGCAAGTGGGGTCTGCCTACAGTGGAGGCGCTTGGTAGACCAGCACCTTGAGCGCTCGCTCGGGCGCCACATCGGCAAACGCGGGCGGGTTGGGCAGGCGCTGCACCAAACGCAATGTGGGCGCCTGCGCCTGCATGTGGGTGTACAAAAAGGCGGTGTCCAGCTCGGGCGCGTTCAGGCACACCAGGGCATGCCCTTCAGGGGCCAGCAAATCGGGCAGGCGGCGCAGCAGGCGGGCATAGTCCTTGGTGGCCACGAAACTGCCTTTTTGGAAGCTGGGTGGGTCCAGAATCACCAGGTCATAGGGCCCGCCGCGTGTGATCTTGCCCCAGGTCTTGAAGACATCGTGGGCCAAAAAACTGGCGCCGGTGTTGAAGCCGTTGAGCCGGTGGTTTTGCTGCCCAATGGCCAATGCGCCCTGGCCCATGTCCACATTCACCACCTGCTTGGCACCGGCTTGTAACGCCACCACCGAGAAGGCGCAGGTGTAGGCAAACAGGTTGAGCACCTTGAAGGCATAGGTTTTGGGGTGCGCTGCCACATGCTCCCGCACCCAGCGCCGGCCGGCGCTCATGTCCAGAAACAGGCCATGGTTTTGGCCGCGCAGCAGGTGCACCTTGTACTGTGTGCCGTCTTCTGTGACGACATGCGGATCGGGCACGGCACCGGCCATCAACCGCGTGTCCGCGTGACCTTCGGCCCGGCACTGAAACACCCAGTTCAGGGGTTGGTCTGGCGCAATCTGCGCCCAGCGCGCGGCCAGCGCGGCGCCTATGGTGTTAAGCACGTCATCACCCACTGGCGCAAAGCTGGTCAGCACCAGCACGGGCGGGTAGGCATCCAGCGCCCACTGTTCACAGCCCGGGTGAAGGCCCCCACGGCCATGGAAGATGCGTTGGGCGCCATGGGGAAGGCCCATGGTGGCGATGGTGTCTAGGAGGGCTTGCAAAGTCAGGAGTTGGGTTAAAAAGCTTGCCAAGTGTAGGCAAGGATGTGTGTGGGTAGTAAGTAGCGCCGCGAATAAAGCGGGTAATGCCGTCGGCAACTTCAGCTTCTTGGTCTACAAACCCGTGTGGTGTGATCCACTTCGCTTTAGCATCTACCTATGCACCGTTTTGAATTTTCTCTCTACATTTCGGCCCAAGACTACCTTGCTTACTACCGTGGTGACGTCAGGCATGTTTTGGCCCGATGCTCCGATGGCCGCAAGGTCCAGTTCCCGGCGGCACTGCTGACGCCCTTTGTGAGTGAAGGTGGTATCCGGGGAAATTTTGTGTTGACGAGTGATGACAACGGCAAAGGTGCCAAGTTAGTGCGGAGCTAGGTCTGGGTCAATGGGCCTGCGGATGCGGAGCGACCAAGGGGAGCTGGATGAGAAAGCAAGTGCCCCGGCCCAATTCAGATTCGACCCGGATGGTGCCGCCCAGTGTTTCGCGCACCAGGCTTTGCACGATGCCCATGCCGAGTCCGGTGCCGCCACGGCCCCGCTTGGTGCTAAAAAAAGGCTCAAACAACCGCGCAAGGTGCTCACGGGAGATGCCGACCCCGTTGTCTGAAAAAGACAGGGAAACCCCGTGCTCCGTGTGCTGTGCGCTGATGGTCAGCACCCCATCGTCTTTGCCTTCAAATGCATGGATGTAGGCGTTGTTGATCAGGTTCATGATGATTTGCCCCAAGGGGCCGGGTGGCCCCTCCATGGGGATGTCAGGCGGGATGTCCAAAATCACGCGATGCGGGTGCCGTTTCAGGCTGGGTGCCAACGTGTCCACGATCTCGGTGGCCACGGTTGCCAGTTGAAACTCGCGGCGCAGCCCACTGGCTTGGTCATTTGCCACCTGGCGGAAGTTGTTGAGCAATTCCGCAGCGCGCTCAAGGTTGCGCATCATGAGTGCGTTGCCGTCTTGTGTGGCTTTGACAAAAGCCCCCAAGTCAGACCGTTTGATTTGATTGGCGTCCAGTTGTTTTTGGAATGTCTTGCTTTGGTGGATCAGCGTGCTGGCCATCATCAAGCTGTTTCCCAAGGGGGTGCTGAGTTCGTGGGAAACGCTGGCAATCACGGTGTTCAGCGCGGTTTGGGTTTCGTTGCGGGTGAGATCCTGCTGCAGTTGCTGCAGCTTGTCCATGGCAGACTCAAGTTCCTCGGTCCGTTGCACCACCCGCCTTTCCAGCGTGCCATTGAGTTCCCGCATTCGCTCGTTGATCTGGGACAGCTCCACAGAGCTCAACATCAAGCTGCGGCTTCTCAGGTCCAGGTCGCGTTCACTTTGTACGTAGGCTTCATCCACGCGGAGCAAAAACTCTCCAAGTCCCTTGAGAGTTCGAGCAACGGCAGGAGATACCTCCGGCTTACCTGCCAATTGGTTCAGTTCTTCTAGTAAAGCCGGGATCTGTGATTCATCTGCACCCAGAATGCGCCTTGCTTGACGGGCTAACAATTTGTGCATAGTTGAATACTGCGTGGCTGATTGGTGTCGTTGGCAGTATTGAGCGAACTTCCCCTCATGGTCAAGCCATCCGGCTTACCTTTCTTTACCCCCGGTAGTGAGGCAACGCTGGAGCGTTGTTGCCCAGGCGGTCGAGTTTGAAATGGCTGACCGCCTGCGCCAACCCGGCTGCCAAGTCTTTGAGTCCATCGGCGGCTGCGGCGCTTTGCTCCACCAAGGCGGAGTTTTGCTGTGTCATCTGGTCCAGCGAGGCGATAGACGCATTGATCACGCCAATGCCGCTGCTCTGGCTGGATGCCGCTGCCGTGATCTCCCCAAGGGTAGCGTTGACGTTGTTGACCGAGCCCACGATGTCTTGCATGGTGGTGCCCGCTTCTCCCACCAGGCGGGCACCGCGCTCAACGCGTTCGACACTGGCACCAATCAGCGTCTTGATCTCGCGGGCTGCTTCGGCGGAACGGCCTGCCAGGCTTCGCACCTCACTGGCGACGACGGCAAATCCGCGCCCTTGCTCGCCGGCACGGGCGGCCTCTACTGCAGCGTTCAGCGCCAGGATATTGGTCTGAAACGCGATCCCGTCAATGACGGCAATGATGTCGGAAATTTTGCGTGAACTCGCGTTGATTTCATCCATCGTGGTCACCACTTCGGCCACTACCGCGCCGCCGCGCGCCGCCACCGTAGCGGCTGTCAGGGCCAGCCGGTTGGCTTCTTTGGCAGATTCGGCGCTTTGCTGAACGATGTGGGTCAAATGGTCCATAGACTGCGCGGTCTGCTGCAGACTGCTCGCGGCCTCTTCGGTACGGTGGCTCAGGTCTTGATTGCCATTGGCAACTTCCGCGCTGGAGAGTTCAATGGAATCTGCCGCTTGGCGTATGCCCCCAACCAAGCTGCGCAATTTTTCTTGCATGGCCCGAATCGCATCCAGCAAGCGCCCGGTTTCGTCATGAATGCGTACCTCAATTTGTGAGGATAGATCGCCTTGCGCAATGCGCTCCGCCACCACGACGGCCCGGCCAATGGGCTGCGTGACGCTGTTGGTAATATTCCAGGCAATGGCACCTCCCAGTACCAATGCCACTACAACCAGCACACCTGCTATCACTTGGGCGCGGCGCTCCAGGGATGACATGGCCGCGCTAGCCTCTTCGGTCAATTGGCGTTGCACAGCCACTAGTGACTCCACTTTCTGGCGCATTTTTGTCTCTGCAGGTCTGACTTCGTTGATTAATGTGAGTACCGCTGCCTCGGTTTCCCGGTTGGAGCCCTGCTGCACGGACGCTCGAATTGCCGGCAACGCAACCGCAGCAGCCGCAGTCACCTCGGCCAGCAGCGCCCGTTCGCTATCGGTAGAGCCCACAGTGGCCAACAGTGTGGCCAGTTTTTTCTCGGCAGCCAGGTACTTGGCTTCCGCGGCTTTGGCCAAGGCGACTTCCGCCTCGGCCTGTTTGCCATCCAGGTCCGTTTCCATGTTGGCAAACAAGGCCACTGATCGGGTCTGAATCGCCAGGTCATCAATGCTGTGGAGCAATTCATTGGCAACGCCCGTCTTGGCGTTGTTGACCTCGACGATGTTGCGCACTTGCAGTTTGAGCGATTGCACGGAATAGGCTCCCGTGAGCGCGACCGCGACCAGCAGCAGCAAAATGCTGGAAAAGCCAAAGCTCAGACGCTTGGCCAGTGACAAAGACCGGAGATTGAAGAATTGCATACGATCCTAGGGGAAAGTGGTGGCAGGAAGTCCCACCATGTCCGAAGCAGTATTCAAAGTGTGCCGGGTGGCGTCAAGGGCATATACCCCTGCATGAATTTGACTTGTCAGTTGCGCGTCAGACTCTAACTGCGTGCGGTGCGCCCAGGCCCGCAGGTTCAAGGGGTCAAGACAATGCGCCCCAAGGCGCGACCCGAGGCCAGGTAGGCCAGCGCATGGGCCGCCTCGGCCAACGGGTAGGTGCGGTCCACCACGGGCGTCAACTGGCCCTTGGCCATCAGGTCCGCAAAAAGCGCCATCCCCTTGGCTTTGTCGGGTGCCGCCATGTTGGGCTTGATCAGGTGCGGGTTGAAGGCGGTACGTACCGCCAACTTTAAAAAGGCAGGTATGCCGCTACCCAGCCACGTGAAACCCGAAGCACCATAGTGGTCGTGGCCAATCAAAATATAGACCCCGTCAGGCTGGAGGACGCGGGCGCAGTCCGTGACGCTGAGGGTGGAGGCCACATCCAGAATCAGATCGTAGCGGGCACTGCCTTTTGTCGGGTCATCACGCGTGTAGTCGAGCACATGGTCAGCGCCCAACCCGCGCACCAGCGCAAGTTTGTCCGGGTGTTCTACCGCCGTGACCTCGGCGCCATGGGCTTTCGCCAGTTGCAGCGCAATCGCGCCAACGCCACCGCCTGCGCCATTGATCAACACGTGTTGGCCGCTGCGCAAAGGGCGGTGGCCCATGAGGTTGTGCCACGCAATCAAGCCGGCTGTTGGCACACAGGCAGCCTGCTCGAACGTGACGTTGTCGGGTTTAAGTGCCAGCACATCGGCAGAGACGGCCACGTATTCGGCGAAAGCGCCGCCATTGGCCCACTGAAAACCCTGGACACACTCTCCAAACACGGCATCGCCGACCTTAAAGCGGGTTACGCCGCTGCCAACGGACTCGACAACGCCCGCCATGTCGGTGCCAGGAATGGGTGTTTTGGGTCGGGCAAAACCTCCCCCCATGATGCGCAGTACCGCGGGCCACCCTTTGACCACGTGCCACACGTCCGGATGCACCGAAGCGGCGCGCACCCGCACCACCACTTCTGCTGCGCCGGGCCTCGGCATCGGCACTTCTCCAACAGACAAAACCAGTGCGGGGTCGCCGTAGGCACTTTGGAGAATGGCTTTCATCGGGTGCTCACTTTCTAAACATGCCGTCCGGCACCGCAGCCGGCTAAAACTGCTGCACCGCTCCGGCCCAAGCCAGCCCGGCAGCGACACCGCCGAAGCGATTGCCCTCCACCAGCGTGGCCTGTGGCATCGCCCGGCGCAGCGACTCCATCAGTGTGCGCAAAGCGGAGGAGCCGCCTGTCAGGTAGACCGCGTCCACATCCTGCAGGCCAGCGGCCACCACGCACGCTTGGGCACACTGCACAACCTGGGTGATGGAGGTGTGCAGGGCCACTTCCATGGTCTGTGCATCGATGGTGGGCGTGAGCGTGCGGTCCAAAAAATCCAGGTTCACCGGGGCACTGTCGCCACTGATGGAGCAGGCGATCTTGGCCGCCTCAACACCTGCCAACATGCGGTGGCCGTGTTGTTCTTCAAGCGCGTCCATCAAGCGGCGGTGCAGGGTCTGGTCGGCGTAATCGGTCCACAGCTCTTTGGCAAAGTGCAGTGCCTTGCGGGTATAGGCTTGGTGAATCAGGTGCCAGGTGCTCAGGTCAAAAAACACGCTGTTGGGAACAATGCGCCCGCCAGTACCCACGTGTTTGTAGCCCAGGTGGGGCATGACGGTGGCCAGGTCCAACAGGCGGTCAAAGTCGGTGCCGCCAATGTGCACGCCGGTAGTGGCCAAAATGTCGGAGCTGCGGTCGCTCTGTGTGCTGCGTGCCGGATTGAGGCGGATGACGGTGAAGTCGGACGTGCCGCCACCGATGTCCACCACCAGGGCGGTGGTCTCTTGCGTTACACGTTGTTCGTAGTCCAAGGCAGCGGCAATGGGTTCAAGTTGATAGGCAATGTGGGTAAAACCGGCCTCCAGGGCAGCGCGGCCCAGTGTCTCCTGCGCCAGCACATCGCGCTCGGCATCGTCGTCCACAAAATGTACCGGGCGGCCCAACACGGCGTGGGTAAGCGGCTGGCCCACATGCGCTTCGCAGCGGCGCTTCAGCTCTTTGAAGAACAGCACCACGATGTCAAAGAAGCGGATGCTCTTGTCGCCCACGGCGGTGTACTCGTCCATCAGGCGGCTGCCGAGCAGACTTTTGAGTGAGCGCAGCAGGCGGCCTTCGGTGCCGTTCAGGTAGGCCTGCATGGCGGCGGCACCATAGAGAATGGTGTGCGTCTCGCTGGCAAAAAACAGCGCGGTTGGCATTTCAGCCCGTGCGCCGTCCAGCGGGATCACCTGCAATGCGCCGCTGGCGTCAATCAGCGTGGCGGCGGAGTTGGAGGTGCCAAAGTCAATGCCCAAAACGAGAGGGCGGGCCAGCGCCATGCTCACGCAGCAGCGCCCAATACTTGTTGGAGAAAGGCGGCAATGTCTGCAATTTCTCGTGGATGCACGCTGTGCGGCATGGGGTAGGTGTGCCATTGCACGGGGTGGCCCAGCTTGGCCAGCGCGTCGCGCGACTCTTCGCCACGCTGGATGACGACCACCTGGTCTTGCGTTCCGTGCGCCATAAAGATGGGGGTGTGTGCATTGGCAGCGTGGCGTTCTGACGGAAAGCGGTCAGCCAACGGCAAGTACCCCGACAGGGCCATGACGCCGGCAATTTTGTGCGGCAAGCGCAGTGCGGTGTGCAGCGCCATGGCACAGCCCTGGCTGAAGCCGGCCAGCACGATGCGCTCGTACGGAATGCCACGCGCCACTTCGTTCTCTATCAGCGCGTTGATGGCCCATTCGGACTTCTGAATGCCGCGGTCGTCTTGCCGGCTCACCAAGTCCATGCCATACAGGTCGTACCAGCCGGGCATCACATAACCACCGTTGATGGTGATGGGGATGCTGGGCGCGTGTGGGAAGATAAAGCGGATGGGGGGGCAGCCCTCCAGGTCCAGTTCGGGCACCAGGCCCGCAAAGTCATTGCCATCAGCCCCCAGGCCGTGCAGCCAGATGACGGCCGCCGTGGGGTTGGGAGCGGATTCGAGTTCGATACGAGGGAGGAGGGCGGTCATGGCAGAGGCAATGCGGAAAAATCAGGGAAGGATCGATTGTCTGCGAAAGCGCGCGCTATCGGTTCGCCAACCACCCCAGCCCATGCGCGTGCAGGCTTTGCACATACAACCGGTCTTGGGTCTCGGTGATGGCCGTTGTCTCGGGGTAGGCGCCGCTGGGGTCTTGCAAGTCGGCCACTACTGTGCCGTCTTCGGTTAAGGCCATCACATGGCCATAGGCTTGGGGAATGGGCCACAACGCCCGCGGCAGGCGCAGCGTAAGGCTGCGTAGCCAGGGCGTTTGCGCCATCTTGTCGATGGTGGGGTTGCGGGGCTTGGCCAAGCCCAGCCAGATTTTGCCGTTCAGGCCGCGCATCAGGTTGTCGGGGTAGCCGGGCAAATTGTCCAGCAGCACGCGGGCCTGTGCGCTGGGTTGGCTGGCCAACGTTCTGATGTCCAGGTTACTGGCCGTCACCGCAATCTTCCACACACGGTACTTGCCTGTTTCGTTCACAAAGAGGCTGAGGCCGTCTTGGCTAAGCGCTACGCCGTTGGCGAAGCTGATGCCACTTGCCACGATACGGGTCGTGTTGGTGGCGGGGTCAAATTCCAGAATGCGACCGGTGCTGGCTTGCTCCAGAATGTCGAGCACGCTGGCTTCAAAGGTGCCGCCCCAGTCTTTGGGGGCAAAGTGGGTAGTGGCATCGCTGAGGTACATCTTGCCATTGGGAGCCACCACCACGGCGTCGGCGTAGCGAATCGGGTCGCCTTTCACACTGTCCGTTAGCACCGAGACTTTGGCGTCAGGCGCGATGGAGAGCAAACCCTTGACGGCGTCGGCAGCAATCAGGTTGCCAAGGGAGTCAAAGTCAAAGCCGAGCACGCGCCCGCCCGTATTGGCAAACACCTGCTGTTCAGAACCATCGGCATTCATACGCAAAATGTTGCCGCTGGCCACCGTGGTGTAGAGCTTGCCGTCGGGGCCAAACTGGATGTGTTCGGGGCCCACTTCGCCTTTCAGGTCAATGATTTGCAGGTTGGCCAACTTGGTATTGACGGCATGTGGGCCGGTATAGCCGGGTACTGCGGGCGCGTCCCACGCTACGGGGTTGATGGGCACAGGCCAGGCCAACAGGTAGAGGGCGGCCAAGGCCACTAATGTGACCGCAGAAAACGCAATTTTTTTCATCGAATGTCTCCCGAGTTGATACCGCGATTCTGCGTGAATCAACCGCTTTGGCTTGCCCTGTAGGCGACCGGCTATTCGGGCAGAGGGTTGGCGCGCGTACTTTTTTTGCTGACTCCCTGCGCTGCTTGCAGGTCTGCCAGTGTGGCGCTGAGTTGGGCGTAGGCACTGCGCAGTTCGCCAGCGCGTTCTGCCATTTGGGCTTCGTGCGCGGCGGTGGCATTGCGTTGGTCCACCAGGTTTTGGGCAATGTGGCTCTCCAGTTGGGAGGTGCGTTGGTGGGTGGCCAGCACTTGGTCGCGCCGCTGCAGAGCCATGCGGGCAACCCGGTCAAACCAAGGTTTCCATATGGCCGGAACCGGTGGCGGGCGCTTGATGTTGGGGCCGTTGGTGTTCTGCAGGTAGTCCGCCAGTTGCAGCGCAGGCACCGAGAACTGCCGCGCCAGCCAGAGGCAGCTGCCCGCCACTGCCAACAGGGCCACCACCCCTAAACTGATAAACGCAAGCATCTTGTCCAGGGTGGCGCGGGCAACCTCGGAAGGGGGCGCGTGCACCAGCAGCGACCAGTCGGTACCACGCAATACAAAGCGCAGCCAACCCTGTTCGGGCGTGTACGGGCCGGCTGGCAGTGCGTTGCCCTTGCCGCTGGCCAGCGCCTTGCCTTGGCCGTCCACCACCCAGGCTTGGCCGAAGGGCAGGCTGTGCTGCACCAAGGCGTTGTGCAACATGTCGACAGCCATGTCTGCGCCCACCAGTCCGACGTAGGTGTTGCCCGCAAAAACGGGCGCCAGCACGGAGATCACAGGAACTTTTTTCAGCGGATCGGTGCGGGCAGTGGTCCACACCAGTTCTTTTTGCGGGTTGCGCGTAGGGCCTGCGGCGGCTAGCGGTGTGGTGCCAGCAGCATCCCAAACACTAGCCAAGGCGGCTCCCATGTCGGGTTTACCCGTGGCGGTTAAGAGCGCATCGCGCGATTGCGCGGGGTAGACCCAGCGCCACTGTTGTTGCGCATCGTAAAAGTAGCTCCACAGCAAGCTGCCGTGCTGGCTATGGGCGGCACTCACCTGGGCCAGCGTGCCCAGCGCAGCGGGAAGGTCACGCCGGTAGGCATTGCCATCGGCGGCGGGGTCTACATGCACCGCGCCTACCTCTTTCACCAAGTCTTGTGGCAGTCGGTCCCACGGGGCGTCCCGCAGGGGGGCAAGGTTGCGGCGTTCCAGCCGCTCTGTCAGGCCCATATCGATAAGCAAGGGTTGGCGCAATCCTCGCTCGGCAGTTTGGCGCATGGCGGTGACGTGGATACGCGCAACATCCAAGCTACTGTTGACCGCCAACTGCAACTGCTCACCTTGGCTGCTCAGGGTCCACCACAAGGCGGCACGCTGGCGCGCATAGACGCTCCAGCCAAAGGCCAGCAGTGCCAGTGAAAGCACACCGATGATGAGGGTCAGCAGGGCGCGGTGGCGCCTCTGTATGTGCCGCGCCGAGGGCGCAGGCGGCTCTGATTGCGGGATGGTGTCAGGCATGCCCGCCATTGTGGACTAAGCGCCGTAGCGCCGGGTCCATTCTTTCTCCAGCGGCTCCACCCAGCTGCCGTGTGGCTCAGGAATGGCCGGTGCGCTTTTTTCTACTTGGCCGGGCAGGGGTTTGCTGGCAAAGGCTGCGCGCTCTGCCGGGCTCAGTTTGTCCAGTGCCAGTACCGTGGGGTCGCCCCACACGGCAATGTCGGCTTTGCGGGCCTGTGCTTCTGCGCTGAGCAAGAAATTGGCAAATACTTGCGCGCCTTCTTTGGCCGTTGCATTCACAGGAATCGCCACGAAATGGGTGTTTCCGATGGTTCCGCTACTGAATTGATAGCTTGTTACGCTGGCTGGTAGGCGTTTGGCGGCGATTTCGTTGGCGGCATCGTTAGGGTTGAAGGTAAGGGCTAGCGCCACCTCACCATCGGCCAGCATCTGTCGAATCGCCTCTGCGTTGTTGGGGAATTGCTTGCCGCCGCGCCACAGGTGGGGGTGCAATTGGTCCAGCGCGGCCCAGAGGGGCGCAGTAGTTTTGGCAAAAGCCTCGGTGGTAACGAGTTTGTAGAAAGCGTCGCGGTTGCTGTTCACATCCATCAGTACCTGTTTCAAAAAGGTGGTGCCGTGGAAGTTGGGCGGGCGTGGGTAGGTCACGCGCCCGGGGTTGGCTTTGGCAAAGGTCTGCAGCTCCGCCAGGCTTTGCGGCGGCTTGGGGGTGCGCTTGCTGTCCACCATGAAGGTGAGTTGTGCCATGCCCCAGGGCGCCTCCAGGCCATCGGTGGGCTCGGCAAAGTCCAGGCGCGTCGTGGGCTTGCCTTGCACGTCCACCTTGGCATATGACGGCAGGCTTTCTGCGAACGGCCCAAACAACAGGCCCTCGCGCTTCATGGTCAGAAAGTTTTCACCGTTGATCCACACCAGGTCCACACTGCCATTGGTTTTGCCGGCGGCCTTTTCGTTGCGCACCCGTTTGATCATGTCCGGCGCATCGGCAATCTTGACGTGCTGCACCGTTACGCCAAAGCGCTTTTGTGCTTCGCCCGCGGCCCATTGGATGTAGGCATTGATGGTCTCGGCCCCGCCCCAGGCGTTGAAGTACACCGTCTGTCCCTTGGCCTTGGCTTCGATAGAAGACCAAGTGGGGGTGGTTTGGGCCCATGCAGGAAGGGCGGTTATTGCAGCAGTGGCGGTCAGCAACTGGCGACGTTGAATGCGATGGGTCATGGTTCTCTGGGTCGGTTCAAATCTATTGGTCGGACTACGGGGCTGTTTATTACACCCCACGTTTGCCAGGGTTCAGGCCAGCAAGGCTTGGGCAAATTCCCGCGCGTTGAAGGTTTCCAGTTCTTCAAGCTTTTCGCCCACGCCGATGAAGTACACCGGTATCGGCCGCTCGCGGGCAATCGCTGCCAGTACGCCACCTTTGGCAGTGCCGTCCAGCTTGGTAACAATCAGGCCTGTAAGGCCCAGCGCATCGTCAAAGGCCTTTACTTGGGATACCGCGTTCTGGCCGGTGTTGCCATCAATCACCAGCAGTACTTCATGGGGGGCTGTGCCTTCGGCCTTGCCGATTACGCGCTTGATCTTCTTGAGCTCTTCCATCAAATGCAATTGCGTGGGGAGGCGACCAGCGGTGTCGATCAGCACCACATCTTTGCCACGGGCTTTGCCGGCAGTGACAGAGTCGTAGCTCACGGCCGCGGGGTCACCACCCTCCTGGCTCACGATCTCCACGGTGTTACGGTCGGCCCAAACGGTGAGTTGCTCGCGTGCCGCTGCACGGAAGGTGTCAGCGGCCGCCAGCAGCACGCTGGCATTGCTGTCAGAAAGGTGCTTGGTCAGCTTGCCAATACTGGTGGTTTTGCCGGCGCCATTGACACCCGCAACCATGATGACGGTGGGTTGCTGTTGCCCGATGACCAGCGGCTTTTGCAGTGGTTGGAGTAGTTCGGTCAGGGTGGCGATCAGTGCGTTTTTCAGGGCTACAGGGTGGTTGATGCCGCTGGCTGCTGCTTTTCGGCGCAAGTCGGCCAGCACATATTCAGTGGCGGCCACACCAGCGTCCGACATTAGCAGCGCGCCTTCCAAGTCCTCATACAGAGCTTCATCAATGACATTGCCGCCAAACACGCCAGAGATGTTGGTCGCCGTTCTGCCCAGGCCCGCTTTGAGCTTGGCTAGCCATTTCTGGCGCTCAGGGGGCGGCGCAGCGGGGTCGGGAATATCGATGGGAATAACCAGCGCCGAGCCGATCAAACTGCCGACCTGCGACGGTGCTGCTGGGGCTGCTATTGGGGCCGTGCTGGTGGTTTCCTGCACCGGGGCAGGAGTGGGCGAGATTTTCTTTTTGAAAAAACTGAACATGTGGTGCGTTCTTAGAATCACAGCATTCTATGAAACACCCATTCCACAGGCTGGGGCGCCGTCTAGCTGCCTGCAGCGTGCCCCTCGCACTCGCGCTTCTTTCCCCACTTTTTGTTTTGCAGGCGCAGGCCGCGCCCCTGGTGCAAGCCCAGCAGTTCACGCTGCAAAACGGCATGGCACTCATCGTGAAGCCCGACCGGCGTGCCCCAACGGCTGTGCACATGCTGTGGGTGCGGGTGGGCTCCATGGACGAGGTGGATGGCACCAGTGGCGTGGCCCATGTGCTGGAGCACATGTTGTTCAAAGGTACGCCGGCCATTGCGGCCGGTGATTTTTCTCGCCAGGTGGCCGCACTGGGCGGACGCGAGAACGCCTTTACCAGCAAAGACTACACAGGCTACTACCAGCAAATTCCTTCAAGCAAGTTGGAAACGGTGATGCGCCTGGAGGCTGACCGGTTTGGCAACAACCAGTGGAGTGATGCCGTTTTTGCCAAGGAGCTCGAAGTGGTGAAGGAGGAGCGCCGCATGCGCACCGACGACAACCCCCATGCCCGCTTGCACGAGGCCCTGTCGGCCCAGGTCTATCTGGCACACCCTTACCGCCGCCCCGTGGTGGGCTGGATGAGTGATTTGGACGCTTTGGTGGCGCAAGACGCACGGGACTTTTACCAGCGCTGGTACACCCCAGTCAATGCCGCTGTAGTGGTAGCCGGTGATGTGGATGTAGAGCAGGTGCGCGCGCTGGCAGAGAAGTACTACGGCAGTTTGCCTGCGCGTGCGGTGCCGCCGCGCAAACCGCGCGATGAGCCTGAGCAGGTGGGTCTGCGCCGTATGGAATTCAAAGTCCCTGCCGAGCAGGCCTATGTGGCGCTGGCTTTCAAGGTGCCGGGTTTGTCACCCGAGGCCTTGGCCGACGCCGGGCCGGTGCCCCCTGACGGACTGGCGCTTACCGTTTTGTCGGCAGTCCTGAGTGGATATGACGGGGCCCGTCTGCCCCGTGCCCTGACCCTGGAGGCAAACCCGGTGGCCGATAGTGCGGGCGCCTACTACGGCCTTATTGCGCGTGGCCCACAGCTGTTTACGATGGTTGGCGTGCCAGCTGCGGGCAAAACTGCAGCCGAGGTAGAGCAAGCCTTGCGCGCCCAAGTAGAGCGGATAGCCCAGGATGGCGTGACCGAGGTTGAATTGACCCGGGTAAAGAACCGCTGGGTGGCGGGCGAGGTGTACAAACAGGACAGTGTTTTCAACCAGGCCCGTGCGCTCGGTGTGGAGTGGGTCAATGGGTATCCGCTGGGTAGCGACCAGCGCTTGCTGGAGCGACTGCGCACAGTAACAGCGGCCCAAGTGCAGGCCGTAGCTGCCATGTACTTTGGAGACGATGCCCTGACCGTGGCTACGCTCCTCCCCCAGCCTGTGGACAAGACCCGCAAACCTCGCCCGCCGGCGGCCAGTTTGCGCCACTAAGCATCGGAAACACGCCATGAACACTACTAAAGTTGTAGCTGCTCGCGCAGTATTTGCAGGGGTTGCGGCCCTGTTTTGTATAAATTTTGCCTGGGCGGGTATCCCCATCCAACACTGGACGCAGCCCAGTGGAGTGCGTGTGTATCTGGTGGAGAGCCCTGCTATTCCCATGGTCGACGTGCAGATTGATCTGGATGCGGGGGGCCGCCGCGATCCGGCGGACAAACCGGGCTTGGCGAACCTGATGGCGTCTAGCACGTCCAACGGCGTGCGTGCCACAGCTACCGAGCCTGCGTTGGATGAGCACGCGCTGAGCGAGGCTTGGGCGGATCTGGGTGCCTCGTTTGGTGGCAGTGCGGGCAGTGACCGTATGAGTTTTGGCCTGCGCAGCCTGACTTACCCCGATTTGCTGGACAAGGCCGTGACGCTGGCCGCCCGCCAATTGGGCGAGCCGTCGTTCCCGCAAGCTCCCTGGTTGCGCGACCGCCCCAAGCTGATTCCCAGCCTCAAGGAAGCCGATACCCGCCCTGCCACGCTGGCTGAGCGCGCCTACAACCGCGCCGTGTACGGCAACCACCCTTACGGTAGAGAAATGACGCAAGAGACGCTGCTGCGCATCAGTGAGCTCGACCTGCGGGCTCTGCATGTCCGCGCAGTGCGGGCTTGTGATGCAAAGGTCAGTGTGGTGGGAGCGCTGAACCGCGCGCAGGTTGATGCGCTGGTGATGCGCCTGATGTCGCGGTTGCCCAAGATCACTTGTGCGCCACAGCCTGCGGTGCCCGAGGTAGAGCCTTTGACGGGCGCGACTGAGCAGCGGCTGACGTTCGCCTCTGCGCAGGCCCATGTACTGCTGGGTCAGCCAGGCTACCAGCGCAAGGATGCCGATTTTTTTGCCCTTACTGTGGGCAACCACATTTTGGGCGGCGGTGGATTTACGTCGCGCCTGACCGGGGAGGTGCGCGAAAAACGTGGCTTGACTTATAGCGTGTACAGCTACTTTTCGCCCGGTCTGCATGCCGGTGCTTTCACCATCGGCCTGCAGACCCGGCCCGACCAAGCAGATCAGGCCTTGGGTCTGGTACGCGACGTGTTGACCCGGTTTGTGGCAGACGGACCCACCGAGAAAGAACTGCAGGCAGCCAAGGACAATCTGGTGGGCGGCTTTGCCTTGCGGCTGGACAGCAACAGGAAGCTGCTGGACAACGTTGCCAATGTGGCCTGGAACGATTTGCCGCTGGACTATCTGGACACCTGGACGCGGCGTGTGGAGAGACTCACCGTGGCGGATGTACGCGACGCGTTTGCGCGCAAGGTGCAGCCCGCCAGGCTTGCTGCAGTAGTGCTGGGTGCGCCTTGATGGGCTAATTCAGCTCCATGAGGCCGGATGCTTTGCAGTCGTACATGCCTTGGTCGGCCGTTTGAAGCAGGTCTTCGAGCGCAGCGCCGTGGCGCGGGAACAGGCCAAATCCCACGCTGGCACCCACGTTGACCATGCTGCCGTTGGGCAGGGTGATGTCCTCCGATATGGTGGCAATCAGCTTGCGGCCAATGTGCACGAGTTCGTCCGGGTCTTCAAACGATTCAATCAACAGCACAAACTCATCCCCCCCGATGCGCGCCACGGTGTCAGATGCACGCACTGCGGCCAGCAGGCGCTGTGCCACGGTACGCAACACCAGGTCACCCGCCGCGTGGCCATAGCGGTCATTGATGACCTTGAAGCCGTTGAGGTCCACCATCAAGAGCGCGAATTCGACCCGGTTGCGTTTGGAGCGCTCCAGCGTGATTTGAAATCGGTCAGCCAGCAACAGCCGGTTGGCCAGGCCGGTCAGGTTGTCGGTAAACGCGTGGGCTTTGAGATGTTCGGTGGCGCGCTCCAGCTTGGCGTTTTCGCGCTGCAGAATGGCTTGGTGCCGCAAGGCCTTGCGCAGACGAAAGCCCAAACTGCTCACCACCCAGGCCAGTGGAAACAGTGCCAGCATGGGGGAGAAGTACCAGCACAGGGCCGCGGCGAGCAATGCCATGGCTTCGACGCGAAAAAGGGCGAGCAACTGCTTCATGATGACGACCATTGTGCGACGCAGCCTGCGGTCATTGCCACGGAATTTGTTACCAAAGATGTTGTGTGGCAGTACCTTGGCGCATGCGGTAAGCTGCTTGCATGAAAGCCAAAGCTACTGCCCCGAACGCTGCCAAGCGCCCCGCCCGGCCCCGTGCCGCGCAAACCCACGAAATCCGCATCATTGGCGGCCAATGGAAGCGCACCAAGCTCAAAGTTACGGATAAACCAGGTTTGCGCCCCACCCCAGACCGGGTGCGCGAAACCGTCTTCAACTGGCTGGGCCAAGATTTGACCGGTCTGCACTGCCTTGACGCATTTGCTGGCACCGGCGCCCTGGGCTTTGAAGCGGCCTCGCGTGGAGCGCAGGATGTGCAGCTCGTGGAGCAAGACAGTGCATTGGTGGATCAGCTCAAAAAAACCCAAATCCAGTTGCAAGCCAGTGCGGTGCATGTGGTGCGAGGTGATGGCGTGTCAGCCATCCGCCAGGTCGCACCGGCCAGTTTGGATGTGATTTTTATTGATCCACCTTTTGATGCCCCGCTGTTCGAGCCCGCTTTGGGTGCTTGCGCGCGTGCGTTGGCGCCGGGGGGCTGGGTTTACCTGGAAGCACCAACCGAGTACACCGATGAACTGCTCACCGCCGTGGGACTGATGGTGCACCGTCATCTCAAGGCGGGGGCGGTGCATGCGCACCTGCTTCAGCGAAGCGACGCATAATTTCTCCACTCTTGTTTGGAGCGCCCATGCCCAATTCCGTGATTGCCGTGTTCCCTGGCACCTTTGACCCGATTACGCTGGGTCACCAGGACTTGATTCGCCGCTCTGCTGCCCTGTTTGGCACTGTTATCGTGGCGGTTGCGGCGGCCCACCACAAAAAAACCATGTTCACGCTGGATGAGCGTGTGGCGTTGGTGCGCGAGGTGTTTGCGTCGCTCAACAATGTGCAGGTAGAGCGCTTTACCGGCTTGGTGCGTGATTTTGCAGTGTCCCAAGGCGCGGGCGCCATGGTGCGTGGTGTGCGTTCGGTCACCGATTTTGATTATGAAGCGCAGCTCGCAGGCATGAATAAAGCGCTGGCGCCGGATGTAGAGACAGTTTTCCTTACGCCGGACTCGCGTTATCAGTTCATCTCGAGTACGCTGGTGCGCGAGATCGCCACATTAAAGGGGGATGTCAGTCCCTTTGTGGCCCCCGTGGTCCATGCCCGCCTGATGGACAAATTGCCCACCTGAAGCCCGAAGGAGGTCGCCATGAAAGTTTTGCTGCCGGTTGATGGTTCTGAGTTGTCCCTGGAGGCTGTTCGCTTGGCCTTGCGCATGCGACAGGACGGGTTGAGTCTGTCTGCCGTGCTGGCCAATGTGCAGGAGCCCGCGAGTTTGTATGAAATTTTGGTGGCGCATGATCCGGACGTCATTGACCAGTTGAGTGCAGAGGCTGGCTTGCATGCCTTGCAGCCTGCCAGAGACCTGCTGGACGCGGCCGGAGTGGAGTACGAATGCGAAGTGGCCAAAGGCGACCCAGCACATACGCTGATCGACATTTCCGAGCGCTTTGGTTGTGACATGGTGGTTATGGGTGCGCGCGGCGCCAGTGCGCTGCGCAGTGCCATGCTGGGCTCGGTTTCCAACGAGGTGCTGCACGCCAGTTTGGTGCCGGTGGTGATCGTCAAGCCCGGAGACGTCGAAGGGGTTTGAAGGGCCTGCAGCGATAATTGCGCCATGGAGCGTGAACTGCCGTGGCACTGTTAATTACCGACGAATGCATCAACTGCGATGTGTGCGAGCCCGAGTGCCCGAATGAGGCGATTTACCTGGGTGAGCAAATCTATGAAATCGACCCGCACAAGTGCACCGAGTGCGTGGGCCATTTTGATGAGCCCCAGTGCGTGCAGGTCTGCCCCGTGGCCTGCATTCCGGTGAACCCGCAGTTTGTTGAGGACAAGGAAACTTTGTGGCAAAAGTATCGCCGCTTGCAGGCCTTGAGCAGCGTAGCCGTGGGGGCTTCGCCGTCGACATAGAGCCGGTAGGCGGCACTGGATTCTGGAAAGGCCGCTACTGCGGCCTTAGTTTTTAGGGGCAGGTCCAGGCTTGGCAGTGAATAAATCCGGCTCTTTGCTCTTCTTCTTGGGGGCCAGTTTTGTGTCGGCCAATTTGCCTTTTTCTTGGGCCTTAACCTGGGCTTGGTCAGCGGCTCGGGCGCGGGCTTCATCTGTGAGCCGCTCTTTCTCTAATGCTTGGCCCTGTTTTGCTTGGTTTTTGGTGCTTTTGTCGGCATCAGATTTTTGCGCGTTGGTGCGGGCATCACTGGCTTCCAGGGCCACGCCATCGGGGCAGGGGATTTGGCTGTAGCTCGCTCCACATTTGTATATTTTTTGTGCCATAGCCCCCGTGGATATTGCGCAAGCAGCTATAAAAACAAGAGCAAATTTGGCGGTATGCATGCGGTTACTCCAGGGGCGGAATGGTTGGGGGTGTGGTCGGGGCAACAGCAGGTGACCGGGGCGGCTTGGGTCGCGGCGGTTTGCTGGTGTGGATCAACATGGTGGCCTTGTCCATCTCGCCTGCCAGCAGTTGGGGCAGGGCCTTCATGGAGCGGTCTATGCATTGGTCAATCGCAATGCGATGGTCCAGCGACGGTTTTTTCAGGACCCAGTGCACGACCTCAGACTTGTCCCCGGGGTGGCCCACGCCCAGACGCAAGCGCCAATAGTCGCCCGTGCCCAACTGGGCATGGATGTCACGAAGTCCGTTATGGCCTGCGTGGCTGCCGCCAAACTTGAGCTTCACTTCGCCAGGGGCTATGTCCAGTTCGTCGTGCGCGACCAAAATTTCGCTGGGCTGAATTTTGAAAAAGCGGGCCAGCGCGCCCACGGATTTGCCCGAGAGGTTCATGAAGGTCTGCGGTTCCAACAGCCACACGGTATTTCCCAGAGCCGTGGTGCGCGCCATCAGGCCGTGGTAGCTGCGGTCCATGGCGAGCGAGACCTTGAGCTCGCGCGCCAGCGCGTCGACCCACCAGAAGCCAGCATTGTGTCGGGTGGCATCGTATTCGGGGCCGGGGTTGCCCAGGCCAACAAACAGTTTAATCATTGGGAAAATTATGACGTACAAAAAACGTGCGGCACAAAAGCAAACGGCCCACCGTAGTGGGCCGTTTGCAGCGTCTAGCGCAGGGCAGAAGATTACTTCTTGCCTTTGCCCTTGCCCTTGGCATCCGCAGCGGGTGCAGCGGCGACAGGTGCAACCACTTCTTCCACTGGAGCCACAACAGCCACGATCACGGGGTTTGCCTTGCCGTGGGTGACAACGGTCACGCCCTTGGGCATCGTCAGGTCAGCAACGTGCAAGGACTTGCCCTTGACCAGACCGGACAGGTCTACCGCGATGAACTCGGGCAGGTCTGCAGGCAGGCAGGCCACTTCCAGCTCAGTCACCACGTGGTTGATCAAACATGCGTCGACCTTTGCAGCAGGCGAATTTTCTTCGCCGTTGAAGTGCAACGGCACCTTCATGCTGAGCTTGGTGTTGGCTTCCACGCGTTGGAAGTCAATGTGCAGAACCAATTGCTTGAACGGGTGCATTTGCACATTGCGCAGCAACACTTTGCTTTCTTTGCCAGCCAGTTCCATGTCCAAGATAGAGGCGTGGAACGCTTCTTTCTTCAGGGCATGCCACAAAGCGTTGTGGTCCAACTCAACCAAGGCAGGTTCAGCAGAACCACCGTAAACGATGCCGGGGGTACGGCCGGTAACGCGGAGACGGCGGCTCGCACCCGTGCCCTGCTTAGCGCGCTCAAAAGCGACAAATTTCATATCTAACTCCTGTAAGAGTCCACCGCGACCAGTGTGACTCCGATTTAAAAAGACGCCGTCAAGCCCATGGGGCCGGTGGCGTCGGCTTTTTGTTCCGATCAGGCTTAGGCTAAGCGTCTTGATCCGAGAACAAACTCATGACCGACTCTCCGCGGGCAATGCGCTGTATGGTGTCTCCAATCAGCGGTGCCACGGAAAGCTGGCGAATTTTGGTGCACTGCGCCGCAGCAGCACTCAAAGGGATGGTGTTGGTTACTACCACTTCGTCCAGCGCGTCACCGCTGGAAATGCGTTCAATGGCTGGGCCAGAGAAGATCGGGTGTGTGCAGTAGGCGTAAACCTTCTTGGCGCCACGGGCCTTCAAAACTTCTGCGGCTTTTACCAGGGTGCCCGCGGTGTCGATCATGTCATCCATGATTACGCAGTTGCGGCCATCGATCTCACCAATCACGTGCATTACTTCCGAAACATTGGCTTTGGGACGGCGCTTGTCAATAATCGCCAAGTCGCAATTCAATTGTTTCGCCAAGGCACGGGCACGGACTACACCACCTACATCGGGCGAGACCACAATCAAGTCTTCATAGTTTTTCTGACGCAAATCGCCAAGCAACACGGGGGACGCGTAAATGTTGTCCACCGGGATGTCGAAAAACCCCTGAATTTGGTCGGCGTGCAAGTCCATGGTCAGGACCCGGGCCACGCCCACAGTCTGCAACATGTTGGCCACGACCTTGGCGGTGATAGGCACGCGGCTGGAGCGAGGGCGGCGGTCTTGCCGCGCATATCCAAAGTAGGGGATCACTGCGCTAATGCGCTCGGCCGATGCACGCTTGAGTGCATCCACCATGATCAGCAGCTCCATCAGGTTTTCGTTGGTTGGGGCGCAAGTACTTTGCACCACAAACACGTCACGCGCACGCACGTTCTGGTTGATCTCGACGGTCACCTCTCCATCGGAAAAACGGCCAACAGAGGCCGCGCCCAAGGAAATGCCCAGGTGCTTGGCAATATCCGCAGCCATGCCCGGGTTGGCATTGCCGGTAAAAACCATGAAATCAGGAGGAGTGAATGCCTGCATGTGGAATCCAGCGAAGAGAGTGGTTTATGTCGTCACTATGCGCATGCCGAAGCGGAATATGTCCCGAACAGCAATTTGGCAGGGGAAGAAGGATTCGAACCTTCGCATGCTGGAATCAAAATCCAGTGCCTTAACCAACTTGGCGACTCCCCTACACAGGTTGGCAGCGCAATGCTGCCTACCGCTAAACCTTCATTTTGCTTTCGCTGTTCGCCCATCCCAACAACGGATGAGCATCCAAGCCGCTACACAACTTGACTTGAAATGCACTAGGTGCATCTCTAACATCTATGTCGTGCTGCAAGTGCGCAAACACTGCACTTCCAGAGCCGGTCATTCTTCCGCTCAACCCCTTGCCACCAAGCCAATGCAAGGCTTGATTCACACCAGGGCACAGCTTTTGTGCGACGGTCTGTAGGTCGTTTCGGCCAAAACCTGAAAAATTTGTTTTGCCAAAAGCGTCTGCAGCGAAGCCTGTGATTGTAGCAGGCTCTGAGTCTCGTTTCAAGCTTGGATCTGAAAAAATCAACTTCGTGTCTAAGCCTGCGTCTGGCTTTACCACAACCCAGCGTAATGAAGGAATCGGTAGCGGCGTGATTCTTTCGCCAATTCCCTCTACCCAACCATGACGTCCGCTCAAGAAAAATGGCACGTCAGCACCGAGTTCGAGACCGATGACCGATAGCTCTTGCACCGAGAGATGAAGGTTCCATAGCCGGTTCAGCGCCAACAGGCTGGAAGCTGCATCCGATGAGCCACCGCCCATGCCTGCTTGTGCGGGAATCGACTTGTGTACGCCGATATGTACTCCCTGCGTGCATCCAGTTGCTTGTTGCAGCGCACGGGCGGCACGCACATTCAAGTCGTCAGCGGGCAACCTGACGTTCAAATCTTCGCGGCTTACCAGGCCATCGCTGCGCAGTGCAAAGTGCAGGGTGTCGCACCAGTCAATCAGCATGAAGGCTGACTGCAATAAGTGGTAACCATCGGTACGTCGGCCGGTGATGTGCAAAAACAGGTTGAGCTTGGCAGGGGCCGGAATGTCGTAGAGCGACTGCATGGGGCGAATTATCGGTGCTGCGATCTACGCTTTCATGGGACAAGAATGATTTTTAGTTCCACGGCGGGAGAACTATCCGCGGCGCGACGGGCTTGGAGTCTGCCCTCAGGCAGTCGACTTAGGTCGACGTCCCAACCCGGGGCGGGTGTGGCGACTCCGTTGAGCCAGTCAAACAGTGCAGAGAGGGGGAGGTCAGTGCCGATGGCTTGCAGGGCCAGGGCCAAGAGTGACTCAAAATTGCGAACCTCCCCGCCTTGCCGCAGTTGCGCCTCGCCAGGCGTCCAATGCAGGTGCGCTACTGTGGTGCCTAGCGGCGAGAGCAAGGTCAAGTTTCCGGCCTCACTTGTACCTTGCAGTTCAAAGTCTGAAGTGAACGCTTGGCGAGGGCTGCTCAAGACTTGAATGGCAATTCGCCCTTGCCAGTATTTGGAATCTCCCAAACCCTCTTTTGAGCTCTTGGGTGCTGCGCAACCTGCTATCAAAACAGCGATAAAAATGCAAAAGGTTCGCACCTCAAGCACCGCCCATTTCCGTATCACAAGGTACCACGGAGGCGGCGGACTGTTTCGAGCAAGGTGTCGTTATCCTTGTTGCGTTCGAGCGCCTTGCGCCACAACGTGGAGGCCTCATCCCGCAGCCCCATGGCCCACAGTACTTCACCCAAGTGGGCTGCAATCTCAGCGTCTTGGCGGTTGGCATACGCCTTCTCAAGCAAGCGTCTGGCCTCTATCAGATTTTTGATGATGAGCTGCCTCGCTTCCGGCAGGCGCAGGTTGCGATCGGCCAGCGCGTAGCCCAAGGCGTTGTAGGCGTGATGGTAGTCCGGCTGATCGGCGATAACCTTCCTTAGCAACTGCTCCATTTCGGCGAGATTGCCAACTCTCTCTGCCATCATCGCCAGTTCATAGGCCATCGTCACGTCGCTCGGGTAAAGCCGAACGCCATCTTTTAGCAGGGTATAGGCAGCCTGAAACTGTTTGAAGTCCCGCAGAAGTTGTACTTCAATATTGAGTTTGTTGCGGGCGTCATCAGGCTTCGCCTCAGGCGTGGCACGTATCAAGGCGCGGGCTTCAGCCATTTTTCCCTGCCGCGCCAACAGGGCAGCGCGGCGGGTCTGCACACGCAAGATGTCAGGGGGGCTATTGATACGTGCCAAATAGGCGCTGGCCTCATCTGGTCGCTGGGTCTGTTCGGCAATCTGCGCCAGCAACAACAACGCCTGCACCACGCCACGCCCAGATTCGACGTTGCCCACGGCAGGTTCTTGTGGTGCACTGAGTTGGAGGTACTTGTTCAGCGAGGTCTCAGCTTCGCCAAGTTTCTTGTCCAGCAGCTCCAATTCACCCTTGACCAACCAGGCATCTACAAAGTTGGGGGTTTGCTGGGTCAGGGCCTGCATTTGCAACTTGGCCTCGGCATACCGCGATGTTTCAATGAGCCGACGGCCGTAAGCCATACGCAGTTCGGGTATGGGCGCGCCGTCAAGGTAGGTGCGGAGCAAAGGCTCCGCCTGAACGGCTTTGGAATCCAGCAAACTTAGGGAAAGGAAAGCTATCTCGTCAGATAGCTTGTCCAGCGCTGCACCCCGTTGTGCAGCCTCCAGTGCTCCGGCCGGATTCGCGGCATTCAGGCGCAGAATGCCAATGGCGGACCATGCCGCTGGGCCAGTGGCTTTGGACCCCACATCGGCAGCTAGTGCTTGCTCCACTTGGTGCGCTGCCAGTGCCTTGTCGGTCACCCGCGCAAAGTAACGTGGCAGCAGGCTGATGATGGCAATGCGTTCCTTGCCAGTACTTCCCGCCAATTCGCGCTTGAGCGGTTCCAGTGTGTCGCTGACGCGGTTGAGGCCAATCAGGATTTGCAGTACATAGCGATTGGCCTCTTTAGAAGTGGGCAGTGCCCGCTGCCATGCACGGGCCGCATCCAGCGCGGCATCCGCGCTGCGGGCACGCAGGGCAAGCTCAATCGCGCGTTCAAACAGTTTTTCGGATTGCGTTTTGCGCGCTGCATCCAGCATCAGGGCGTAGGCACTGCCAGCGTCGCCGTTGATTGCGCTGAATTCACCAAGTAACAATTGGTAAATTAGCTCCCGATTGAGCTCGGAGTTTTGAATAGGCTCTGCAGGTTCAGCCCAAGCCAAAGGACCGAGTCCCAAACTGGCCAGCAGGATGCCCATGGATACAAGTCGCTTGGAACGGTTCATCGGACCATAATAATCCAACCCGAATAGCCGGAGGCTTCATGCCTGAATTACCTGAAGTGGAAGTTACGCGTTTGAGTTTTGCCGATCGCATTGCCGGCGGTCAAGTTCGGGCAGTTCACATGGGCAAGCCCCTGCGGTGGCCTTTGGGTTGCGAACCCGACCAGTTGGTGGGCCTGCACGTGATGCGGGTGCGCCGTCGCGGCAAGTATTTGCTGCTGGATATGGATGGAGGCCTTCTTCTGGTACACCTTGGTATGTCGGGCAGCCTGGCTTTTGGTGGGCGCATGCCCCCGCCCGGCATCCACGACCATTTCGACCTTGTAACGACCCGCGGCACCTTACGTTTGAATGATCCGCGCCGTTTTGGCGCCGTCGTATTTGCCCATTCCGAAACTGATGCCGTGGCACAGAAGCTGTTGGGTCACTTGGGCGTGGAGCCGTTAGACGAGGGCTTTGTGTTGGCCGACTTTCAACATGCACTGGCACAACGAAAAGCGCCCATCAAGCAAGTGTTGCTGGCGGGCGAGGTGGTGGTAGGGGTGGGGAATATCTATGCGTCAGAGGCTTTGTTTCAGGCAGGTATCCGTCCAACGACAGCGTCCCACAAAATCAGCAAACCGCGACTAGCCAAGCTGCACACCGCTGTGCGAGATGTGCTGACACGTGCGGTGCAAAAAGGCGGTAGCACCCTGCGTGATTTCTCTGATGCCAAAGGAGAAAGCGGTTACTTTCAGCTGGAGGCAATGGTGTATGGTCGAGAAGGAGAGCCTTGCCGAGTCTGCGGTGGGATCATACGGGGCATACGGCAGGGGCAGCGCTCCACGTTTTTCTGTGCTGTCTGTCAGAAAAGCTGAGAGGCGGCTGAAGATCTCGGTGCTATATTGAACGATTCCACGGGGGACACTTGGCTACTTCATTTAACGATCAGTTTGACCAGCTCGGCACGTGGCGCCGAGAATTTGCCCTACGCCTGAAATTGCTAGGTGAGTGGATGAAAGACCATGACCTGCTGGACGCAGGAGTGGAAGAGCGACTGCGCCGCCTTGAAGCCCAAGTGCGCTCCGACAAAGTCATGGTCGCCTTTGTTGCGGAGTTCTCCCGCGGCAAATCAGAAATGATCAACGCTTTGTTTTTTGCCGGCTACGGGCGACGCATCATGCCAGCCAGCGCGGGCCGCACCACAATGTGCCCCACCGAAATGGGCTACGACCCAGACGTTCCGCCGTGTTTGCGACTACTACCGATAGAGACTCGCTTAAAGTCTCAGGCGTTGATGGAGTGGCGCATGGCGCCGGAGAAATGGGCCCGCGTCGACCTGGATGTGAATAATCCTCAGCAGCTTGCCAAGGCCCTGGAAAAGGTGGCTGAAACGCGCAAGGTGACGCAAGACGAGGCGCGCGCCTTGGGCTTCTGGCACAGCCAATCTCCTGACGACAATCCCATGGTGGACGCACAAGGCATGGTGGAGGTGCCCAAGTGGCGCCACGCGCTCATCAACATTGCCCACCCGCTGCTCAAGCAGGGATTGGTAATTCTGGATACACCAGGCCTCAACGCCATCGGTGCCGAGCCTGAGCTGACGGTGAGTCTGATTCCACAAGCGCATGCGGTGGTTTTCATATTGGGTGCCGACACAGGGGTCACCAAATCCGATTTGTCGATTTGGCGTGAGCATCTGATCACCGAATCTTCCGATCCCGACGCCCGGCTGGTAGTGCTGAACAAAATCGACACGCTGTGGGACGCGCTGAGCACGCCCGAACAGATCCAGAGCCAAATTGATCGGCAAAAGGCCAGCACTGCAGAGATGCTGGGCCTGCCCAAAGAGAAGGTGATAGCCGTATCCGCACAAAAGGGCTTGGTCGCCAAGGTCACCGAAGATGACGAGTTGCTCCAGCGCAGCTGCTTGCCGGTGCTGGAAGACGTGCTTGGGCGCGGCATGATGGGCAAGCGCCAGAAAATTTTGGGTGAGGCCATGGCCCGTGGCATCACTGACCTGCGCAGTGAGACTGGCCGGGTCATCAACATCCGCAAGCGTGACCTGAACGAGCAGACCATGGAACTCAGGGGTTTGCAGGGGAAAAATGCAACGGTCATCAAACACATGCGCAGCCGTATCTCGCAAGAGCAGGCCGAGTTTGATCAGGGCGGCGCCAAGATCCACGCCGTGCGCTCGGTGCATCTCAAGCTGCTGCGTGAAGTGTTTGGCATTTTGGGCTCCAGCGCGCTCAAGAAAGAGATGGCCCAGCTGAACGACGCGCTGATGCAAAAAGGCCTCAAGTTAGGCGTAAAGCGCGCCTACGCAGAAACCTTTGATCGACTGCGCGGCAACTTGCAAAAGGTACAGACGCTGTGCGTCGATATTCAAAGCATGCTGGTGGCCAGCTTCAAGCTGCTCAACGGTGAATACGGGTTTTCGTTACAAGCGCCTGCTGAACCAGTCATGGCCCATTACTTGGCTGAGTTGGACACCATCGAGCGCAATCATCTCCAGTATCTGGGGGTTGGCAATGCTTTCAAGTTGGCCCAGCCCGAGTTCGCCGATCGCCTGGTACGTGCGCTATCCACCCGCTTGCGTTCCATTTATGAAAACGCGTTGGGTGACGTGGAGCTGTGGAGCAAATCGGCTGCAGCCCAACTGGATGCGCAATTGCGTGAACGCCGCCGGAATTTCGCGCGCCGGATCGAAGCCGTTGACCGTATTTCGCAAGCTGCCGGTGGGCTGGAGGATCGAATTGGCGAGATTGAGCAGCAAGGCCTTACCTTGGACCAACTGGACACCAAGCTGTCCGAACTTACGGCCTACTTGATTGCAGCCCAGGATGCCGCCACCCTCTTGGCCGTGGCGGCCGCTACGCCGGTAGACGTCCTGCTCGTTTGACAATGGCGGATGGCAACTTTGCCACCATGGTGGTGGCGTGGCAGCGTGGGCATGGGCGCAATACCCTGCCATGGCAAAACACCCAAGACCCGTACCGTGTGTGGTTGTCTGAAATCATGCTCCAGCAAACACAGGTTGCCACGGTCATCGGGTACTTCACCAGATTTCTGGAGCGTTGCCCCACCGTTGTTGACCTTGCCACTGCCAGCGCGGATGAGGTAATGGGCCTCTGGAGTGGCTTGGGTTACTACAGCCGCGCTCGCAATCTGCATCGCTGTGCGCAGATGGTGGTAGAGCGACATGGCAGTAACTTTCCCCGGGATGCAGCTACGCTGGCCACGCTACCGGGTATAGGCCGTTCTACCGCCGCGGCCATTGCTTCATTGTGTTTTGGCGAGCGTGTTGCGATTCTCGATGCGAACGTGAAACGGGTGGTGACCCGCGTTCTGGGCTTTGACGCGGATCTCGCATCCACTGCCAATGAGAAAAAGCTGTGGGCTGCAGCCTCGGGTTTGCTTCCCGATGCGCACGATGCCGCCACCCACATGCCACGCTATACCCAGGGGATGATGGACTTGGGCGCAACTGTGTGCAGCCCCAAGAAACCCGATTGCCTGCTCTGCCCCGTGCGGATTTTCTGTGCCGCCGCCGCCGCGGGTGACGCGGAGCGTTATCCGGTTCGTACCCGCAAACTCAAGCGCAGCAGTCAGAGTCTTTGGTTGCTTTGGGCGCAGCGTGCGGACGGGGCGGTGTGGTTGGCCAAGCGACCCACACCCGGTGTGTGGGCCGGGCTGCAATGTTTTCCGTTGTTTGAGAGTGAAGATGCATTGCGTGCCGCGTTGGCGGCAGATTCTGCAGGGCAATTGCAAATGCTCCCGGTGTTTACCCATGTACTCACCCACAAAGACTTGTTTATGCATGTAGCCCGCATGGAGATTGCGCAAGAAGCTATGAATTTAGGAGTAGGAGCGTGGTTCTCGCCGAACGAATGGGCCGCCTCCGGTTTGCCCGCGCCTGTGCGCAAGCTATTGCAACGGAGCTAGAGGGCGTCCATTTCACGGTGGCGCTTGAGCGTGACCCACTCGTCGCCAAAGCGCTTGGCGAGTTGCTCGACCAAGTACACCGATCGGTGCTGTCCGCCAGTGCAGCCTATAGCCACCGTCACATAGCTGCGGTGGTCGCGGGCGAGGGCGTCCAGCCAAATCTCCAGAAAGTGGGCAATGTGGTGCTGCATCAGCGTAACCGCTTCCTGGGCACTCAAAAAGTCGATGACCGGCTGGTCGCGCCCGGTTAGGTGCTTGAGTTCAGGGTCGTAGTGCGGGTTGGGTAGCATGCGCACGTCGAACATGTAGTCGGCGTCGCTCGGTACGCCGCGTTTGAAAGCGAAGGATTCAAACACCAGCGTCAGTTGTCCACTCGGGGCGGCAATCAGCGATTTCACGTAGCCCTGCAACTGCGAAGGCCGAATGATGCTGGAATCGATGACGTGGGCTTGTTCACGCAGGTCTGCCAACAGCTCGCGCTCCAGTTCAATGGCCTCTACCAGCGCACGGCGATTGTCGCGCTCTCCGTGTTCGGCGCTGTATTGCGACAGCGGGTGTTTGCGCCGGGTTTCCGAGTAGCGGCGCACCAGTGTGCCCGTGGTGGCATCCAGAAAAAGGGATTTGACACCCACACCCAGCGCACGCACTGCCGCTAGCTGCTGGGGGACCAAGGGGAGGGATGTAGCACTGCGCACATCCATGGCAATGGCTATCCGGGGCGCATTGTGCTGCTGCTCGAGCTCTACAAAGGGCAGCAGAAGCTCGGGTGGCAAGTTGTCTACGCAGTAGTAGCCGGCATCCTCCAGCGCATTGAGGGCCACTGATTTACCGGAGCCGGACATGCCGGTAATGAGCACAATTTCCATCACATCCCCGCTTGCAGCATTTCTTTGGCATGGGCCAGTGTGGTGCCCGAGAGTTTTTCTCCCCCCAGCATTCGGGCAATTTCGCCAACCCGTCGCTCACCATCCACCGGAGCCACAGTACTCAAGGTGGCGCTGCCTTGCAGCTGTTTGGACACTACCAGGTGGTGATGGGCGCACGCAGCCACCTGGGGTAGGTGGGTCACAGCCAGCACCTGGCGGTCGCTGCCCAGCTGCTGCATGAGGCGGCCCACGGTCTCGGCCACCGCGCCGCCCACGCCGGAATCCACTTCGTCAAAAATCAGGGTCTGGGCGGTGCCCAGGCGGCTCGTGGTCACGGCAATGGCCAGCGCCATGCGTGACAGCTCGCCACCCGACGCCACCTTGCCCACCGGGCGGGGCGTGCTGCCGGCGTGGCCTGCGGCCAGAAACTGCACGTCTTCCAAGCCGCTGGCTTGGGGCTGGGCCAAAGGCTCCAGCGCCACCTCAAACCGGCCGCCCTGCATACCCAGCCCTTGCATGGCTTGGGTGATGCTCTGGGCCAGTAGCGGCGCTGCCTTGGCGCGTTGTTTGGAGAGGGCTTTGGCCTCCGCCATGAAGGCGGCCTGGGCTTTGCGCTCTTTGGCTTGCAGGCCGTCCAGATCGGCAGCAGCGTCCAGCTGGGTCAGCTCGGTTTTCCAGCTGGCCCAAAGCTCGGCCAGCTCTTCCGGCGGGCGCTTGTAGCGGCGCGCCAAGCTTACCCAGAGCGACATGCGTTCGTCCAGCTCGGCCAGGCGCTCGGGGTCCAGCTCGGCGCGGCGGGCATAGCTGCGCAGGCTATGCACCGTGTCTTCTATCTGCGCGACGCTGGAGTTCAGGGCCTCAATGGCGTCTTTGAATTCAGCTTCCAGGTGCGACTGGGCTTGCAGCTGCTGCAAGGCAGCGTGCAGCGGGGCTAGGGCGTTGGTTTCGTCGTCTTCCAGCAGGTTGACTGCGCCTTGGGCAGCGTCAATCAGCGCTTGCCCGTTGGCCAGGCGGTTGTGGCTGGCGTTGAGCTCGGGCCATTCGTCGGTGCCCGGGTTGAGCTTGTCGACTTCACCAATCTGCCAGGCCAAGCGCTCGCGCTCGCGCTGCAGGCTGTCTTGCGCGGCTTGGGCCTGGGTCAGGGCTTGTTGGGTCTGGCGCCAGGTGGCCCACAGGCCGCTCAGCACGCTGGTGTCTACCTTCGCATACGCATCCAGTAGGCCACGCACGGCTTCGGGCCGGGTCAGGCTTTGCCAAGCGTGCTGGCCATGAATGTCCAGCAGCTGCTCACCGATGGTGCGAAGCTGCTGCGCGGTGGCGGGGCTGCCATTCACCCAGGCGCGGCTTTTGCCTTGCGTGTCTACGGTGCGGCGCAGCAGCAGGGTATCTCCGGCTTCGAACCCGGCGTCGTCCAGCACGGCTTGCAGGCCCGGCGCGTTGTCAAACTCAGCGCTTACATCGGTGCGGGCCGCGCCTTCGCGGATCACACCGGTGTCAGCACGCGCCCCGGTCACCAGCTGCAGTGCGTCAATCAGGATGGATTTGCCCGCGCCGGTTTCACCCGTCAGCACCGAAAAGCCGGACTCCAGGTCCAGCTCCAGCTCGCTGACGATCACAAAGTCTCTGAGAACAATTCGCTTGAGTGCCATGTGTTCAATATGGGTGGTGCTTAGGCCACCCCTTCATTCCAATGCATCTTCTGGCGCAGGGTGTCAAAGTAGGTCCAGCCCTTGGGGTGCAAAAACCGCACCTTGTGCTCCGAGCGGGTCACCTCAATGCGGTCACCGTGCATCAGGCTGGCCAGGCTCTGCATGTCAAAGTTGGCGCTGGCATCGCGCCCTGCTACTATTTCGATAGCTATCCGCGCACTATCGGCAAGCGCTATCGGTCGATTTGATAGGGTATGGGGCGCAATCGGCACCATCACCCACGCGGCAATCGAGGGGTGCAGCAGCGGCCCTCCGGCCGACATGGCGTAGGCGGTGGAGCCCGTGGGCGAGGCGATGATGAGCCCGTCTGCCCGCTGGTTGGCCACAAAGTGCCCGTCCACCTCCACCCGCAGCTCCACCATGCCCGAGGTGGCGCCGCGGTTCACTACCACGTCGTTCATGGCTTCCGCTTCAAACACGCAATGCCCGTCGCGCATGACGCGGGCACGCATCAGGGCGCGGTCATCGATCTCAAAGCGTCCGGCCAACATGGGGGCCAGCGTGGTTTTGTATTGTTCAAAGCGGATGTCAGTAATAAACCCCAACCGCCCGGAGTTGATGCCGATCAACGGCACTTGGTAGCGCGCAAGTTGCCGCCCAATGCCCAGCATGGTGCCGTCGCCACCCACCACCAGGGCCAAGTCGCAATGGTTGCCGATACCTGCTACGTCCAAGGTGGTGTAGTTGCTCAGGCCGGTGTTGGTGGCAGTGTCGTGTTCGATCACCACCTCGCAACCCTGATCCATCACGTAATGGGCAATTTCGTCCAGCGATTTGCGTGAGGATGCTCCGGCAGCACTGGTGCCAGTGGATTGGTACTTGCCGATAAGAGCGACATGCCTAAATTGGGACAACATGGGCAAATTAGACACTAAATAGGTTACTAGAATGGCTCCATGCTCGATGATCGTTCCAAGTTGTTGATGAAGGCGCTGGTCGAGCGCTATATCGCCGATGGGCAGCCCGTTGGCAGTCGTACCTTGTCCAAGGCATCAGGCCTGGAGCTTTCACCCGCCACCATCCGCAACGTCATGGCGGACTTGGAAGACCTGGGTCTTATCGTTAGCCCCCATACCTCGGCCGGGCGCATACCTACCGCACGCGGTTATCGCCTGTTTGTGGACACCATGCTCACTGTGCAGCAGAGCCAAATGACCACACACAGCCTGGCGCCAGACCAACCGCAGCGCGTCATTTCTAATGCCGCCAATCTGCTTTCCAGCTTGTCGCAGTTTGTAGGGGTGGTCATCTCGCCGCGCCGTACCTCGGCCTTCCGGCATATCGAGTTTTTACGCCTGTCTGAAAAACGTCTTTTGGTCATCATCGTTTCGCCAGATGGGGACGTCCAAAACCGCGTGATCTATACCGAGGTGGACTACGCCCAAAGCCAATTGGTGGAGGGCGCCAACTTCCTCAACACCCACTACGCTGGGCTAGAGATTGAAGAGGTGCGCAAGCGCCTGCAAAACGAGGTTGAGAGCTTGCGCAGCGAAATCGCCACCCTGATGCAGGCCGCCGTGCACGCCAGCTCCGAGGCCATCAACGAGTCGCAAGACGAGGTGGTGATATCGGGCGAGCGCAATCTGCTCTCCGTGTCTGACTTTTCCAGCGACATGGGACATCTGCGCCGTGCATTTGATCTTTTCGAACAAAAGGCCCAACTCATGCGCCTGCTGGATGTGACTGGCCAGGCCGAAGGCGTACGCATCTTTATTGGTGGCGAGAGTCAGGTGGTGCCGTTTGAAGACTTGTCCATTGTCAGCAGCCCCTACGAGGTAGACGGCAAAGTGGTCGGAACTCTGGGTGTCATTGGCCCCACCCGCATGGCGTATGACCGCATGATCCAGATTGTGGACATTACATCCAAACTGGTGAGCAATGCGCTCAGCCACCACAAATAAGCCCAGCAGCCCAGCTACAATCTCGGGTTCGGTTGGGGCGTTAGCTCAGTTGGTTAGAGCAGAGGACTCATAATCCTTTGGTCGAGTGTTCAAGTCACTCACGCCCTACCAATTCATCATAGAAACCCTACTGTCCAATAGACAGTAGGGTTTTTTCATTTCCGTTGGTTATGCATATATGCATGTCAAACACATAACCCTGAACGCAGTGTGTCACTTGGTGATTTACGTGGGGCTTGACCCAGCGCAAGGCTACGCAGACCCAAAATGACTAACCTACAGGTGTACTTCTTTAGAAAGGGAACACACCATGTCGCATCACCACGCAGTTGTCTGGTTGGATCATTCGGAGGCGCAGGTCATGCACATTGCGCCTGACGATGTAGAAAAGTCCATCGTGCGCCCGGCCCATCCCCATGCCCACGTGCACGCCAAAAGTGGTGTAGTGGGTTCTGGCAAGGCCGCTGAAGACAAGCACTACTACCATGCCATTGCCGACGCGCTGAAGGGCGCACAAGAAATATTGGTGGTGGGGCCTGCACAAGCCAAGCTGCAGCTCATCAAGCATCTACACAGTCACGACCCCCAAGTGGGTGACAAAGTGGTGGGCGTGGAAAGCATTGACCACCCTTCCGATGCACAGCTGGTGGCTTACGCCCGCAAATACTTTGTAGCCAAGGACCAGATGCTGGCCTAAGCCAGAACTGCCACATCAACGCAGCCGATTACTGGCTGCGTTGCTTGAATTTAGGAGCTGTCGCAGCGGGGTGATTGCCTACAAACAGGGCGGTTACCATGGCCAACAATGCTTTTGCACGAGGTTCGTCCAGGTGGTCGCACAGCGCCTGCATGAGTTCTGATCGCAAGTACCAGAGCTCGCTGATGTCGCGGGCGTAGGTCACCTTGAATTCCAGATGAAAGTCCGCCGCGCGGCAATGCTCGCGCACCACGCTGAGCATGGTGTTGCGAATGTTTTCGAGAATGTCCTCGGGGCTCTTCACGTACTCGGGGCCCAATAAATTCCAGAAGCTGTTTTTGATGCGCATGTCGTCAGTCCTCGTGTGTGCCGACGCCGCACTAGGGTGCGTTATGTTATCCCAGGCCCCAGTGTGCACGCTGCGCAAGGATGTTTTTTGACAAAGCAGCGTTTTGGCAATGCGTTGTGTTAGTAATTACAAAACGTTACGAGGGAAGGCCGCAGAAAGAGCCGCAAGCGGCAGAAATAGAATGATTTGCATCTGATTCATCGCTTTTCTCAAGGATTCTCAATGAAAGCGCTTCGCGTTGTCGGGTTTGCGGTCATCACTTTGGTGGGACTGCTCGCGCTATGTATTGGCGTGCTGTACGCGTTGTTTGATGGTGACGAGGTCAAGGCTGAGATCAGTCGCAAGGTCTTGGAGCAAAAGCAGCGCACGCTGGTGATTGCGGGCAAACCGAAGCTCTCGGTCTGGCCCGATGTAGGCATTCAGCTCGACGGCGTCACCGTGTCTGAGCGTGCCAGCAAAGAAGAGTTTGCCGCTTTCAAGTCGGCTCGCCTATCAGTCGCGTTGATGCCGCTGCTGAGTAGGCAAGTTCAGGTGCGGGCCCTTGAGGTGGATGGTCTCAAGCTCAACTTGATTAAATATAAGGATGGAAGCCTCAATATTGACGATCTCCGCGGGCAGGACGCTGCGCAACCAGCTGCAGCAGCCGAAGCTGCCAAAACTCCGGCTGCCCCTATGCAGCTGGACATCAGCGCCATCCGCCTGGCCAATACCCAAGTGGTATGGCGCGATGACCAAGCGGGCACGCGCACGGAGTTGTCCAACCTGTCACTTAGCACGGGGCCGGTGCAGGCCGACGCCGCTAGCCAGACTGCCAGCGTACAGAAGCTGCTGTTGTCCTTGCAGGGCAAAGCGGGCAACGATGCCTTTACGCTCACGGTGAGCGCTCCCAAGTTCAGCCTGTCGCCGGCGCAGTCCAGTTCTGAGGCGCTCACGTTGTCCGCCACTCTCAATGGCGCTGCCCGCAGTGCCACGGTTAACCTGAGCCTGCACGGTGTGCAAGGAAACGCTGAGCAATTGAAGGTTGCCAACCTGACCCTGAAGCTGGACGCCAAGGCGGGAGATAGCAGTGTCAAAGGGCAACTGAGTTCGCCCGTGGCGGTGGACGTGGTTCAACAGGCGCTAGCACTAAGCCAATTGGCGGGTAGCCTGGAGTTGGCCCACCCGGCCATGCCCATGAAACAAATTACGCTGCCGCTGCAAGGCGCGCTCAAGCTCAATGGCAAAACCAAGACAGTGGCGCTGGACCTGCGCACGCAGTTTGATGATTCGAAAATTGCGCTGAGCGTGAAGGAGAGCAAGTTCAGTCCGCTGGTACTGGCGTTTGATCTGGATGTGGACACACTAAACGTCGACAAATACCTGCCTCCCAAACCCGCCAGTACCGCACCCGCCAAAGACGCCACTGTGAGCAAAGAGGCCCCTATTGACTTGAGTGCACTCAAGGGCCATACCGTCAACGGGACTATCCGTATTGGCGCGCTTCAGGTATCCAACCTGAAACTGGAGAAGATCAACGCCCGGCTGGCGCTGACTGGTGGCAAGCTGGATGTGGCGCCTTTGTCGCTGAACCTGTACGAGGGCAGCACCAGCGGTAGTCTGTCGGTCAATGCCCATGGCAATACGGTGGCCATCAAGCAGGCGTTGGTAGGCATTCGTGTCAACCCGCTGATGAAAGACCTAATGGCCAAAGACATGCTGGAAGGCCGGGGCAATGTGTCGCTGGACATCACCACCCGTGGAGAAACGGTTGCCGCCATGAAGAATGCGCTGGGCGGCAGCGCCTCACTGGCGCTCAAAGACGGTGCCATCAATGGCATCAACCTTGCGCAAAGCCTGCGGGACCTGAAAGCCAAGTTGGGCCAGGCCAACAGCACCCAAGCGGCCAATGCCAACCAGAAGACTGATTTTTCGGAACTCACGGCATCTTTCAAGTTAGCCAATGGCGTTGCACGCAACGACGACTTGGCAATGAAGTCCCCTTTCTTACGCCTCGGCGGTGCTGGTGATATCGATGTGGGAGCGGGCCAAATGAACTATTTGGCCAAAGCGACTGTGGTGGCCAGTGGCGAAGGGCAAGGCGGAAAAGAGGCCGCCCAGCTCAAGGGGCTCACCGTGCCGGTACGCCTGAGTGGTCCATTTGACGCTTTGAGTTACAAGATTGAATTCGGTGCGATGCTGGAAGACGCCACCAAGACTAAGGTCGAAGACAAAAAACAGGAGATAAAGGCCAAGGCTGAAGAAGCGGTGCGCGACAAGGCCAAAGACTTGTTTAAGGGTCTGCTCGGCAAGTAAATGGCCTATGCATGGCCCTTAGCGAGTCCGCCTCGTAGTTGGATTATTCACACGAAATTCGTGTTGCACGAATTTCGTGTAAACTAAATCCCGCATGAAAAATGTCACCATTACCGTCGAAGATGCCACTTTGGAATGGGTGCGCATTGAGGCTGCGAAGCGAAATACGAGTGTGTCGAGGCTGGTTGGCGAGATGCTGACTGAGAAGATGCAGCATGACGATGCCTATGTCCGCGCACAGCGCGACTGGGTGGCTGACACCTCGTCCTTCACCTCGGGCGCCAAGCCCTACCCCAAGCGGGATGTACTAAATGGCTAGCCCCCTGAACACGTCTGGCGCCATTGTCTTTGTGGATACCCACGTGCTGCTGGCTGCAGATGACGCATTTGACGTCGCCCGCCAGACACGGGTGCGCGAGTGGTTGCAGGTCTTGTGGCAGCGGCGCGCCGGGCGCGTGAGCACCCAGGTGCTGAATGCCTATTACGTCAGCGCGACCCGCCACTTCGCCATGCCACAAGGGGATGCGCGCGCCAAACTGCGCCGCTACCAGCTTTGGCAGCCTTGGCAAATAGACCACCAAACAGTAGAAACTGCTTGGGGGCTAGAGGCCCGCTTCGGCCTGCAGTACTGGGATGCGCTCATCGTTGCCGCTGCCGCGCAAAGCGGAGCCACACATGTACTGTCGTTGGACCTGCCGCATGGCCAGCAAATGGATGGCGTCACCATCCTCAGTCCATTGCAGGCTACGCCCGCTGACGTGGCACTGGCCGACTGAATCTCCTGCATTGAAAGCACCGCATGACATTGCCTCCTTCCACTGACACCTTCATGAATGCGCTGTTACAGCGCCGAATCCGTCCAGACGTTCTGGGAATGCACGCTTACGCGGTGCAAGATTCCAAAGGCATGGTGAAGCTCGACGCCATGGAAAACCCGCATCGCCTGCCCGCCGGGTTGCAAGAAGCGTTGGGCCGTCGCCTGGGTGCGCTGGCGCTCAACCGCTACCCCGATGGCCGCGTGAACGCACTGCGCGAAGCCCTGGCCGCGTATGCGGCCATGCCTGCGGGCTTTGGCATCATGTTGGGCAATGGCTCCGACGAGCTGATCTCATTGCTGGCAATGGCCTGTGATATTCCGGTGGCGCCAGGTCAGCCCAAGCCCGCGGTCCTGGCGCCGCTGCCAGGCTTCGTGATGTACGCCATGAGCGCCCAACTGCAAGGGCTGGATTTTGTGGGGGTGCCGCTCACGCCCGATTTTGAGTTGGATGTGCCTGCCATGGTGCAGTCGATTGAACAGCACCAGCCCGCTATCGTCTATCTGGCTTACCCCAACAACCCCACGGCCAACCTGTGGGCCGAAGCGGACATGGTGCGGGTGGTAGCTGCAGCCCAAGCCGCCGGCAGTATCGTGGCCATCGACGAGGCATACCAGCCGTTTTCCAGCCGCACCTACCTAGATGTAATTCGCGCCAACCCAGCGGCCAATGCCCACGTGCTGCTGATGCGCACCATGAGCAAGTTTGGCCTGGCCGGTGTGCGCATTGGCTATATGGTGGGCCCACAGGCGCTCATCGCCCAGGTGGACAAGGTGCGCCCACCCTACAACATCAGTGTGCTGAATTGCGAGTGCGCGCTGTTTGCGCTTGAGCATCAAGAGACTTTTGCAGCGCAAGCCCAGCAGATATGTGCACAGCGCGCTATTCTTTTGGAAGCGTTGCGTGCGCTTCCCGGTGTCATTGCCTGGAATAGCGATGCCAACATGGTGCTGATTCGCATCGCAGGCGCAGACGATGCGGCACATAAAGTGTTTGAAGGTCTCAAAGCGCGTGGCATTCTGGTCAAGAACGTTTCTAAAATGCATCCATTGTTGGCCCAATGCTTGCGCCTGACTGTCGGCACCGCCGATGAAAACGCCCAATTGTTGAAGGCCCTGCAGGAAGTCTTATGAGTACAAACTACCCCCTTACCGAAGTCCCCCAGCCTTACGCGCCCCGCATTGCCGAGGTGTCGCGCAACACCGCCGAGACCAAAATCAAGGTTCGCGTCAACCTGGACGGCACAGGTGTGAGTCGCCTGTCCACCGGCATTGGTTTCTTTGACCACATGCTGGACCAGATTGCCCGCCACGGCATGATTGACCTCGACATTGAGGCCGATGGGGACCTGCATATCGACGGCCACCACACCGTCGAAGACGTGGGTATCACGTTGGGCCAGGCTTTTCACCAAGCAATTGGAGACAAGAAAGGCATACGCCGCTATGGCCACGCCTATGTGCCGTTGGACGAAGCCTTGAGCCGCGTGGTCATCGACTTTTCGGGCCGGCCCGGGCTGGAACTCAACGTGCCGTTCAAGAGCGGAATGATCGGTGCGTTCGATACCCAACTCACCCACGAATTTTTCCAAGGGTTTGTGAACCACGCCTTTGTGACCCTGCACATCGACAACCTCAAGGGTGAGAACGCCCATCACCAGGCCGAGACCGTCTTTAAAGCTTTTGCCCGTGCGTTGCGGGCCGCTATTGAGTTCGATCCCCGCGCGCTGGGCACGATTCCTTCTACCAAGGGTTCGCTGTAATGAAAAAAGTGGCGGTGGTGGACTACGGCATGGGCAACCTGCGTTCGGTCACCCAAGCTGTGATGCACGTAGCTGCCGACGCCGGCGTTGAAGTTGTCTGGGCCCGCACTGCGCAAGAAGTGATGGACTCGGAGCGCGTGGTGCTCCCGGGCCAGGGTGCCATGCGAGATTGCATGCGTGAACTACATGACTCCGGCATGTTGGAGGCCGTCCTGCACGCAGCCGCCAACAAGCCATTAATGGGCGTGTGTGTGGGCATGCAGATGCTGTTGGACCACAGCGAGGAGCTGAATACCCCCAGTCTGGGCCTGATTTCTGGCGAAGTGGTCAAGTTTGACCTTGCGGGGCAAATCCAGCCCGATGGCAGTCGCTACAAAGTACCGCAAATGGGTTGGAATCAGGTGTGGCAGACCAGCCATGCCGGAGCGCCCAGGCACCCGGTGTGGGGTGAGGTGCCAGATGGGAGCTACTTCTACTTTGTGCACAGTTACTACGCCAAACCGTCAGATGCGCGCCACAGCGTGGGCGAGACCGACTACGGCCAACGCTTTTCTTCGGCAATTGCACGCGATAATATTTTCGCAACCCAATTTCACCCTGAAAAAAGTGCCGACCACGGTTTGTCCCTGTACCGCAACTTCCTCCACTGGAACCCTTGAGGCGCATTGCGCCCACTGAGCTTCCCCAGACCCTTTTCCTCCCCCAACCTGAAGCATCATGCTTTTAATTCCTGCAATCGATCTCAAAGACGGCCACTGTGTACGCCTCAAGCAAGGCGATATGGACCAATCCACCACGTTTGGCGAAGACCCTGCGGTCATGGCCCGTAGCTGGGTTGATAAGGGTGCGCGGCGCCTGCATTTGGTCGATTTGAACGGAGCCTTTGCCGGGCACCCGAAAAATGAGATGGCGATTCGCAAGATTCTCAAGGAAGTGGGCACGGAGGTTGATGTGCAGTTGGGCGGCGGTATCCGCGATCTGGACACGATAGAGCGATACCTCGATGCGGGCCTTCGCTACGTCATTATTGGCACTGCAGCGGTTAAAAACCCCGGTTTCTTGCAAGACGCCTGCACCGCATTTGGCGGTCACATCATTGTGGGCCTGGACGCACGCGATGGCAAAGTGGCCACCGATGGCTGGAGCAAACTTACCCGCCACGACGTCGTCGACCTGGGCAAGAAGTTCGAAGACTACGGCGTTGAAGGCATCATCTATACCGACATCGGCCGCGATGGCATGCTCTCTGGAATCAACATTGACGCTACCGTCAAGCTGGCTCAAGCGTTGACCATTCCCGTCATTGCTTCGGGTGGGCTGTCCAACATGGCTGACATTGAAGCCTTGTGCGAGGTTGAGGACGAAGGGGTAGAGGGCGTTATTTGTGGTCGCGCCATCTACAGTGGCGACCTCGACTTTGCGAAGGCGCAAGAGCGTGCCGACGAGTTGAATGGCTGACAGGTGTTAGCCAAAAGAATTATTCCTTGCCTGGATGTCACGGGTGGCCGGGTCGTCAAAGGTGTCAACTTTGTCGAACTACGCGACGCCGGTGACCCGGTAGAAATTGCCGCCCGCTATAACGACCAGGGCGCTGACGAACTGACCTTTCTGGACATCACCGCCACCAGCGATGGGCGCGACCTGATTCTCCACATCATCGAAGCCGTGGCGAGCCAGGTCTTCATTCCGCTCACCGTAGGGGGGGGCGTACGTGTGGTGGAAGACGTGCGCCGCTTGCTTAACGCGGGCGCTGACAAAGTGAGTTTTAATTCGGCAGCATTGGCCAACCCGCAGGTGATTGAAGACGCATCCCTGAAATATGGCGCGCAGTGTATCGTGGTAGCCATCGATGCCAAGCGCCGCTCCGACGAAGACGCCGCGACCCGTGGTGCCGGCTGGGATGTTTACAGCCATGGCGGCCGCAAAAACACCGGCCTGGACGCGGTGGTCTGGGCCACCGAGATGGCGCGGCGCGGTGCCGGCGAGATTTTGCTCACCAGTATGGACCGCGATGGCACCAAAAGCGGGTTCGACCTGGCGCTTACCCGCGCCGTGGCAGACGCCATCAGCGTGCCAGTGATTGCCTCGGGCGGCGTGGGAACTCTGGACCACTTGGCCGATGGCGTGCAGCAGGGCAGGGCCGATGCGGTGCTGGCCGCTAGCATCTTCCACTACGGCGAGTACACCGTAGGCCAGGCCAAGGCCCGCATGGCCGAACGCGGCATTCCGGTCAGAATCTAAGCAATTTAGGCCTCTAGCCCCCATCAATGCTGCGCAAGCAGCTATGAATTTAATAGCAAATGCAACCCACCCTCACTCCCACCCCGCCTGTGAGCTGGCTCAAACACATCCGTTGGGATTCCAAAGGCCTGGTGCCGGTGATTGCGCAGGAGCAAGGCACCAACGACGTGTTGATGTTCGCCTGGATGAACCGCGAAGCCCTGCAAAAGACCGCGGAGTTAGGGCGGGCCGTGTATTTCAGCCGCACGCGCGACAAGCTTTGGTACAAGGGCGAAGAGTCTGGCCACGTACAAACCGTGCACGAGATTCGCATGGACTGTGACAACGATGTGATTCTGCTTAAGGTAACCCAGCTGGGCCACGAGCCCGGAATTGCTTGCCACACCGGCCGTCACAGTTGTTTCTTTAGCGTGCTGGAAAATGGCGAATGGAAATCTGTGGATCCGGTCTTGAAAGATCCCGAGTCCATCTACAAATAGTGCATCAGCAATATGTCCATCTCCCAAGACTCTCTGGCCGCCCTGGCCGCCGTGATTGAAAGCCGCAAGGTGGCCAATGGCGGCAACCCGGACGCCAGCTACGTGTCCCGCCTGCTGCACAAGGGGCCCGATGCCTTTTTGAAGAAAATTGGCGAAGAAGCCACCGAAGTGGTCATGGCCGCCAAAGATGCCGACCACGGTGGTGATGCCACCAAGATCGTGTATGAAGTGGCCGACCTCTGGTTCCACTGCATGGTGGCGTTGTCGCACTACGGCCTGTCGCCGGCCGATGTGATTGCCGAACTGGAGCGCCGTGTAGGCACCAGCGGGCTGGAAGAAAAAGCTTTGCGCAAGGCGATGGCGCGCGAGGCCGAACCCAAAACTGATTCCCATTGATGGAGTGCGTATGAGCCAGGATTTCACCACCCCCAACACCCCTGCACATGTCAGCGTGCAGCAACTGCAGTCGCTCAATACCGTGGGCACCATCAGTTATGTGCTGCACCTGGTCGTGGCGGTCAGTGCGTTCATTCCCGGAGGTCAGTTTGGCATGACGCTATTGCTGGTTGCGCTCATTCTGGACATGGTCAAGCGTAGCGATGCGTCCGGTACCTGGCACGCATCCCATTTCCGCTGGCGCATTCGTTCCGTGATCATCGCGGGGGTCCTGTACCTGGTGACCTTCCCACTGTTTTTGCTGCTGTATGTGCCCGGCGCCATTGCCTGGGCGCTGATCTCGATATGGTTTCTGTACCGCATCGTCACCGGCTTTATTGCCATGAACAAAGGCCAGGAGATCGGCGCATGAGTGCACACGACCCGAACTGCCTTTTCTGCAAAATCATTGCCAAGCAGATCCCCTCCAAAGCGGTATACGAGGACGAACTTGTCTACGCGTTTCACGACATCAACCCGTGGGCGCCGGTCCATTTCTTGTTGATTCCCAAGGCACACATTCCGAGCATGGCTCAGATTGGGCCAGAGCACGCCGCGCTGATGGGCCACATGATGGCCCTGGTACCCAAGCTGGCAGCCGAACAGGGCTGCAACCCCTATCCCCATGGCGGCTACCGTTTGCTCACCAACACCGGGACTGAAGGCGGACAGGAAGTGCACCATTTGCATTTCCATGTGATGGGCGGCACACGCCCTTGGTTGCGTGGGTAACTCCATGCCCGTGCGACACATTCATAGGGCTTTGCTCGCGCCGACTAGAATTCAATTAATCGTTAGGAGTAAATGATGGGTACTTTTTCCATTTGGCACTGGTTGATCGTCTTGCTGATCGTCGTCATGGTGTTCGGCACCAAAAAGCTCAAGAACATGGGTTCTGACCTGGGCGGTGCAGTGAAGGGCTTTAAAGATGGTATGAAAGACGGCACTGCAGCCGCTGCGGAAGACAAACCAGCGGCCCCTCCACAGCAAGTGGCCAATGCCACTGAAAAAACCACGATCGACGTGGAAGCCAAGCAAAAGAACTGAGCTAGCGCTGCGTGATTGACCTCGGCATATCGAAGATGGCGCTGATTGGCGCGGTGGCGTTGATCGTTATCGGGCCCGAGAAGTTACCCAAACTGGCCCGTACGCTGGGTGCCCTGTTGGGCAAGGCCCAACGCTATGTGGCAGACGTAAAGGCCGAAGTCAACCGTTCTATGGAGCTCGATGAGCTCAAGAAAATGCGTGAAACCGTGGAGGGCGCCGCGCGTGACGTGGAAAACTCCATCCAGACGCAAGCGAGTGATTTCGAAAAGTCGTGGTCTGACGCCACTGACTCTGCGCTGGAGTCTGCACTACCGCAGTACAAGCACCCCCACAAAAACTGGCGCCTTAAACAAGGTGCCATGCCCCAGTGGTACAAAGCCCGCAACGGCGTGCGTACCAAGGCGCAATCGGGAGCTGCCCGTGTGGCGCGCTACCGTCCGCCGCGCGTGCGCTGAGCGGCACCACCTAAGTCCCCCATGGCATCAGACAAACAACCGCAAGACGAGCTTGCCGGCACCGAGCAGCCCTTCGTCCAGCATTTGATGGAGTTGCGCGACCGCTTGGTCCGCGCAGCGATAGCCGTGGGTGTGGCTCTGGCCGTACTGGCGCTATACCCGGGTCCAGCCCAGCTTTATGACATCTTGGCAGCTCCGCTGGTGGCTACGCTGCCCGCAGGCGGCAAACTCATTGCCACTTCGGTCATCTCCCCTTTCCTGGTGCCGCTCAAGATCATGCTGATGTCGGCGTTTTTGTTGGCGCTGCCCGTGGTGCTGTGGCAGGTCTGGGCATTTGTGGCCCCTGGCTTGTACAGCCACGAGAAGAAGCTGGTGCTGCCGCTGGTGGTGTCCAGCACGCTGTTGTTTTTCGTAGGCGTGGCGTTTTGTTACTTTTTTGTATTTGGGCAGGTGTTCAAGTTCATCCAGAGTTTTGCCCCGCAAAGCATTGCCGCAACGCCCGATATTGAGTCGTACCTGGACTTCGTGCTCTCCATGTTCCTGGCCTTTGGCTTGGCGTTTGAGGTGCCTATTGTGGTGATCGTGTTGGCGCGCATGGGCATCGTCAGCATCGAGAAACTCAAAGCCTTTCGCAGCTACTTCATTGTGTTGGCGTTTGTGGTGGCAGCCGTGGTAACGCCGCCCGATGTGGTGTCGCAGCTGGCACTGGCCATCCCCATGTGTATCTTGTATGAGATTGGTATCTGGGCGGCGCAGATCTTCATCAAACACACCCAGGCACCCGCTGAAGAAGCACCTACTTCCGAAGCGCCTTAAGTCTTTTTGTTTCCCGACGCTGCCTGCGGACTCAGCGAACGGCTGCCCGGGGTCTTGGCCGTACGCCCGGTGTCACATTCAGTTCAATCTTCTGGTTTCTGCGCTCGATGGTGAACGCTGCCGCAGTCCCGGGCTTGAGTGATGCCACCACCGACAGCAGTTGGGTCACGTTGCCGATCGGCTTCTGCGCAATGCTCACGATGACGTCACCAGGGCGCACGCCAGCCTGTGCGGCGGGGCCGTTTTGCAAAACGCCAGTGATGATGACCCCGGCCTGGGTCTTCACATCAAAAGTCTCTGCCAGTTCTGGCGAGAGGTCGTTGGGCTCCACACCAATCCAGCCGCGCGTGACCTGGCCGTCTTTCACAATGCCGTCCAGCACCATTTTGGCCGTGGCTACCGGAATGGCAAACCCAATTCCCATGCTGCCGCCCGAACGCGAGTAAATGGCGGTGTTGATGCCCAGCAAGTTGCCATGGGTGTCCACCAGTGCGCCGCCCGAATTGCCGGGGTTGATGGCCGCGTCGGTCTGGATGAAGTTCTCGAAGGTATTGATGCCCAGCTCGTTGCGTCCAAGTGCGCTCACGATTCCGCTGGTCACCGTCTGCCCCACGCCAAAAGGGTTGCCAATAGCCAGTACCTGATCGCCCACCTGCAGGCTGTCAGAATCTCCCAACACGATGGTGGGCAGCTTGTCGAGTTCAATCTTGAGCACGGCCAGGTCGCTGTCGGGGTCAGTGCCAATGACCTTGGCCGCCACCCGGCGGCTGTCGTTGAGAATGACCTCAATCTCGTCCGCCTCTTCAATCACGTGGTTGTTGGTCAGGATGTAGCCGCTAGGGCTCACAATGACGCCACTGCCCAGTCCGCCTTGGGGCTCGTTGCCCTGGTCACCGTAGAAAAACTTGAACCAGGGGTCATTGGCATTGGGGTTTTTGGCTGCCGATTTGCTGGTGTTGATGCTCACCACCGCAGCCGATGCTTTTTGCGCCGCCAAGCGGTAGCTTCCGGGTGGTATGTCCCCCGGTTGCGCCGGCGGGACCTGAAGCAGGGCTATGGCGCCGTCCACCGAGCCAGGTCCACGGTCCAGCCATTGGGGCTTGAGAGTGGCTACAACAAAGTAGGCGGCAAGCAGCACCGTGGTGGTTTGGGAGAACAACAACCAATATCGTTTCATCGGGAATTCCAGCATGCGGCGGAACACAGGCGTGCCGCGCAGGGCAAATTGTAGGCGGCCTGTGGGTGGCGCAGGGGCTGCGCGTTACAGTGCTATATCACGCGCTCTGCCATGCAAACCATCTTCATCCACCCCGCTGCACCGCCCAAGCCGCCCGAGGGGGCGCCCTGCAATGGCTGCGGGGTGTGCTGCCTGGCCCAGCCGTGCCCCGTCGGCATGCTGTTGTCACGCAGGCGGCACGGCGCTTGCCAGGCACTGCGCTGGGACGCTGCGCAAACCCAGTACCGCTGTGGCGCCATTACCGAGCCCAAGGGCGTAGTCCAGGCCGCGTTGACGCCTGCGCTGGTGCGACTGGCGCCGGTGCTGGCCGCCGTGCTGGCATGCGTGGCGCGGCGATGGGTGGCCGCAGGGCAGGGGTGCGACAGTGACCTGCAACCTCAGTCGCCGCCGCCAGCCTCAACGACAATGCCGTTTTGACCACCCTAAGTGCCGACATGACTGACCGCTCCACCCTGTTATCCACCTTGGACGCACTGTTGCAACCCGAGCGCTTCAAAGACTATGGCCCCAACGGCTTGCAGGTCGAAGGTCGTGATGAAGTGCATACTTTGGTGTCAGGCGTCACGGCCAGTCTGGCGCTGATCGAAGCCGCTATTGCGGCCAAGGCGGATGCGATCCTGGTGCACCATGGCTTGTTTTGGCGGGGCCACGACGGCCGCGTGACCGGGTGGATGCGCCAACGCCTGGGCCTGCTGCTGGCCCATAACATCAACCTCATTGCTTACCATTTGCCGCTGGACGCGCACCCCGAGTTGGGAAATAACGCCCAGTTGGGGCGCGTGCTGGGCTTGCAAGCGGACGCAAGGTTTGGCGAGCAACAGTTAGGCTTCTTGGGCACAGCGCCACAGGCCCTGAACACAGCCCACGCCTTGGCCGACCATGTGCAGGCTGCGCTCGGCCGCAGCGTCACTTTGGTGCCCGGCGGCACACAGCCACTGCGCCGCATTGCCTGGTGTACGGGTGGCGCCCAAGGCTACTTTGAAGACGCCATAGCGGCCGGGGCCGATGCCTTCATTACCGGCGAGATTTCCGAGCCCCAGGCCCACTACGCGCGCGAATGCGGCGTCGCCTACATCGCCTGTGGCCACCATGCCAGCGAGCGCTATGGCGCACCGGCCGTCGCTGCCCACGTAGCCGCGCAGTTGGGGCTGGCCCATACCTTCATCGACATCGACAACCCCGCATGAGTGCCACCGATCTTCCCATTGCCCTGACGTTGGGCGACGCCGCTGGTATTGGCCCCGAAATCATTGCCAAGTGTTTCTTGCAGCAGCCCGAAGCGTTGCAAGGCTGTTTTGTGGCCGGTGATGTGCAGGCCATGCGCCGGGCGCTGGCCGTGGTGCAAGGCGAAGTGCCGCTGCCGGTGGTGCAAATCGCCACACCAGCGGAGGCGCTGGAGTTGCCTCCACGTTGCCTGCCGGTGTTGCAGGTGGGCGAGGCAATGGCGCCCGTAGCGTGGGGCCATGTGAGCGCGGCTGCGGGCGAGTTTGCGGGTCGCTGCGTGGTGTGGGCGGCCCACGCCGCACTGCGCGGCGAGCTGGCAGCCTTAGTGACAGCACCCTTGCACAAGGAAGCGCTTTGCGCCGCAGGAGCGCCGTATGACGCGTTTCCCGGCCACACCGAAATGCTGCAAGCCGCTGCAGCACGCCATTTCAACGTGGCGGTTGACGCCATGCCCGTGCGCATGATGCTGGCCAACGACGAGTTGCGCACTGTATTGGTCAGCATCCACCTCTCGTTGCGTGATGCACTGGCCGCAATCACCCTGGATAACGTGCTGCAAACCCTCCTGATCACCCACGATGCGCTGCAGCGCATGTTGGGCCGCGCGCCACGTATTGCGGTCGCGGGGGTCAACCCGCATGCGGGGGAGGGCGGCCTGTTCGGCCGGGAAGAGCTGGATACAGTGATTCCCGCCGTGCATGCCGCACAAGCCCAGGGCTGCCAGGTGTTGGGGCCCTTCGCACCCGATACCGTGTTCATGCGCGCCCGCAGTACCGCTGCGCATCCGGGAGAGTTTGACGTGGTGATTGCGATGTACCACGACCAAGGCCTGATTCCGGTGAAGTACTTGGGGGTGGAGCAGGGCGTGAATGTGACGCTGGGCCTGCCACTGGTACGCACCAGCCCAGACCATGGCACCGCGTTTGATATTGCCGGAACCGGCCGCGCAGACCCCTCCAGTATGTTGGCTGCCATTCGCATGGCGCGGCAGCTTGTCAGGGGCTAACGGATAAGCAAATATGCCTTTCGATGTGACGCAACCCAGCAAGTTGGCAATACCCACCGGAGGCATGCAATTTGTGCCCACAAAAACTCACCTACGGTCAATAATGGCCGCACATTTGATCAGCAAATGACGCAAGTTAGGTGTGCGTTGCCCTGCCATCTTGCGTCGATCCAGGAATAGCCATGAACAGTGCTCCAGTACCCAAAAAGACCAGTCAAGCCAATGGACAAAGCGGAAGCGGCCGCTTGGAGTTGTTACTTTTTCGGCTTGGAGAGGCAACCGATGCCAAGCAACGCGAGCTGTTTGGCATCAATGTGTTCAAAGTCCGCGAAATTGTTGTGGCGCCGCACATTACATCTATTGTGAACGGTCCGCCACATTCTTTAGGGTTGGCCAATGTGCGTGGACAGCTCATCCCCGTCATTGATTTGCCTGGCCTGACTGGATGTGTACGGCAGACGGATTCCAACATCGTGCTGGTTACGGAGTTTGCCCGCATGACCCTGGCATTCCTCGTTGACGAGGTGGTCGAGATTGTGCAAATGGAGTGGAAACACTTGTTGGCAGCAGATAGCAGCAGCTCCGCGCTACTGTCGGGTGTGGCCCGAATTGATGGTGATGCCCCTAATTCCCGGCTTGTGCAGGTATTGGATGTGGAGCAGATCTTGCGAAATGTATTTCCGGACGCGAGTACCCACACGGACCAAAATTCTTCATTGACCAGACTTCGCTTGCCAGAAGGCTCGGTTATTTTGGTGGCGGAGGACTCGGCGGTAGCCCGCATGTTGGTCGAAGAGAGTCTGAGATCCATGGGAGTGCAGTTTTTGGCGGTCAAGAACGGTCGGGAAGCATGGGACCGCTTGGCAAGCTTCCACCAAGAGGCCGTAGCCAAGGGCGAACGTGCGCGCGACAAAGTGGCATTGGTACTTACGGATTTGGAAATGCCCGAGATGGATGGGTTTACGCTTACCCGGAACATCAAAAATGACGCACGGTTTTCGGGCATTCCTGTCATCGTGTATTCGTCACTCACGGGGTCCGCCAGCGAGGGCCATGCGAGCAGTGTGGGTGCGGACGCCTACGTGGCTAAATTCGAACCCCATGAGCTGGCAGATTCAATTGGCAAGACCTTGGCGGATCGAAGATTGCACGTTTAGAAGGCTTGCGTGCATACGGTAGGCGCAGACAAAATAGGGTTTGATGACCGCATCTACCGCCGCCTTGGGATTCGAAGGTACAAGCCGTCGGACTTTGAGGCCTGTGTCGGTGTGTTTGGTAGCAATGTGCCACGGTATTTTGGAGCAGCAGAGCTCCCGGAGTTCGCCGCGTTTTTAGGTCAAGCCCATGCGCACTATTGGGTCGTCGACATTGAGGGCGCGTTGGAAGCTTGCGGCGGAGTCAGCGTTCGCGATGGCGTTGGTCGCCTTTGCTGGGGCATGGTGCACCTAAGCCGTCACCGAACTTCCATTGGCTCCGCCTTATTGCAATGGCGTCTAGACGCATTGTTCGGTGCATCGTCGGATGTTCAAGAAGTGCGCATCGAAACGAGTCAATGGACCGCGGGATTCTATGGACGATTCGGTTTCAAAACGACCACAATCACTGCAAATGGGCTTGCACTTGGGTTTGACAGTGTTGTCATGGTGCTGAGCCGCAAAGACTGGCGCCCGGCGAGCGTCGACAGCGCCCATTCCGTTTAGACGCGTGCCTTTCGGCACATGCACTCTTCCTCCATCCTCTAATGAAAACGCAGGTAGCGTTGTTGCAACAAAATTTTCTAGATACTAAAAAATCGCGAGTTACCAAATGTGGGCGTGCCCAAGAGCCTTGGTTGTGGTCTCCTCCAGCCATCCGTCATTTCGACAATGCGCCCACTACAATCCCATCACATCGCAGGCACAGGGCCTCCCTGTTTTTCATGAGGTATGTCGCTATGGTTTTTCCCATGAATCCTGATACGGTGTCGCACGGCATCCAATTGGCGGTGGCGCCGGTGTTTCTCTTGACGGCAGTGTCCGGCATGATCGCAGCTGTTTCGCAGCGACTGGCACGCATCATCGACCGGGCGCGTCTGGTGGAATCGCGCATCATGCAGGGGAGCCACCTGGCGGAAGATGCGGCTGGCTATGCCGAACTGGCCGAACTGCGCACGCGCGGGTTATTGGCCAACAGCAGCATTGCAATGCTCACCGCTTGCGCATTTCTCATTGGCATCACCATTGTGGTGCTGTTCCTTGGCGAGACGATTGAATTTCCCGGCCTGCGAATTTCCATCTTCAGTTTCTTGGGCGGGGTGGTGTGCTTTTTGGGCGCACTTATCTGCTTCATGGTGGAGACATTCATCGCCACACGCTTGCTGAATTTTGGGCGCAAGTAACGCCGAGTCTCACGCTTTGCGAATTTCCACAGCGCAGTCGTAAAACGTCGGAGCCCGGCCCATATCGGTGAGGCGCTGGCTGGTGAGTTCGTTCACATTGGTTCCATCGCGGCCCAGTTTTCGCCACCAGATGCCAAGGCCATGGACCACACCTGGGCGAGCGCGCTCAGAAACGCGGGCCACGCATTCATGGACGCCGCGTTTGTTGAAGACACGCACGACATCACCATCGACGATCTGACGTTGCGCAGCATCACTGGCGTGGATCTCCACCAGCGGCTCCCCTTCGATATCCCGCAAGCTTTTCACATTTACAAACGTGGAGTTTAGAAAGTTGCGCGCCGGTGGCGAGATCATGGCTAGCGGGTAAGCAGCATCGGCCCCCGCAGGCTCATAGTTGGGTACGTGGTCGAAGAGACCGTCGTCGCCCTGGGCTGCCAAGCGTGCGCTAAAAAATTCGCATCTGCCACTGGGGGTAGGAAAGTCGCCCTTTGCAAATGGCGCGTCCGGTACCGGCAAGGGGGCAAAGCCTTGGCGCAACAGCAGATCAAAGTCCACGTGCTCGCCAAAGGCCGTGCGGCAAAGCTCTTCATCGCTCTCGCCAAACACGGCTTCGGTGTAGCCCATGCGATGTGCAAGGCCGCGGAAAAAGTCGGTATTCGTACGTGCCTCACCCATTGGTGCAATGGAGGGGCGGTTGAGCAGAATGTCGGTGTGGCCGTAGCTGCTGTGCACGTCCCAGTGCTCCAACTGGGTGGTGGCGGGCAGTACGTAGTCGGCGTAGTCGGCGGTATCGGTCTGGAAGTGCTCCAGAACCACTGTGAACAGGTCTTCGCGCGAAAACCCCTCCACTACTTTGTTGGACTCAGGGGCCACGGCCACGGGGTTACTGTTGTAAACAACCAGCGCTTCAATTGCGGGGCCGAATTCCGCGCTGGATGGGCGCAGCAGGTCATCGCCGATCGTTGTCATGTTGATGGTGCGCGGATGACCTCCTGCCCGAAGCTCTGGGCGCTCCAATGCGGCGGTTTGGGTGGGCACATAGCCCGAGCTAGACAGCAAGACGCCGCCAGCGCGATGCCGCCAGGCGCCTACCAAGGCAGGGAGACTGGCAATCGCACGCACGGCGTTGCCGCCGCCACGCACCCGTTGCAGGCCGTAGTTCATGCGAATGGCAACTGGTTCGCCCGCGCGCGCGGTTTGGCCGTAGGCGCGGGCCAGTTCGCGCACCTCGTCTGCCGTGATACCGCACACGGCCGCCGTGCGCTCTGGCGGCCATTGCTGGGCGCGGGCCCGCAGGGCGTCCCAGCCGAGGGTGTAATGGGCCAGGTAGTCGTGGTCCAGCCAGTCATGGGCAATCAATTCGTGCATCAGGCCCAATGCCAAGGCGGCGTCGGTGCCCGGCAGCAGGGCAATGTGTTGGTGGCACTTTTCAGCAGTCTCCGATCGACGTGGGTCGATGCAGATGATCTTTGCGCCATTGCGCTTGGCTGTTTGCACATAGCGCCAGAAGTGCACATTGCTGGCAATCGAATTGCTGCCCCATATCAGGATCAGTCGTGCCTCGGCAAAAAACTCCACCCGCATGCCAACCTTGTTGCCCAAGGTAAACGTCAAGGCCTCAGCACCCGCAGAGGCACAAATGGTGCGATCCAGGTATGAGGCGCCGAGTTTGTTGAAGAAGCGCGCCGCCATACCTTCGCCTTGCACGCGCCCCATGGTGCCCGCATAGCTATAGGGCAGGATGGCTTGTGGATCGCGCGCGGCAATAGACTGAAGGCGCTGCGCAATGTCGGTTAGCGCTTGCTCCCAGCTTACCCGCTCAAACTTGCCCGAGCCCTTGGGGCCCACACGTCGCAGAGGGTGTAGCAGGCGCTCGGGGTGGTACGTTCGTTCGGTATAGCGCGAAACCTTGGTGCAAAGCGCGCCATGCGTGGCCGGGTGGTCGGGGTTGCCTTGGACCTTGATGGCTATTCCCCCTTTTACGGTGACCAGCATGGAGCAGGTGTCGGGGCAGTCGTGCGGGCAGGCTCCGAGGACTTGGTGCTCGGGCGCAGGTGCTGATGGGTCTGGGTGCATAGCGATACTTTAGCGAATCTGGCCCAAGGGGGCGTCGAGGCGGTGCACAATCTATTTACTTGATGGAGTCCACACCATGAAACTAATTGAGCCCATTGTTGCCCATGCCCCCCAAATTGCGACGCTGCGCCGCGACTTGCACGCCCACCCCGAGCTCTGTTTTGAGGAGGTCCGTACTGCCGACGTGGTGGCAGCCAAGTTGACGGAATGGGGTATTCCCATTCACCGTGGCATGGGTACCACCGGGGTGGTGGGCATTGTCAAGGCGGGGACATCAAACCGAGCCATTGCGCTACGTGCTGACATGGATGCGCTGCCCATGCAGGAGTTCAACACCTTCACGCACACCAGCAAGCATCCCGGCAAGATGCACGCCTGCGGCCACGACGGCCACACCGCCATGCTGCTGGGTGCTGCCCAATACCTGGCACAGCATCGCAACTTTGACGGCACCGTGTACTTGGTGTTCCAGCCGGCAGAGGAGGGTGGAGGCGGTGCGCGCGAGATGATCAAAGACGGACTGTTTGAGCAGTTCCCTGTGGATGCGGTGTTTGGCATGCACAACTGGCCCGGCGTACGTACTGGCACCTTTGCCGTCAGCCCGGGGCCGGTCATGGCATCGAGCAATGAATTCAAAATTGTGATTCATGGCAAAGGCGGGCACGCAGCGTTACCGCATAACGCGATCGATCCCGTGGTGGTGGCCTGCCAGATGGTTCAGGGCTTTCAGACCATCATCAGCCGCAACAAAAAACCGATCGACGCGGGTGTGATTTCTGTGACCATGATTCACACGGGCGAAGCGACCAACGTGATTCCTGACCATTGTGAGATTCAGGGCACGGTGCGGACCTTCACGATAGAAGTGCTGGACATGATCGAGCAGCGCATGCGCGAACTGGCCCAGCACACCAGTGCGGCGTTTGGGGCCCGTTGCGAGTTTTCGTTCGTACGCAACTATCCACCCACCATCAATAGCGCCAGGGAGGCCGATTTTGCGCGCAAGGTGATGGCCACCATCGTTGGCGAAGACAATGTGATGGCGCAAGAGCCCACCATGGGCGCAGAAGACTTTGCCTTTATGCTGCTGGCCAAACCCGGTTGTTATGCCTTCATAGCGAATGGCGATGGCGCACACCGCGAAATGGGCCACGGCGGTGGCCCTTGCATGTTGCATAACCCGAGCTACGATTTCAATGATGAACTGCTGCCACTCGGTGCTACCTATTGGGTTCGTTTGGCGGAACAATGGCTAGCAGAGCAGCCTTGAACTGCCAAAGCGCATCATTTAATCTAACGGGAGATTTAGGATGAACAACTGGAGTGAACTCAGTTCCCGCGAACCTACCCAGGATCTTCCTCGCGCGACCCCGCGACTCCTGCAGGAAGGTGTGACCCGCTACACCTTTGTCCACAACGATCTGGAGATCGACAATCCCTCGCTGGAGCCCAGCAGTCTGCACTTTGTATCTCCGCGCGAATACGGCTTTAGTATTCGTGGCTTTCAGGGTGGAAAAACTGCCTGGGCGCGTGACTTTGCCAATGGCACCATGTTGGTAGTCAATGCCGATGGGCAGTCCCACGTGCTGTCTCCCCGCGGGGGCTCGCGGGTGCTGTTTTTGGATCGAGACGGAACCTTGTTGCAAGACAGTGGTTCTGCCATGCGGGTTCCCCCGCGTGCTCCCGATCTGGCGACGGTTCGCCTGACCCTGATTGCGACTGTGGATCTGCAAGGTGAGTCGCCAGAGGCGGCTCGCGCTTTGCTGATGCGCATGGTGGACCGGGCAGTGTTGTCAGGTGCTTTGCCCGGCGAGCCTGATATCCGTGTACTGGAGCATGCATTTGAAGGCAGCGCGGTGCTGTCCGCTGACGACAGGCCCAGCTCCACGCACACGGACTTTTCTCAATTGCTAGACCTCTAAGCCTGGCGCCAGCCTCTAGGTGTGCGCCGCGGGTTGGTAACGCCCTACTGCCATTTGCAACAGGCCATCAAAAATCAGGTTGTCCACCAACTCAAACGGCCGGGTCATGCTGGGCGCCATCTTCCATCCAGCGCCACCGGTCATCACGCACTTGGGTTCTGCGCCGCAGTGGGCCCTTACGTGCTGCACCATACGCTCTACTGCGCCGGCAATGGCGTAGGTTCCTCCGCTGGTGAGGGCGTCGCTGGTGTTGGTCGGAAACTCGCGCACCTCGCCAGTGGGAACATGCAGACCAGCGGTGCCAGACTCAAGGGCGCGCAACATAATCCCGTGACCCGGAAGGATGAGACCACCCAGAAACTTGCCCTCCGCGTCTAGGGCTTCCACGGTCACTGCAGTTCCCACCATCACCACTACCATCGGGCGCGGGGCACCTTGCGACAGCATGCGGTGGTAGGCACCAATCATGGCCACCCAGCGGTCAGCGCCCAGGCGGGTGGGGTGGTCGTAGCCATTGCGCAGGCCGGCTTCACCTTCGCTGGAAACTACCCACTGCGGCACCACGTCCCAGGCGTCCATCTGCTCCTGCACCCGGCGCTTTACTGCGTCACCGGCCACCACGCAGCCCAGCACGTGGCGGGGTGCCTGCAGGCCGCGCCAAGCGCCGTCGCCCAATTTATCGATGTTTTCCAGAAACTCGGCGCCTTGGGCCAGCAGGGCGGACCCGGGCTGTGGGTTGGCGTAATGTGCCCACTTGAGGCGGGTGTTGCCGATGTCCAGCGCAAGAAATGTCATGGTCTTGTTGTTGTCGAGTTGTCTCTGGGCGCTATTGTGCGGGCTTTAGCCTTGCCGCCAGGGCAGGCCAAGCAGGCGCCAACCGCCGCGATGGCCGCGCTGGGCGTTGGCATCCGGGTCACCCTCAAAGCCCTCCAGAATGTTGTAGGCCTCCAAACCCAGCTCGGTGGCGCGCTTGGCCGCAGCAATCGAGCGTACGCCGCTGCGGCACAGCAGCACTATTTTTTTGCCCGCAGGCACTGCGGCTTGCAAGCTGGCATCGAACTGTGGATTCATCGTCATGCCGGGCCACTGCTTCCAGGCCAGAGCCACGGAGCCGGGCACAAAGCCCACCCACTCACGCTCGGCATCGCTGCGCACATCGACCAGCACGGCCTCGCCCGCCTGCCACCAGGCAAAGGCAAGTTCGGCGCTCACGTCGCCCGCATAGCCGGTGGCGGCCAGCGCTGCGGTGGCACCGGCGCTGCCCGCATCGTGGCGAACGCCCGAGCTCAGGTTGGCCGGTACGGCCTCGTCAATACGGCGCGGGCGTGGCAGGTTGAGCCCGGCCATGGTGGCCACGAACTCGGCCAGCGTTTTGCCGGCCACGCGGGCGTTGCTGGCCTTTTCGGTGCCAATCGTGGTGCGCGTGCGTCCCTGGTAGTCGTGGCCGGGCCAGACCGTAGTGGCTTCCGGCAGGGTAAACAGCACGGTGGTGAGGCTGCGGTACAGGTCTTCGGCGCTGCCGGACTGGAAATCGGTACGGCCGCAGCCTCCAATCAGCAGCGTGTCGCCCGTGAATACATGGTCGCGCCAAGTGAAGCTCATGCTGCCGCTAGTGTGGCCCGGCGTGTGCAGTGCGCGCAGCGACTCGCTGCCAAAAGCAAGCGTATCACCGTCGACCAATTGCACGGCAGCTGTGCCAATGCCGCAGCCGGCGGGTGCCGCTGTTTTGGCTCCGGTGTGTTCTGCGAGCAGTGCTGCACTGGTAATGTGATCAGCGTGGGCATGGGTCTCCACGGCCCATTGCAACTTGAGCCCATACTGGCGAAGTGTGGCCAAGTCGCGCTCCAATTGTTCGTCCACCGGGTCCACGATCAGCGCGTCCCGACTGGCTTCGTCAAACAAGATGTAGGTATAGGTACTGGACGCCGGATCGAAGAGCTGGATGGGTTGCATGGTGTGGCTGGTCCGTGGACAGGTAACAAAGCGTAAGCACGCCCTCCCACTGTACTGGATTTGACCGAGTCGCCAGGGACCGGGTTAATGCGTAAGCCTGGGTTGGGATGAATGGTTTACAGTTGACGTTTACGTAAACGTCAATTCGCCAGTTTTGGCCCTTTTTTGCGAGCGCCCCATGACCGACCTGTCCGCTGACTTCAAGGCTTTGGCCAACTACCGTCCAACCAACAAGGTGCGCTTTGTCACGGCGGCCAGCTTGTTCGACGGGCACGATGCGGCTATCAACATCATGCGGCGCATCCTGCAAGGCATGGGTGCCGAGGTCATCCACCTGGGGCATAACCGCAGCGTGGACGAAGTGGTCACCGCCGCGTTGCAAGAAGACGTGCAGGGAATTGCCATCAGCTCCTACCAGGGCGGGCATGTGGAGTACTTCAAGTACATGGTCGACCTGCTCAAGAGCCGGGGCGGTGCGCACATCCAGGTATTTGGCGGCGGTGGCGGTGTGATCGTGCCGCCCGAAATTCGTGAGCTGCACGCGTATGGGGTTACCCGCATTTACAGCCCGGAGGACGGCCAGCGAATGGGCCTGCAAGGCATGATCGGAGAGATGGTGATGCGTTGTGACAAAGACATCACCGCACTGGCGCCTACCGCTTTGACGGCCATCCAGGGGCACACCGAAGCCAGCTGGCGGGCATTGGCCCAGTTGCTCACCGCCATTGAGGCCTCAAGGCTCAATCCGGCCTTGGCCAAGGAAATACGTGCGCAAGCAGCTACTAAAAGGATAGCGACTATCGGCATCACCGGCACTGGTGGAGCGGGCAAGTCCAGTCTGACCGACGAGCTGATTCGCCGCTTGCGCTTGGACCAGAACGACGGCCTGCGGGTGGCCGTGATTTCGATTGATCCGTCACGTCGGAAAAGCGGCGGAGCACTCTTGGGTGATCGCATCCGCATGAACGCGATATCGCCTTGGCAGCAGGGGTCACGGGTCTTTATGCGGAGCTTGGCCACTCGCGACTTCGGTTCCGAGATCAGCGCTGCGCTGCCCGATGTGATTGCGGCCTGCAAGGTCGCAGGCTTTGATTTGATCGTGGTGGAAACCTCGGGCATCGGCCAAGGCGACGCCGCTATCGCACCATTGGTGGATGTGCCGGTGTATGTGATGACGCCGGAATTTGGCGCCGCCAGCCAGCTCGAAAAAATTGACATGTTGGACTTCGCAGAATTTGTCGCCATCAACAAATTCGACCGCAAAGGCGCAAGCGACGCGCTGCGCGATGTGTCCAAGCAGGTACAGCGCAACAAGGAAGCCTGGACCACCCCCACGGATCAGATGCCCGTTTTCGGCACCATGGCGGCACGCTTCAACGACGACGGTGTGACGGCGTTGTACCAAGCCATGCTGCCACGCCTGCAAGCCCTCGGCGTTCCGCTGCAAGACGGCATGCTGCCCAAGGTAGCGGTGCGCCACAGCAGCAACCAGACGCCCGTCGTTCCCGCTGCCCGTACGCGCTATTTGGCCGAAATCAGCGACACCGTGCGTGGCTACAAAAAGCGCGGCCGCGAACAGGCGCGCTTGGCGCGCGAGATCCAGCAACTGCGCGCGTCAGGCCGCATGCTGCATGAAGCAAACCCGGACAAAAGCGGCGCTGTGGCGGCGGTGACCGACCTGGCCCAGCAGCGTGAAGAGCGCATGGGTGCCGCAGAGCGCAAGCTGCTCGCCCAATGGCCCGAGATGCAAAAAGCCTACGCCGGCGACGAGTACGTGGTGAAGATCCGCGACAAGGAAATCCGCACTGCCCTCACCACCAAAAGCTTGAGCGGCACCACCATCCGCAAGGTGGCCCTGCCGACCTTTGAGGACCATGGCGAGATTCTGAAGTGGCTGATGCTGGACAACGTGCCCGGAAGCTACCCGTATACCGCCGGCACTTTTGCCTTCAAGCGCGAGGGCGAGGACCCGACCCGCATGTTCGCTGGAGAAGGCGATGCTTTTCGCACCAATACCCGCTTCAAGCTGCTCTCTAGCGGCATGGCAGCCAAGCGCCTGAGTACTGCGTTTGACTCGGTCACGTTGTACGGCAACGACCCTGACCCGCGCCCGGACATCTACGGCAAAGTGGGCAACAGCGGCGTGAGCATTGCCACACTGGACGACATGAAGGTCTTGTACGGCGGGTTCGACTTGTGCAGCCCGTCCACCAGCGTATCCATGACCATCAATGGACCGGCTCCCAGCATCCTGGCCATGTTCATGAACACCGCCATCGACCAAAACATCGAAAAGTTTCAGACCGACAACGGCCGCGAACCCACAGACACCGAGGTGGCCAAGATCCGCGAATGGGTGCTGGCCAATGTGCGCGGCACCGTGCAGGCCGACATCCTGAAAGAAGACCAGGGCCAGAACACCTGTATCTTCAGCACCGAGTTTTCCTTGAAGGTCATGGGTGACATTGCCAGTTATTTTGTGCACCACAACGTCCGCAATTTCTACAGCGTCTCCATCAGCGGTTACCACATTGCCGAAGCCGGGGCCAACCCGATCTCGCAACTGGCCTTCACGCTTTCCAACGGATTTACCTTTGTAGAAGCGTATCTGGCGCGCGGTATGCACATTGACGACTTTGCGCCCAACTTGAGTTTCTTCTTCAGCAATGGCATGGACCCCGAGTACACCGTGATGGGCCGCGTGGCGCGCCGCATCTGGGCCGTGGCCATGAAAGAGAAATACGGCGCCAACGAACGCAGCCAGAAGCTCAAGTACCACATCCAAACCAGTGGCCGCAGCCTGCACGCGCAGGAAATCCAGTTCAACGACATCCGCACCACGTTGCAGGCCTTGATTGCCATTTACGACAACTGCAACAGCCTGCACACCAACGCGTTTGACGAAGCCATCACCACGCCGACCGAAGACTCGGTGCGCCGCGCCATGGCCATCCAGCTCATCATCAACCGCGAATGGGGGCTGGCAAAAAACGAGAACCCCAGCCAGGGTGCCTTCATCATCGAAGAGCTGACGGAGTTGGTGGAAGAGGCGGTGCTCAAGGAGTTTGAGGCCATTGCCGACCGTGGTGGCGTGCTGGGTGCCATGGAAACCGGCTACCAGCGCGGCAAGATCCAGGACGAGTCCATGCACTACGAAATGCTCAAGCACACCGGCGATCTGCCCATCATCGGCGTCAACACCTTCCGCAACCCGCATGGCGACCAGGTCATGGACAAGCTGGAGCTGGCCCGCAGTACCGACGAGGAAAAGCAAAACCAGCTCAAACGTCTGGCGGACTTCCACACCCGCCACGCACACGCTGCGCCGGCCATGCTCAAGAAGCTGCAACAAGCCGTCATTGACAACCAGAACGTGTTTGACGTGCTGATGGACGCCGTGCGCGTCTGCTCGCTGGGCCAGATCACCAGCGCACTGTTTGAGGTGGGTGGGCAGTACCGGCGCAACATGTAACAGCCGACAAAGCCACTTCTCGCAGATTGCGACCTGACCGGCAGTTGGTCGCCATGATTTTCTGGTTCTGAGGGGGTGAAACTTCGGGTTTGTAAGTAGTTGCGCGTGCAACTACTGGGCCTATATTCGACGGCACTGTATTGCGTCGTCCCCCCTTTTTTCGAGGAGCCTTATGCAACCCCGTTTCCCATTGATCCGCCGGGCTTTTTTGGCCGCCCTATTCACCACGGCTACATTCGCGTCCGCACAAACCTACCCGTCTAAACCTATTGAGTGGGTCGTGCCCTATCCGCCCGGTGGCGGTACCGATGTTGTAGCCAGGCTCTTGGCCGAATCGATGGGCAAAACCCTGGGCCAAAGCATCATTGTTGCCAACAAGCCCGGTGCGGCGACCAACATCGGTGCCGAGTACGTATCGCGTGCCAAGCCAGATGGTTACGTGGTGATGTCGGCCGACACCGCGACGCTCGCGGCCAATCCTGCGCTCTACAGCAAACTCACCTACAGCGCTGAAAAGAATCTGGCGCCCGTGGGCTTGAGTGTGCGCTTTCCGTTGATTTTGGTGGTCCATCCTGGCGTACCGGCCAAAAATCTCAAGGAATTTATTGCGTGGGCCAAAACGCAGGATCGCACCAACTACGCGTCGCCAGGTGCGGGGAGTCCGCATCACCTGACTGCCGAACTTTTCCGCCAACAGGCCGGGCTGCAACTCACCCATGTTCCCTACCGAGGCGCGGCGCCTGCGGTGCAAGACGTCGTCGGTGGTCAAGTCCCGTTCATGTTTGTGGACACTGCTGCTGGCTACCAGTTCATCCTCGCAGGCAAGCTGCGTGCTTTGGGAATGGCCAGCGCGAAGCGGCTGAAAAATTTTGAAGAAATCCCCACTTTGGCAGAGCAGGGCCTGACGGGATTTGAAGCATTTGCATGGCAAGGACTGGTGGTCCCCGCTGGTACGCCTCCCGAGGTCATCACCAAACTGAACAGCGCCTTGCTGACCGCCATGAACAGCACTGACATCAAGGCGCGGTTTCAGGCCCTGGGGCTGGAGTCCACGCCCAGCAGTCCGCGTCAAATGGCAGACTACGCAGCCAGCGAGCGTGTGAAGTGGGCCGACGTGATCAAGACCAATGGCATCAAAGTCGAGTGAGTCAATTCCCGGGCTAGACCGGGTTCTGACCTACCGACTGCACCTTCTGCACAAGCTGACCGACCAAGAAAGTCAGCGCGCTTACTTGGCTGGTGCTGGCCTAAGTCTGAGTGACAGTCGATGTTTGGGCGCAGTCGGTGCGTTTGGCCCACTGTCGGTCAATGATCTTGCGCGCTTTGCACTCCTCGACAAAGGGCAAGCCAGTCGGGCCGCGCAGTCGCTCGTGGTGAAGGGGCTGCTGCTGAAAGAGGATTCTCCGCTGGATGGCCGTGGCGTGGTGCTGTCGCTTTCCAAGCAAGGCCGCACCGCCTGGAAGCGCATCATGGCCCTCATTGAACAGCGAAACGCCAGTATTTTCGGTTGTCTGACCGATGGGGAGCAGGCCCAACTCAGCGCGTTGTTTGACCGCCTGATTGCACACGCCCGGCCCAGTGCTTCAGGGTGAGATGCAGGCATGGGGGGAAGGATTGCGCCAAGATGGTGCGCTTATTGCTTGATGTAAGCCTTCTTCGGGAGGAGGCATGTCATGCTGACCAAAATTTCGATGTGGCTGGGCCGATTGAGCGTGGGGCGCAAGCTCACCCTCATTTACTTGCTGGACTTGACCGCGGTGATTTATGTCTCGGGGATTCTGATCCGCGAGAAGTACCAGGCCATCGATTTTGCGCGCAAGGAGATTGTGGGCACCCAATACGCGGAGGTTGTTCGCCGCAATGTAATGGGGGCCTTTCGGGTGCCACCACCAGAAGCTACGTCGCTCGCTGTAAATGCCCGCTTTGTCGAAGACCTGCAGGCATTGAACGCCGTCCGCGCAGCACATGACGAGTCGTTGAGCACTGAGGAGGCCTCACAGCGTTTGCTTGCGTTGTTGCAGGCCCCGGCGAGCAAGGCGAACAAATCCGCCATGCTGTCCCAAGCACGTGACCTGCTCACGGTGGTGGGCAACCAGTCCAACCTGATTTTGGACCCTGATCTGGACAGCTACTACGTGATGTCGCTCACGGTGTTGCGCTTTCCGGAAGTGCTCCAAGTACTCAACGATACGCGCGACTTCATGCAGCGCTGGGGCCAAAGTTCGCAGAGTAAAAATCCCAGCGCCCAGTTGCTAACGCTGGTAGGGCAGCTCGACGCCGTATTGCGCGGCATCGAGTCGGACTACGAGCAGGCTTGGCTAGCGGGAACGCCACAACTGCGGACCGGGCTGGGTGCTACCCGTTCAGCCTTGCAGCAGCAAGTTCTTCAGTTTTCCCGAACGGTGCAGGATGCCTCGGTGGATGGCCTCAGTGCCGAAGAGGCTGTGGCGTTGGACCTGGCCTACCAAGCTGCTCTGGGCGGGCTGGACGACGCCTGGCGTGCAGGGCTGGCGCAACTGCAGCAGCTCCTGGAAGCGCGCGTGGAAGGGCTTTTCCACCGAATGTGGCTGCATCTCGGAACTGCGCTATTGCTGCTGGGGGCAATCCTGAGTTTGGTCTACCTGGTGGCCAGTCAGATTGCCAAACCCCTGCAGAGCCTGGCCCGGGTGGCCCACGATGTGCGCCGCAAGGCTGACTACAGCCTCCGTGCAGAGTGGCACAGTCGCGACGAAATAGGGCAGCTTTTCGCTGCGTTCAACGGCATGCTGGCCCAGCTGGACCGTGACCGATTGATTCAGCAAGAGCTCGCCGCCAGTGCCCGAGCTGCAGAGGCGCAACGGGAGTTGGTCGAAGCGTTTCCCATTCCCATGGTGGTCACGTCAGTGCCAGACCACGAAGTTCTGCATGCCAACTTGCCGGCTCGCCCGTGGCTGAGCGGCCAAACCGGAGACCCATGGCGCCACGGCCTGGAGCCCGGCGTGCGGACCCGGTTCTTTCAGCGCCTCGCCGACTTCGATGCGGTCGACGAGTTTGAGGTGCGCTGGCACGGTGGGGCCACGCCCTCGTGGGCGGTGTTGTCTGCCCGGCGGCTGAATTTTCAAGGACGCGATGCTGTGCTGACGGCCTTTACCCCCATCAACAAGCTTAAAGTCATGGAGCAGCGCCTGGAGTTGTGGGCCAAGGTGTTTGAGGCGTCCAACGAGAGCATCATCATCATGGATGGCGCACGCAAAATCATCAGCGTGAACCAGGCCTTCTGCCGCAGTACGGGATACGACTTTTACGAAGCGCTAGGGCACGACTTGAGCTTTGTCATGAATACCCCGCAAGACACAGTGTGGGCTGATCTGGAGGACAAAGACGACTGGCAGGGCGAGGTGCACTTCCGTAAACACAGTGGTGACACCTACCCCGCCTGGTTGATGGTGTCTTCGGTCCACAAGAGCGCGACCAGTGGCGAGGTGGTGAATTACATCGGCATCTCCATTGACATCACCGACCGTAAAGCCAAGGAAGAGCGTATCCGCTTCCTGGCGCAACATGATGTGTTGACAGAGCTTCCCAACCGCGCACTGTGCCAACAACGCCTCGGCGAAGCGCTTGTACATGCGCGCCAAACCGGCGAGAAGGTCGCGGTTCTGTTCATCGATCTGGACCGCTTCAAGCTGATCAATGACACCTTGGGTCACCACATCGGAGACGGCTTGCTGCGCACCGTGGCACGCCGCTTGAGCAGTGCGGTGCGTGCGGATGACACCGTGAGCCGCCTGGGAGGGGATGAGTTTGTCATCATCCTGCGGCACGTGACCGACATGCCTGAACTCAACGCCATGGTGAACGATCGGCTGATTCCCGCCATCCGACAGGCCGCCACCGTGGAGGGCCATGTGCTCACCGTATCCTGCAGCGTGGGCGTGGCCTTGTTTCCAGAGGACGCGAGCGACCAAGACGAGTTAATGCGGCGGGCCGATGCCGCCATGTACGAAGCCAAGTCCGCAGGACGCGACACGGCCCGCTTTTTTTCACCGGAGACCGATCAGCGGGTGGTGGCCCGGCGGACCATGGAAACCCAGTTGCGTCAAGCACTGGCGAACGAGGAGTTCAGCCTGCACTACCAGCCGCGGCTCAACGCCCGCACCCGCAAAGTCCAAGGTGCAGAGGCTCTGCTGCGATGGAAGAATCCGGTACTGGGCCAGGTTCCACCAGGGGAGTTCATTGGCTTGGCGGAGGAGACCGGGCTGATCAAACCCATTGGCGCCTGGGTGCTGCGCGAGGCTTGCCGCAATTGGATGGAGCTGGAGGCCCAAGGCATCTGTAAGGGGCTGGAGCTCTCTGTCAATCTGTCAGTGGCGCAACTGGCAGACCCCGAGTTGGTGGACCAGTTGTGTGCGGTCCTGCGCGACACCCGCATGCCGCCCGCACAGCTAGAGCTGGAGCTGACGGAGTCACACCTGATGGACAACCCTGCTGTGGCGCAACAGCAAGTGGCGGCGCTCAAGGCGCTGGGCGTGAAGGTGGCGATTGATGACTTTGGCACCGGGTATTCCAGCTTGGCGTACCTGAAGCGTTTCGATATTGACAAGCTCAAGATTGACCAGTCGTTTGTGCTCGGCATGCTGGAAGACAGCGCAGACGCTGCCATCGTGCACGCCGTAATTGCGCTGGGCCACACCCTGGGGCTCAAAGTGGTGGCCGAAGGTGTGGAGAACCTGCCTACCGCCCAAACCTTGACTGCACTGGGCTGCGACGAATTGCAGGGCTACTGCTTTAGTCGACCGATTCCACTGTCGGACTGGGTAGGATATCTTCGCAGCAACGCCCTCCGAGGAGATCGCCGACGTCCGCCGCCGCTCGGGTAACTTGCTACTTATTTGATAGCTACTCGCGTAATTTACATAGGCCTTAGCAGCTTTTTTATCAAGCTCAACTGGATCAGGAAGTCAATTGGCGATGGGGCCAGCGGCACACTGGGCTGCTGGTGTCTTCCAGTCTGCGGATCATGCAGAAATGCGTCCGCGTTGGCAATGGTGCTTAGTTCTAACGGGTTGCGGATAGCACGCGTGCTCCAATAGTTCGAGGCCACTGCGTGCCAACACTTGGCGCTTGCCAACACACCGGAGCAGTGCAACGCACATTCGCTGCCCAATCGCCGCCAACTGTAGGCTCAGGGTGGGCCGAGTCAAACCCAGCTCGTGGTTGGCTGGCGACAGAGTGCCGGCTTCGGCCATTTCCAAGTTCACTCTGGGTTGAGTTCAGTCGGATTGGACTCATGCGCGAATGCATATGCACCCTGCATTTTTTCGCAATTGACTGCGATGTTTTGCATGAATAGCATCTCCACCTACTGATTTTTATGTTCCGAATTCAGCGAAGAATTCGCAAAAATGACCCATCACACCATCGATTTCGTCTCCACCGCTGCCCCCCCACTAAAGGTGAATAGACCAGGCAGTTGGAAGGCCGCTTCTGGGGACCGCAGCGCGCGCAACTATGCGGGTGCTCCGATCACGGACTTGGTGTGGATAGCTGCGGAAAAGCAAAGTCAATTCAAATGAATACAGACCATCAAACACAGAGAAGTCGATCATCTGCAGACTATTTTTCCAATGCAGTCGGTACACAGATCCAGTTGGCCCACGCTACTAGTTTGGATCAACTTGAAACTATTCTTGGCGAGGAATGCGAACTGCTTGGTTTCGATAGTTTTTTCTATGCATTGCGTACACCCACTAGCTATTCCAATGCCGAAATCATCGTGCTTGACGGGTTCCCCGAACGCTGGGTTAAACGCTATTTTGAGCATGCATATTTCGACATTGACCCCGTCAAGGAATGGTGTGTCAAAAAAGTGGTCCCGTTGTGCTGGAGTGATCTCATGCTGGAACCCGGTAGTCGGTCTGAAACGATGATGCTTGATGCAGCAAGCTATGGACTTTGCGATGGGGTATCGATGCCGGTCCATAGCCCACAGGGGGAACTTGGAATTCTTAGCTTTTCTTTAAATGCCCCACCTGCGCACGCAAGAGCAATTGCAAAATCCTCAGTCCCTCATGTGCATTTGCTGGCTAACCATCTGCACCAAGCCGTGCGGCGCATTAGCGGCCTGTTAGAAGAAGTTAGCCCAGTTCTCACCGAACGCGAGCGCGAATGCCTTTCTTGGGCAGCAGATGGAAAAACATCTGGCGAGATCGCGCAGATTTTGGCGATCACCGAGCGCACAGTCAATTTCCACCTTAACAACTTGGCGCAGAAGATGGGTGCAACCAGTCGGCAGCACGCGGTGGGCAGAGCCGCGATGCGGCGACTGATTCAGCCGAGGCCCTTCTAGTCTCTATCGCATGAATTCGACTGCCTGACTCCAAACATCTCGCTCGATCCCAACGCTGAGTCGTGAACTCCCCTCAATCTTGCCGGCGCAATCGCCGCTGAGATCGTCGCAATCACTTTACAGAGTTCTATTCAATAACTATTGACGGGGTATTTCACTAGATCACTGATAAATTTTTATTCAAACAACTTCTCACAAGCAATGCTTTATCTGTTGGCACTGCGGACCTGAGAGGAGCAATTTTTTTATAAAAAAGCAAGCATGCAAATGAATTCAATTTTAGAAGAAGCACTCAATCACCGTGCAGTAAATCACCCATACCTCATAGCATTGCGCGACGGTAGCTTCAAACGTATGGATCGCGCGATTCACGATTTCGCTGCACAGTATGGTTTCTACAGTGCGTGGTTTCCGAGATATCTCACAGCTGTAATCTCTGGAATGGAAAATCCAGAGCATAGACAACATCTGATCAGCAACTTGGCCGAAGAAAGTGGTCACTTACAAGAAGATGATTTAGAGGCTGTGCGGCAGATTGGTATCAAAGATGAATGGGTGCAAGGTGTTCCGCACCCCCAACTCTTTCGCCGCTTTCAGAATCACATGGGGGTAAAGGACAACAAAGAACCAAGCATTGAAGTCGAGATTTGGCGTGAGTCGTTCTTTAAATTGGTTCAAAGCGAATCTGTCGCTGAGTCCGTAGGCGCCATAGGCTTGGGGACCGAGTCGATCGTCAAACACATCTACCAATACATCATCGAAGCGATTCAAAAACATACCAACCTATCGCAAGAGCAGTATGTATTTTTTCAGTTACATACCCAGGTAGATGATGAACATGGTTTGGTTCTACTTGATATTGCCAAACAGATGTCCAGCAAAGACAAGAAGAATGAAAATGATTTGAGAAAAGGCATGCTGAAAGCCTTGAATCTCCGTGCAGCATTTTGGGACGACATGCATGCGCGGGCGCTCAAACTTGATGAAGAGGATGCGTCGTATGCAGTTTGATTTTTTCATTAAGGCGTGGCTAGCAAACGCCTTGTCCGAATCAGAACGTCAAAACATCGTAGATGGTTTTGTGATGTTGACAATTGCAATTGCCAACAAACAGCCAGAAATACTAAGAGGCACATCTTTGGTTTTCTCTGGGCTGTATCTCTACGCGATTCAAAGTGAAAGAAAACTGAAGGATGTCATAGCACTGGCCAATGGCTTTCTATCTGAGCAGGTAGATTTCACGGTCACAGTTGAGCTTAGAGAATTGGTTGGACAGTTTTGGGCAGATATTCAATACAAAAGAGTGGAGCATCTGATCGAAAAAATCAACTCCAAGAACTCACTGGCAAAATTCATTGATCACACTGCATACGCATCTTCGTTGAGTGACTCGCGTGCCAGCAGACTGTATGAGAACAAGTCTGAAAAGCTCAATGTGGAATTCAGCGTCGACACGCTTCCATTTCCATTGGAAGTTCTGGATCCTCGCATAGTTCGAATCCCGGTGGGTAGGTCGAACGAGCTTCACAAACATGCGCATGAAACAATATTCGTGTTTATGCAAGGACGTGGAAGTGTAAAGATTGATGAACTTTCAATCCGAGTCCATGCCGGTAGTTTGATTTTCATCCCCCGTTGGTGCATGCACCAGTCCATTAATGAGGGAGAGACTGAGATGATCCTGTTAGCGGTCGCAGATTACGGTTTGACAGGGAAAAGCTTTGTAGGGAATTACTTGAAGTCTGCGCGTCTCAAAAGGGACGTTGAGCAACAACCGAACTAGTAAGTGAGCCCTTTCGCTCTGCACCAGGGTTTAGACCAGAGTGACTTCGCGTAGGGGCCGCAAAACGCTGGACGGCGTCAAGCCGAAGGTTTTTCGAAACATGTGGCTGAAGTGAGATGAATCCACAAACCCGCCCTCCAGCGCGGCTTGGGTCAAGCGGCTGTCGGAGGCCAAAGCACACAAGGCGCCGCGCACTTGGGACCACACCCGGTAACTCCGAAAACTCACTCCCATCTCGGCGCGAAACAAGTGGTTAAAGCGGGATTCAGACAAATCCGTCGCCTGTGCCAGCAGGCCGCGCCTTGGCATTTCCATGCCAGGCCTGCGCAATGCATTCACTCCGTAGGCCACCCGCGCATCCAACGGGGCCACGTCATGGCAGTCAAACGGCAACAAGGCATCGAGGTCAAATTGGCGCAAATACGCATCCATTGTGCTGCGTCCTTGGGCACGGATACATGGCTCCAACACCACGCCGCCGTGGTTTGCAAAATGCGCTCTCCAACGCCGCGTTTCTCCCCCATCTGGCTCCAGGTACATCGTGGCCACCTGCTCGCCACATGGGTCAAATTCATGCGCGACGCCGCTGTCGATCCAAGCGCTGTAACACGACTCCGTGCGCCCATCGGCATAGCGCAGCACAAAGCGGCCCGACAACCCCACCAGCAATGCCGGCGCGCAATGGCTGTGCCAACCGGTGACAGGTAACTCACCCTGATACAAGGACCGGTCACTCCCAAGAATTAAAGAATTTGCTCCGCGCATAGCCCAAACATACAAGTCTTTTGCCCACTACGCCAGTAGCATCGCCGCAAATTCCTAATTGCCCCTCCGCTATCCATGAAAACTCCCTCAGCCCGTCCATCTGCAACCTTCAAACGCCTGGCTTTGGGGCTGGCCGTGTTCCTGCTGGGCAGTGTGGCGCTGGCCTATTACAGCCTGCCGCAGCACTTCAAGGCCCCGTTGCTGCAGCTCAACCGCGCCACTGCGGGCTTGTCCGCGCACACCCTCGACAGCGGGGGGCACACCTTGCACTACCTGGACGGCGGCAAGGGGGAGACATTGGTCCTGCTGCACGGCATTTTTGCCGAGAAAGACCACTGGGTGGACTTTGCGCGGCAACTCACGCCCCATTACCGTGTGCTGGCGCCGGACCTGCCCGGCTTTGGCGAAAGTACCCGCTTGCCCGACGAAGACTATGGCTACGCGTCTCAAGTGGAACGTCTGAAAGATATGCTGGACCACTTGGGCCTGCAACGCGTGCACCTGGGAGGCAGCTCCATGGGCGGAACCATTGCTGCGCTGTTCGCCATTCGCTACCCTGACCGGGTGGCCAGCGTGGCCTTGATTGGCGCCCCCCACGGCCTGCAAACGCCCCAGCCCAGTGCAATGGACCCTATGGTCGATGCCGGCCAGAGCCCCCTGATCGTCGCCCAGGCCGACGCCTTCGAGCCCATGTTGGATTTTGTTTTCGCCCAACGCCCCTTCTTGCCCTACCCCATACTGCACGCCGCCAAGGCAGATGCACTTCGCAATGCCCCATCCAACCAGCGCATTTGGAACGCCCAACGCAAAGACCGCTACCTGCTGGAAGCAAACATTGCCGAACTGAAGCAACCGACCCTGGTGTTGTGGGGCGAAAAAGACCGCCTGTTTGACGTGTCGGGTGCCGCCCCACTGCAAAAACGTCTACCGCAAGCCCAAGTACAGACGTTGCCCGACGTGGGTCATCTTCCCATGATGGAAACCCCCAAATCCAGTGCCTTGTTGTATGCCGAGTTTTTGGAAAAGGGCATCGCTGCGCCAGTGAATCCATAGCCCCCCCCATTCACACCCACATAATTTATTGAGAGTAATTGCACATGTCGTCTGGTGATTGGAAAGAAATGTTTGACGCCGCAGTTGACGGCGATCTGGCGCTGTTGCGGTATCACCTTGCTGCCAAGGTCGACCCCAACTATCAGCACCCGGAGTACATGTGCACGCCATTGGTCGCGTGTATTTTGGCAGGGCAATACGACGCCGCGGCATTGCTTTTGCAATGGGGTGCCGACCCGAAGTTACGCTCAGAAGGTGAGGAGATGACGCCACTCGAGGCAGCCCACCACCGGCGAGATCCAGCCTTGATTCGTTTGATTGATCATTCAATACAGCGAAAGTGCCTAGACTAGCGCGCCCATAACCAAACCTACCACCATCACCAACACAAACACACCCTCAATAGCGTGCGGGATCAGCGCGAACCAGGCGCAGCGATAGCGACTGGCGGGCAGCGTCCAAAGCATGGTTGACAGGACAATCGACAGAATGGAAAGTGGGCGGATCAGATGGTAGGCACCGAACAGAACAGCATTTGCGACCCAGTCCCAGCACCCGAACGCGCCCCTCATCCGGGGCAACAAGACGCCACGAAACAAAAGTTCTTCTCCCAAAACATAGTTGAAAAGACAGGACACCAGCGCCATCGGTATCAGCCACCATGCGCCAACGAATTCAGGTCGGGCTAGTTCGGCCAGATCTGGCGCGGGAACCAGCGCTAGCCACGGGGCAAGCCAGAGCAGCGGCGCTGCCAGAAGATCAGCAAGGCTGGTCTGCTCGATCAATGCTGTTCCCACAATACCAAGCAAGACCCACCAAAGGAGGCGCAGGCGGGGCTTACCGGTTCGGGGGTCTTGCGGGGATTGCAGCCAAAGCCGGCTCGACCAATTGCTGTGGCGTTCCACCCTGGAATCGGCCCGCAATAGAAGGACCGAAAGCACAAACTGCCAGGTCATGCCAAGGATCATGAGCGCCCAGATTGTGATTCCGAGGTTAAGGCCTGTTCCTAATGCAAGCAGCGGAGCCACCCAGAACGCCAAGATCGGCATTGGGAGCGCCGCCGCAAACCAAATGAGCAGGATCTTAGAAATGCTGTATTGACGCAGTGAATCTGTGTTTTGCATACGATTGCTCTTGGGCAAATAGGGGCAAAAGCAATGGCTGCGTCTAGTGCCGATTTTTCTGAGTATGCTGATGAATCCATACGAAACCCAGAGACACGAAGACGAGTTTTGGGAAAGGATGCTGAGAGAAATCCATCTCAGCCATGACCAGCCGCCGCAGACGCAAGGGGCCCCAACTGGCTATTGCGCGAACCTCATCTTGAGAGCCAGTTGCTTCTCCAGAGATTCGGTTGAAAGAAACGGTGTGTAGGTCTTTGCGAAGGAAATGGCGTCTTCCAGCTTGCCGATGTAGTCTGCAGGTTCATTCCAATTTGCGTTTCGCGTTCCATTTATGGAGGCGTATTCGCTGGAAGGGGGGAGAAACTCGAGGTACTCCGACTCCTTGAGGGCGCCGACCTTCATCAGTGCTTTGGTCATCGCCTCCAGGTCGGAATAGGAAATGTTGCGTAGGTTGTACTTCGAAACAATGCCTTCGACTGTTTCTGGCTCTTCCCCGACGTGTTCGACTTTCTGTGCTTTCTTGGTTTGAGTCAAGGCCGCGTCCGCCGGGAGCTCGAATTTTTCATAGTCTCTGCTTTTTGCACCATTCAGGGAGCGATGCAAGAGGGATTCAAATTTGCTTTGAGCGCTTACGTTCATGTGAAACCTCCAGTGACGTGTTGATGGAAAGAAAAAACTCTTCAGATCGGGGCAACCAAAATGAAATGGCACGCATGCGCTAAGGCGTAAAAGGCGCGAGCGATTAATGAAATGAGTCCAAGTGATTGCTGAACACATGGGTAGGGTTCATTTCAATCAGGTACTTTGTCTGGTTCTCTGGATGACAACCTTTTCGCAATCAGTAGAACATGTGAGGGGAAAAATGTGTACTGTCAGATCTAGCAGGTGCATTTCAAACGCTCTGCCATTGCCTGTGTGGCGCCAATCGCCCGAACCAAAAAGGTGTTCCTGGTCCTGCGCCGCATCTGTTCCGGGTAGATAAGCATCTTCGCCTTCATAGCCCCCAGCGCCGCTATCCGCCGAGTACTGATTCACGTCGGGTTGGATTAGTAGCCGCCTTTCAATTGAGTAACAACTTGCGCAAGCTGTCAGATCTGACAGTAGACCTAGTGCCGCCGTCGCTTTCCAATTGCACGTCCGTCAGTAACGTACTTGCTCCGATTTTTCTCAATATAGGTAACCCCATGAATTTGTACACACGACTTCCCCTGCTCCTGCTTTTGCCCGTTTGCGGCGTGCTCTATGGTTGCGCGTCGGGTACCAGCAGCTCCGCACCATCTGCGGACGCTGGTAACAAGGCTGAACAGAAAATTTCGATGGCGATTGGCCAGGAAGTCGGTACTTTCAGTATTGCAAGCCAACAAAAAATTGAGTCACCGGGCGGTACCGACGCCATTCAGTACACCGTTAAAGCCAAGGCCGGAAAAACCTTTAAATGCGACATCTTTGAACCGTCTGGGTTCGGCAAGGTCATGAGCTGGGGGATGGCCAGCGGATCAAGCGCGATGTGCACAGATTTCACGGCCGGCTCGGCTGATCAGGGAAAAACAAACAAGGCCAGCTGCAATGCCCTGCTTAAGGCGGCTGGCAAGTGCTAAAGACGACCGCCGTTCAGAGCCGACGCAAACCTTAGATTGATATCTGTATTTTTCAAGCAGAGGTAAACAAATGAATGTGCAACGGTCCGGCAACTCTCCAGAGTATTCTTTCTTTCGGCCCACAAGGGAAAATCAAAAGCCGTCGACTGGTCAGTCGCTTGTTGACGGGCAGAAGTCGGATCAACAAGTTTCGTTCTCAAACGCTGCAAAGGCACTTCTTGATTCAGAGTCCAAAGAAGTTCAAGCAAAGCTTGATGAAATAAAGGCAAGGCCAGCGGTCCAGCGTACCGAAAATGACTCTGAATTTCTCCGCAAGAATGACAGCCGCCTCGCCCAAATTACTGCAAAGGGTGCAAGGCGGCAAACCGCCGAAGACTTGGACTATTTGCAAAAAGCGGGCGGTTTTGTCAACACGATGTCGAACCTATCGCAAGGGGAGAGGAATCTTTATAACAAGTTAGTTGCGGAGGGAAACAATGAAGCTGCAGGCGCACTAGGCTTGATAGCACTCTCGCGCCAGGGCTTTGGCGACGTAGCGCTTCCAAACGGCAGAAGCTTCGACCCTAAACAAACTGAAATAACGTCGAAAAACATCAGAGAGTTGTTTAGCCAAATGTTCATTGGCACTGATGGTCAAAGTTCGCAGATGTTTAACGCTCTCGCAGCTTATCTGGACACCAACCCTAACGCCAAAATATAAGAATTTGGGCAATCAAATTCAGCGATGCAACATCGAATTGAGACAGCTTGGTCATCTTGCCGCGAGCGAAAGCCTCTCAACGTTTTTGTTGCGTTACCCGTGTTGAAGCAACGTTCGCCGTGGCATTGAGGAACGCAAACGTCGGATAGTAGGCATTGGAGCTAGACGTAAAAAGCAGCGCGCTCACCAATGCGGGATTGCTGGGTTCGAAGCCACCAATTTCCATTTGTCCACCAGACCAAGCTGCTCAAGGATGGCCCTCCCAACATATGGCCGAAAGTTCAGCGCGTTGCCAACTATGAATTGAGTGCGGGTTTGCGCGCTACGATGAACGGGCGCACATCGCGCCCTTTGCCTGCATGTCGTTCTACGGCCAGTATTTCCAATCCGTGGCGCGTCATGGCGGCGCTCAAGCGTTCCTGATTCAGGTTGTGCACGGGTGGAGACTTGCCGATGGCGCGCATCAACGGCACGGCCACCCAAGGTATCAGCGGGTTCATTTCGGCAAGGCAAGGGGTTTTTGAAATCAATAACCCACCCGGTATCAGTGCTGCGGCGCAGGCGGCGGCGGTGGCATCAAGGTCTTGGACCAGATGCAACACACTAAATGCCAGAATGGCGTCGTATTGGGGGCTGGTGGCCAGCGGCGCATCGGCGTCAGCAGCTTCAAACTGCAAGCCGGGGCGTGGATGCAAGGCGAGTTTTTCGCGGGCTATGGCAACCATATGGGCCGATACGTCAGTACCCCAATAACTGGCCACCAAGGGGGCCAACCGCAACGCGGTCGTTCCGGTACCACAACCTATTTCCAAGACACGATCCGTGGGACGCAACCATTGGTGCATGCACTCCAGTGTTCTTTCGTACCCAACCATGTCTGCAATCGGATCGGCGGCGTAGCGCCGGGCCGCTTTGTCCCAAAAATGGGATTTGGTGGGTGCAGGACTATCCCCCGGTGCGTAGCTTGTAGGCGGAGTCAGAGTTTCGAGTGGTGTGATCTTCATGGCGCCAGTTGAGCAGGTTTAAACGGCGGTTGCAACTATTGGGCATTTGAAAAGAGCGCGATTCTCAGACGTTACAGCTTGGCTGACTAAACGTTTGGCGCCCCAAATTCTTGTGCCAACACGTCAAATACCACTCGGATGCGCTGGGCGGTGTGCAGCTCTCGGTGTGTCACCAGCCAGAGTGGAAACTTGATGGGCGCAATATCGTCAAGTACCCGCACCATGGAAGGCGTGAGGGCTGCGATTTCTTCCATCGTCACCCCAATGCCCAAGCCTTGGCGCGCTAAATGCCACGAAACCGCTGTGTTTTCGGCCAGAACACTAAAGTGTGATTCGGTCAATTGAAGCCCGTATTCCTGCAAGAGGGATAAATATCTTCCATCGCGGTCGGTACCGATAAAGCGGTGTTTGAGTGCATCTCGTGCCGAGCGCGGGTGTCCATTTTTCGCAACCCAATCGGACGAAGCGTAAAAGTGTGCACTGGCATGGCGCAACAAGCGCGCAGTGAGTTCCGGGTCTTCCGGGCGTACATGGCGTATCGCTATATCGGCCTCTCGTCGTCGCAAATCGCTGATCGCGTCAGCGGCGATGACTTCGATAGTCACCCCCGGCGCCACCTCGCTGATGCGTTGAATCGCTCGCGGCAACAAAAAAGCCGCTATCGTATCGGTGGCAGTGATTGAAACCACGCCGTCCACCGTCTTCGACGTCCCAGTAGCAGCCAATGCCAAGTCATGGGCTGCCTCCCCCATGGTGCGCGCGTACTCCAGCAGCCCTGCCCCGGCCTCGGTTACCAGCACCGATCGCCCAACACGCTCAAACAAGGTGACGCCCAACTCAATTTCGAGCGCCGCTACCTGGCGGCTCAGCGTAGGTTGACTAACGCCCATGTACCGGGCCGCAGCGGACAGCGACCCGCGCTCTGCGGTTTGCAAGAAAGCGTGTAAGTGATTCCAATCCAATTAAATACCCCAAAAATGCATAAGTGGCATGCATTTTGTCCTATTTTCAGAAACCAAATGCATAGATACCATTGCGCAGCTTCCTTAGCTACTGGGTTGAATGACTCATGACTATTCACCCATAAACGGTCTCAGTCTGCGCGCCGCGTTAATGCCCCGCGATCGCTACCGTATTTCCGTCTCATTTTTTTCGAACCCACTCAGGAACCTATTCATGTTTAAACAACTTCTTGCAGCAGCAATCTTTTTGTCTGTAAGCGCCGCGCACGCGGACCTATTTAGATACTCCTACTTGTTTTCCGACGGTCAAAGAGTGGCCGGCTCGTTCAGTGCCACAGTCAATGGTGACTTCTTAACCGGTTTTTCCAACATCAGCGCCGCCATCGACGGTGAAGAGTTTTTTGGCAACGGAAGCTTGGTGAACTACGGATTTGAACCCGGAACGGGCTACCAGGTATTAGGTGAGGGGGTTGCCACCATCAGTGGAACGTATGGCAGTTTTGTCTTTGCAGCGGATCCTGAGATAACTTTCTACACAAACTTTTTCCGAATGGAAACGGACTATGAAAGTGGCCGTGTGTCTGTTACAGCAATTAAGTATGGCGACGGCGCGTATTTGTATGCGTGGGACAGCGAAAACTACGACCCCTCTCGTTGGACTGTCACCGCCGTTACGGCAGTGCCAGAGCCCGAGTCCTTGGCGCTGTTTATGGCTGGTCTGGGGTTGATGGGTGTGGTGGCGCGTCGCCGCAAGTCACACCCATAGACCAAGCGCCAACGATATGTTCCATTGGCGCGGTGCTTTACTCTGGCAAACGATAGTCGTCGGCTGCGGTCATACCCATTGGAAAGATTTTCTCCATGGCAACTAAGTCCATTGTTTTAGCGCTTAGTTGTCTCTTGCTCGCGCCGTCCCTTTACGCCCAGGGCGGCATGGAGGAATTGCTGGGCGGAAACTCCCGTGGTGCTAGTGCGAACAAGCAAACGGTTTTTAAATCCCCCACGGGTGAATGGCGCCGCTCTGGCGTAACTACCACTGGTGGCATGGATTGCGCAGTCAACTTCAGCGCAGCCACCGGTGGCGTAGTCCTGGTCGGTCCTACCCCAGATGGGTCCAAAGGAACGATGCTTTTTATGGGGACGAAGTTACTTCCGGTGCAAGTAATGACGGAAACGACAGTTGTCTTGCTAACTGACCAAGAAACCCCCGGCCGGGCCGCGCAGCCGATCAAAGCGTTTCAGCTCCCAGGTGCGCAATCAGGCGTTGCGATTGCCACGGACATGGCGGCCACTTTGCGCGCCATGACGGATGTGAAACGGGTTTCGCTCAAACACAAGGATAGGGTGGTCTTCGAAGTTGCTATGGACGGCATGTTCCCCGCCCGCGATGCGTTGGCCGAGTGTATGGGTTTGCCCCCAATCACCACGAAGCGCTAGAGCATGAAAAAATTTGTTCTTATCACCGTTGGTCTACTCAGTGCGCTACCTTCGTTTGCCTACACATGGGCAGTCATTCATATGGATGGGGAACGGCCCAATCGCATGGTTTACTTTGCGAACATGGACATCATCGCAAGTCGTGACGACCCTATGGAGCGATTTGAGGTTTTCAAGAAAGTCCAGGCTCAGAAGGTGCCATATGACCAGTGGGATGCACGGATAGAGGCTATGTACAAGCGCCGAGAGGTGCAGGTGTACCAGGTTCTTGAAAATCCTGATGGCCCCTTTGTTCGCGACCTCACGTTATTGTTTGACTGCCCAGCCAATACGGTCACGGTGCGTAGCAATCTACAGGTTTATCACCACAACGGAAGAAACGACCACGGCCCCACAGGTGGCCCCCATCCAGTGGCCAGTGCATGGCTCAAGCAAGCGCGGCGCGTGGGCTGCGAAGAAGCTAGCTGGCAAACCGCAGTGAAAGCCGACCGAGCACGCGGTGGCAATAGCCAGGCAGAGCTCGTGAAATTGGGAATGTTTCTGGCACTTGACGGCGTGGTGTACTGGGAACACTACGACTTTGCCTTTGGCAAATTTTGGAAGGATGGCGCCCAACGGCAACTCAGTAGCGATAAGTCGCCCGAGCAGGTCGAACAGCTGCGCAAAGAAATCATTGCCAAAAATGAACAGGCGGGCAAGTCAATTGGTGCCACGGTTGCGAAGGTGGAAGCGCAGATTCAAGGTGAAGATGCCGAGCGCGCCTTTATCAATGCGGTGACTGCCACCTTCGCCAAAAAGTCTGACATCAAACGCCGCACCATGAGCCCACAGGTTGGCTGGACCGAGAGTGAACTGGTTGCGTTCTGGGGCGTGCCGCAGCAGGTCAGTGAATTGGCGGGTGCGCGCGTGCTGGTCTACCGCAATGAAAGCGATGAGCGGCAAACGCAAAACACCGTGGACATGCGCTCGGGGCAAGTGGTCAACTCCAGCACGACGGGGCAGCTTCGCAAGTGCGAACTATCGCTCTTCCTAAAACCAGGTGGCAAAGTGCCAGGCCTGCGGCTTGTGGATTTCAATATGGGCGGTGAGAACTGCAACATCGATACGCTGGGTAAAAACCGGCCGAAATGAGATCTGGCTGGATGTGGTCTTTGGCCGCACCTCGTTTCATTGACACCTTATTGCTCTGACTGCAGAAGATTAGGAGCAGCTTTTCGGAACGCAAAGGCCGCAATGAGTTGGGTGTCCTAGGGAAAAAATGCCGCATTGGTATCTATTCAAATAGGCATGAGTGGTCTGCGAATTTTCCTCTATTCAATAAGTAAATGCATAAGTACCATTGCGCAAGTTTTCAAGTGACCTTAACAACAGTTACTGCCCGTCGCATCGGACTTGAACGCTACCTCTTCTTAAGGCTTCCCATGTTCCGCTTCTTTTCGCGGCCAGCGCCACTTGTTCTGGCGCTGGCCTTCTTCACTTGTATCCCGGTCCTTACGGCGCTCGTTCAAGTGTTCCAGATTCCGTTCGGCACCTACCCCGAAGACAGTGCCCGTCTGGCCGTTGCCCCCGTCTCCTGGTTTGCCCATGTCCTGGCCGGAGTCGCGTTTGGAACCACAGGCCCGTTGCAATTTGTACGCGCCCTCCGCCACCGCTTTGGGGCGCTGCACCGCGTGTCTGGCCGGATCTTCGTCCTTTCAGGGGTGATCCTTGGCTTCTCAAGCCTCGCGCTTCTCGCACAGGTAACGTCAGTGAGAACGCCCATCGCCGACATCGCCCGCGGTCTCTTTGGTTTGGCGCTCCTGATCGCGCTCGCGATGGCCATGGCGGCAATCTGGCACCGTAACTTCATCCGCCACCGCGCTTGGGCGATCCGCGCCTACGCGATCGGCATGGGGCTGGGGACCGTCTCGTTGGTGTTCTTCCCGATCTACATCATCACGGGCCAACCACCGAGTGGCCTGGCCTCCGACATCCTCTTCGTCGGCTCGTGGGCCCTGAACATTGCCTTCGCCGAGGTAGTCATCAGCTACTCCTCCCATTCATCCCCCCAAGTTTCCACTTGAATTTCACTATCTCAACAGCTAACAAACCATGACATCTATCCACCAAACCTGTGCAAACCGTAAGGCGCAAGCCCACACCGCATCTACCCCAACGACTCGCCTCCGCGCTACGCCGTGGGCCTACCTTCTACTAGCAGGCTTAGCCCTGCCCAGCGCTGCTTCATGGGCGCAGACCACGCCCACCGCAGAAGCAAGCGCAGCAACGAGTGGCGGCTTTGTGGGCTTGGGTGTCAACGTTGCGCCGCGCTACCAAGGTGCAGATGAATCCAAAACAACAGGCATTGTCGGTTTTGAATACCGCTGGGCCAACGGATGGTTTGTAGGTGGTGACGACGGAGTCGTTGGCTTCCAACTCAATGCAACTCCGCAATTGCAACTCGGTTTGGCGATAGGGGGGGACGACGGGCGCAAGGAATCAGCATCCCGCTACCTTGCTGGCATGGGCAATGTAGATGAGCGTGCCACCCTGAATCTGTATGCCAAGGCAGCGGTCAACGACCAAATGGGCCTGAGCACTGGCTTGCAAATGGGTGTCGGCAGCTCTGGCAAAGGCGGCTTGCTCAAGGTGGGCGCCAGCTACGGCGTCTCGCTGGCGCCTGATACCCGCATGAACTTCAATGTGGGAGCCACCTTGGCCAATGACGCATATATGCAGGACTACTTTGGCGTGAGCGCTGCGCAGGCCAGCGCCAGTGGGTACAGGCGCTACACACCCAACGCTGGCTTGCGTGATGTAACGGTGGGCCTAGGCTTGCAGCACCAAATTAGCAAGGAATGGAGTCTGTTTACCAGCCTCAACAGCACCACACTTTCTAGCGCAGCAAAAGACAGCCCTCTGGTGCGTAAAGCGACCAGTCAAAGCGCGTATGCTGCGGTGGCCTATAGCTTCTAACGCTCTGGGTTTCGCCTGACTAGACACATGAGACAGCTTCAGATGGCTTTCGCAGTTCCACTACAAAAGCCCTTGTGAGTAGCTGATCCTCGTTAGCTTTTGTAAAACTGCCTGACACACTACTTTTTCAGCACCGTGAAAGGCAATCAGAAATGCTCATGCGACAACTAACTCAGGACGAAGCAAGATGAAATTTTTTGCAACCCTAATGTGCACTTCTTTGGCGTTGCCAATTCTCGCTGTTGCCTGCCCGGCTGGAATGTTGGTCAATGCAAGTGGTTGTCACCCTCCATATGTATATACGGGCTGGGACATGATGCGCGACCGTCGGGCTGCCATTGATGCCATGGGCTCTAACCATCGAACTTCTGGCCCTCCTCTAACCGCTGAACAAGCGCGCAAACTGGATGAGGACATGAAAAAGCTAGAAAAAGAAAAAGAGGAAAAAAGGTTGAAACTCGAGAAAGGCGTTTGGGATGTTGATGCTAAACCTACGCCTGAAGGGAATCTATGCGCAGCGGTGTTTTCCAAATACACACTCGACGAAGGAGGAATAGTGACGATCATGGGGTTCCAAAAACCCAAGCCTGATGCATGGCTGATTTTTCAGGGTGTTGGTTTGCCCAAGTCAATAAACGTGACGAAGATGAAAGTTACCCTTCAGCAGGACGATGAACCTGCGCAAGATCTCCAAGTTTTCAATTACAGGGAAACAAGGGACGTTGGCACGATTATGTTTGCAGTCCCCGGATTGACGGCCTTGGCGAACGGGATGAGCGACTCGCAAAGATTCAGGCTATCTGATGGCGGAAAAATACTCTTGGATATTCAATGGCATAACGCTGCACCGGTCATTCAGAAGCTCAAGCAGTGCGCACAATAGAACTGCTACACAAGAGTGTGTTCAATGTCGGCCCCAATCGTATGCAGGCCAAATTGTCAAGAACGTTCAGACAGACAGTGAACCTGACCTGCCGGCAATTCACACAATGAGTTGCAAGCGGCTCTGCCTGCTTCAATTGTGACTGGCTTGGAGGATATGGGCTCCGCACGGAGATGCAACTGAACGCCCTACTCACAGGCTACACCTTGGTCAACATGTCAATTGCCGGTGTAACCAGCGGCACACCGGGCTGCTGGAGTCTTCGAGCCCGTGGATTACGGAGAAATGGTCTGCGCCGGCAATGGCGCTCAGTTCCACCGGGTTGCCCAAGGCAAGTGCGGCAGCTTGGTAGTTGCCTGATTGGCGGGCAAACTCGGCCGGCTCGGCGCTCCCCCACACGACCCACGTTGGCGTGGGGCAGGCGCGCAAATTGGTGGTGGGGGATTGGCGGCGCACCACTCCATCATCCAACTGAATCATGGGTTGCAAGTAGCTATAGCGCAGTGGCTCCAACTCATAGAGGCCGCTGAACAGCAGCCCGGCCTTGAGCGGGTCGCGTGCCAGGCCATAGTCGCTATCCCACTGGGTCTGTAGGCACATGGCGCCCAGGTGCCCGCCTGCGGAGTGGCCGCCTACGCCAACGCGGTTCGGGTCGCCGCCGTAGCGCTGAATGTTGCGCAATGTCCAAGCCACGGCTGCGCGCACTTGGCGCGTGATTTCGTCAATCGTCACAAAGGGGCAGAGCGCGTAGTTCACCACCACAGTGGTGATACCGCTGGCATTTAGTCCCAAGGCCACTCCACTGAAATCCTTGGAAGACAAGGCGCGCCAGTAGCCGCCGTGAATAAACACAAACACCGGTGCGTTGGGAGTATCCGCAGGAAAAACGTCCAATGTCTCATGCACCGTAGGACCGAAGGGAATGTCCAGGTGGCACTTGAGGGTGTCACGCGCTTTCTGCGCTTGCGCTGCAAAGTGTTTTCCCGGCGCAGTGGGGTCGGCGAGGGCGATGGAGGGGTTGTACTGGGCGTCAATTTGCGCCTGCGAGTCAAAGTCTCGGTAGATCTTGGGCATGGATGTCAGGTGGAGTGGTGGGGCAGTCTATCGCTGCTTCCCTGTGAAAGGAACTAAGGGAAAGTCTCTAGATAACAGACCCGGCAATATGCTTTACTTTTAAATCATTAGTGTTTAAAGTAAAAGCGCGCTGAAAAATTTCGCAGCTGCAATTGGCAACCCAAGGAGATGTGATGAAGATCGTGTGCATAGGTGGCGGCCCGTCCGGACTGTATTTCGCATTGTTGATGAAGCAGGCGAATCCGGCACACGACATCACCGTGGTCGAACGCAACAAGCCGTACGACACTTTTGGGTGGGGCGTGGTGTTTTCCGACGCCACAATGGACAACATGCGTATCCACGATCCGGAAACCGCAGCCGAAATCCAGCATGCGTTCAACCATTGGGACGACATCGAACTGGAGTTCAAGGGGCAGCGCATCCGATCGGGTGGCCATGGCTTTGTTGGTATTGGCCGCAAGAAACTACTCAATATTTTGCAAGCGCGCTGCGAAGCGCTGGGCGTCGTGCTTCAGTTCGAGGCCGATGTGGAGAGCGACGCACAGTACCCCGATGCAGATCTGGTGATCGCCAGTGACGGCATCAATTCGCGCATCCGCAGCAAGTACCAGGACATCTTCAAGCCCGACATCGTGGTGCGGCCCAACCGCTTTATCTGGCTGGGTACCCACAAGCTGTTTGATGCGTTTACTTTCGCTTTCGAGAAAACAGAGCATGGCTGGTTTCAGGCCCACATTTACAAGTTCGATGAGAGCACCACCACCTTCATCGTCGAATGCCCGGAGCACGTGTGGCTGGCGCATGGGCTGGATGGCGCAGACCAGGAAGCATCCATCGCCTTCTGCGAAAAGATATTTGCTGGCACGCTGGGGGGCGCCAAGTTGATGACCAATGCGCGTCACCTGCGCGGGTCAGCTTGGCTTAACTTTCAGCGGGTCAAGTGCGAGCAGTGGTCGCTTTTCAATGGCAACAGCCATGTTGTCCTCATGGGGGACGCGGTACACACGGCCCATTTCGCCATTGGCTCCGGTACCAAACTGGCCATTGAAGATGCCATCGTCTTGGCGAACTTGTTCCGCGCAGAGGGGCAGACACGGGAAGCGATTCCAGCCGTGCTGGAGAAGTACCAAGCGGCCCGCAATATCGATGTCTTGCGCTTGCAAAACGCTGCCTGGAATGCCATGGAGTGGTTTGAGGTGTGCGGAGCGCGCTACTGCGACCAGCTGGATGGGCCGCAGTTTATGTATTCCATGCTCACGCGCAGCCAGCGCATCAGCCATGAGAACCTGCGTTTGCGCGATGCGCAGTGGCTGGGTGATTTTGAGCGCTGGTTCGCGCGGCGTGCGGGTGTGGCAGTGTCTGACAAACTGCCGGCGCCTTCTCCCATGTTCACCCCCTACACCGCACGCGGCGTGACATTGAAAAACCGCGTGGTGGTGTCCCCCATGGCGCAGTATTCAGCAGTGGATGGTGTTGCTGGAGACTACCACCTGGTGCACTTGGGAGCTCGCGCTATGGGCGGGGCAGGCCTGGTGTTTGCCGAGATGACGTGTGTATCCCCAGAAGGCCGCATTACCCCCGGCTGCCCGGGCATTTACACCGATGCACAAAAGTCAGCCTGGAAGCGCATCGCCGATTGGATTCATGCCAACAGCGACGCCAAGTTTGCCATGCAGATTGGCCACGCAGGTGCCAAGGCTTCTACCTGTGTGCCGTGGGAGGGGAAGGGCATCGACCAGCCGCTGGAAAGTGGCAACTGGCCCATCATGGCGGCCTCCAGCTACCAGTATTTGGAAGGCATCAGCCAAAGCGCACACGCGATGACGCGCGCAGACATGGATGCCGTCAAGGCGCAATTTGTTGCGGCCACGCTGGCTGCCGCCGACGCAGGCGTGGACTGGTTGGAGTTGCACTGCGCCCATGGCTACCTGCTTTCCAGCTTTATCTCGCCCCTCACCAATACCCGCACCGATGAATTTGGCGGCAGCTTGGCCAACCGCTTGCGCTATCCACTGGAGGTGTTTGTGGCGGTGCGCGCTGCATGGCCTGCCAGCCAACCCATCTCGGTGCGCATTTCGGCCCACGACTGGGTCGAAGGCGGCATCACGCCAACCGATGCAGTGGAAATCGCCAAAGCCTTCAAAGCGGTGGGCGCGGACATGATCGATTGTTCATCCGGCCAGGTCAGCAAGAAGGAAAAGCCAGTGTTCGGCCGCATGTTCCAGACGCCGTTTTCTGACCGCATTCGCCAGGAGGCTGGAATTTCAACCATCGCGGTAGGGGCCATCAGCGAGGCCGACCACGTCAACAGCATCATTGCGGCGGGGCGCGCAGACCTGTGTGCCATTGCCAGGCCGCATTTGGCAAACCCGGCCTGGACGCTCACGGAGGCGGCCAAAATCGGCTACACGCCGCAGCCGTGGCCCAAGCAATACCGGTCTGGAAAGGCGCAAATGGAGGCCAACTTCCAGCGTGAAAAGGCGCAGGCCGCCATGCTTGCACAGTCACCAGCGCGGGCGGCTGAAGCATGAGTGCCCTCAGCGACCAAAGCACTGCGAAACATGCCCTGGTCACAGGTGGCGGGAGCGGCATTGGTGCGGCAATCGCCAGCACGCTGGCGATTGCCGGTTTGCGCGTCACCATCATCGGACGCCGCCTTGACGCATTGCAAGCAGTGGCGGCCCGGCATCCGGGTCACGTGCAAGCCGTGGAAGCCGATGTGACGGATGCCGCGGCGATTGCAACTGCTTTTGCAGAGGCAAAGGTCCGGTTTGGTCCGATACAGGTTTTGGTGAACAACGCGGGGCAGGCGCACAGCGCCCCTTTCATCAAGACAGATGCCGCGTTGTGGCAGCACATGTTATCCGTCAACCTCACAGGCACTTTCAACTGCACCCAGGCGGCCTTGCCCGACATGTTGGCCGCCCAGTGGGGACGCATCATCAATGTGGCCAGCACGGCAGGCCTCAAGGGGTACGCATATGTTGCTGCCTACTGCGCTGCGAAGCACGGCGTGGTGGGCCTCACGCGGGCACTGGCTTTGGAGTACGCCAAAAAAGGCATCACGGTGAACGCAGTGTGCCCAGGCTACACAGAAACCGATATCTTGCGCGAAAGTATTGCCAACGTGGTTGCCAAAACCGGCCGCAGTGAAGCGCAAGCGCGCTCCGAGTTCTCGGCGGGCAACCCACAAGGGCGCATGGTTCAGCCCGAAGAGGTTGCCGACGCGGTGCTGTGGTTAAGCGGCCACGCTGCGGCGTCGGTGACCGGACAGTCCATCGCTGTCAGCGGTGGCGAAGTGATGAATTGAGACAGCCGTGAAAAAGGACCCCAACCTCGATTTGCTCAATGCCGCCGATGAACTGGGCTACGAGGCACGCAGCGCCAAGGGAGACCATGCGGCCCTCAAGCTGTGGCTCCGCTTGCTGTCCAGTACCAATCAAATCGAGACCGAAATCCGACGCAGACTGCGTGTGCAGTTTGACACCAGCCTGCCCCGATTCGACTACTTGGCCCAGCTTTACCGGGCCCCAGATGGCCTGCGCATGAAGGACCTCTCAAGCTATTTAATGGTCACAGGTGCCAACGTCACCAGTGTGACCGACGAGTTGGAGCGCGACGGTTTGGTTGCGCGTTCCAGTAGCCCCACAGACCGCCGCTCCTGGATCGTGTGCCTGACACCCAAGGGGCGGCAGGTATTTGAGACCATGGCGCAGGCGCACGAACAATGGATTCTGGAGTTGTTCGCGTGCTTGCAGGCGCCGGCCATGGCGCAGATGTACCAACAGCTGGGCAATTTACGCGTGCATGTGTTGGACAAGCAGTCGGTTGCCCTGCCTTCTACACCCATTCAAACCACCTAAACGCCGCATTTCGGGACCTTCAATGACTACTAACCACACTTCCACCGTGATCGACCCCGCTTTGCTGCTGGGCAATCGCAAAAGCCTGGCTGGCTACCAGGCACGGCATTTCCAGTGGGTATGCCAGGCCGGGGTCGGTACCATCACGCTGAACCGTCCGGAAAAAAAGAACCCTTTGACATTCGACTCCTATGCGGAGTTGAGGGATTTGTTCACCCAGCTTCGGTTTGCCACCGATGTACATGTGGTTGTGGTGCACGGCGCGGGCAACAATTTTTGTTCGGGCGGAGATGTGCATGAAATCATCGGGCCCCTGATGCAACTGGCAATGCCCGAGTTGCTCATGTTCACGCGCATGACGGGCGACTTGATCAAATCCATGCGCGCCTGCCCGCAGCCCATCATTGCAGCAATCGATGGCATCTGTGCAGGTGCTGGCGCCATCATGGCCATGGCTTCGGACCTGCGTTTGGGTACCACCCGCAGCAAGACCGCATTCCTTTTCAACCGGGTGGGCTTGGCGGGATGCGATATGGGGGCCTGCGCAATGCTTCCACGCATCATTGGCCAGGGGCGTGCCAGCGATTGGCTGTACAGCGGACGCTCGATTGGCGGGGAAGAGGCTGAGCGCAGCGGTTTTCTGAACCGGTTGGTCGACCCCGAAGCTCTTTCGGAAGAGGCCCACGCGTGGGCGCGGAGTCTGGCAGACGGCCCCACCTTTGCCAATGGAATGACCAAGACCATGCTCCACCAAGAATGGAATATGTCGGTGGACCAGGCGATTGAATCTGAGGCGCAGGCCCAGGCGATCTGCATGATGACGGAAGACTTCAATCGCGCCTACCAGGCCTTTGTGGCCAAGCAAAAACCCGTGTTCCAAGGTAACTGACCATGAGCGATACCACCTATTTGCAATGGCCTTTTTTTGAAGAGCGCCACGCCGAACTCGCGCACACGCTGGACGCCTGGGCTGCTGAACAAGTAGCCCACCACCATGGCAGCGATGTGGATGCGGAGTGCCGTACCCTTGTACGCAAACTGGGGCAGGGCGGTTGGCTCCAGCATGCGGTGGGGGGCACCGCCCACGGCGGTGCAGTGGACACCATCGACACCCGCAGTATCTGTGTGATCCGGGAGACTCTGGCACGCCACAATGGGCTGGCCGACTTTGCCTTTGCCATGCAGGGCTTGGGATCGGGAGCCATCAGCCTGGCGGGAACTGATGCACAAAAAAGCGCGTATTTGCCGCGGGTTGCGGCGGGGGAAGCAATTGCCGCCTTCGCACTGTCAGAGCCAGACGCCGGATCGGACGTTGCTGCCATGCAGTGCAGTGCCCGATTGGAAGGCGACTTTGCTGTCCTCAATGGTTCCAAGACCTGGATCTCCAATGGCGGAATCGCCGACTTTTATGTAGTGTTTGCACGCAGCGGCGAAGCCGAAGGCGCGCGCGGCATCAGTGCCTTTATCGTGGATGCAACAACGCCAGGTTTCAGCGTTTCCGAGCGCATTAACCTGATGGCACCGCACCCGCTGGGCACGTTGCGTTTTGACAATTGCCGCATCCCTCTGTCGCAACGTGTCGGTGGGGCAGGCGAGGGTTTCAAGGTAGCCATGCGCACACTTGATGTGTTTCGCACCTCGGTGGCTGCAGCAGCCCTGGGCTTTGCGCGTCGCGCGCTGGATGAAGCGCTACATCGCGCCACTACCCGCAAGATGTTCAAGCAGACACTGGCAGACTTTCAGCTCACCCAGGCCAAGCTGGCGCAAATGGCCACCACCATCGACAGCTCTGCGCTGCTGGTCTATCGCGCCGCATGGCAGCGTGACCAAGGCCAGAACGTGACCAAGGAAGCGGCGATGGCCAAGATGGTCAGCACCGAAGGTGCGCAGCAGGTGATCGACGCCGCCGTGCAGATGTGGGGAGGCATGGGCGTCGTCAGTGAAGTACCTGTGGAGCGTCTGTACCGGGAGATACGTGCGCTGCGCATCTACGAAGGCGCGACCGAAGTTCAGCAATTGATCATTGCCCGCGAGTTGCTCAAGGCCGTGGGCCACACCGCCGCCAAGTAGGTCAGTTAACCCAAGCACCCGGAGACGCACCATGCCCACTGCCCACACCGATACGTTTGCGCGTGACAACTTGCCGCCACAAGCCCAGCAGCCGGACTTTTTGTTCACCTTGCCAGAGCTGCAATTCCCGCAGCAACTGAACTGCGCGACCGAGTTGCTGGATCGGCATGTGCGCGAAGGGCGGGGGCAACGCCTGTGTGTCCGAGGTCCCAACGACAGCTGGACCTACCAGGATCTTCTGGAGCGTGCCAACCAGATTGCCAACGTCCTGGTGCAGGACATGGGGCTGGTGCCCGGCAACCGCGTGTTGCTGCATTCGCCCAACACGCCAATGATGGTCGCCTGTTGGTTTGGCATCGTCAAGGCCGGTGGCATTGTGGTGGCCACCATGCCGCTGCTGCGCGCCAAGGAGCTCAAGCCCATCCTGGAGATTGCGAAGATCAGCCATGCGCTGTGTGATGCCAGCTTGGCCCCTGCACTGCAGGAAGCCGCGCTGGAGACACCTGGCCTGGGCCAAATTCGCCACTTCAATAGTTTAAGTTCCGAGTACCTGGATGTGGTGATGCGGACAAAGTCCACCGCGTTTCAGAATGTGGACACCGCAGCCGAGGACACCTGTCTGATCGGGTTTACCAGTGGCACAACTGGAGTGCCCAAGGCCACCATGCACTTCCATCGCGACGTGATGGCGATATGCGCCTGTTGGCCACGCTCAGTGCTGAATGCGACTGTGGAAGATGTGTTTATTGGCAGCCCCCCCCTGGGCTTTACCTTTGGGCTGGGTGGGTTGGTGCTGTTTCCCATGTCCATTGGTGCCTCCACCGTATTGCTGGAAAAAGCAGGCCCATCCCAGTTGCTTGACGGCATACGCGACTTTGGTGCCACCGTCGTGTTTACGGCGCCCACCTCGTACCGAAGCCTTGCAGCGCGCGGCGAAGAGGTGCGCACGACACGTCTGCGCAAGTGTGTCTCGGCAGGGGAGGCTTTGCCCGCATCCACCCGTACGTTGTGGCGCGAGGCAACGGGCATCGAATTGATCGATGGAATCGGTGCAACCGAGATGCTGCATATCTTTATCTCTGCCGACGAAAGCCACGCCCGTCCTGGCGCTACCGGAAAAGTGGTGCCAGGGTACGAGGCGCGTGTGGTTGATGACCAGGGCGACCCGGTTGCCCCGGGCACGGTGGGCAAACTCGCCGTGAGAGGGCCCACGGGCTGTCGTTACCTGAACGACGCGCGACAGCAGACTTATGTAAAAAATGGGTGGAACATCACGGGTGACGCCTACCGGATGGATGAGGATGGCTACTTTTTTTACCAGTCCCGTACCGACGACATGATCGTGTCATCGGGCTACAACATTGCAGCACCCGAGGTCGAAGAGGGCCTGATGCTGCACCCAGCGGTGGCCGAATGCGCCGTTCTGGGAGTTCCGGACGAAGAGCGTGGGCAAATTGTCAAGGCCTTTGTTGTCTTGGGCGTGGGCCACAGTAGCAATGCCGATATGGCCAAGGAACTGCAGGATTTCGTCAAGAAAACCATCGCCCCTTACAAATATCCACGCGCCATTGTGTTCGTCGACAAACTGCCTCGTACACCGACCGGCAAATTGCAGCGGTTTATGTTGCGAAATTCCTGAGCTACTTTTCTCCACTACATTGGATTGCTTCCCTTAACCACGAAAGGCTTTTTATGACATTCGTATCGACCTTCACCTTACGCGCTGCAGCGGCAATGGCCGCGTGTATCGCCATGGCCGCCTCGGCACAGACACCCGCCCCAGTCAAAGTGGGCTTGCTCAGCACGTTGTCCGGTCCCGGTGCAGGACTGGGCGTGGATATCCGTGACGGCTTTCAGCTGGCGGTCAAGTTGGCAGGTAATAAGCTGGGCGGACGCCCTGCTGAGATCGTCGTGGCCGATGACCAGGCCAGCCCCGATGTGGGTCGCCAGACAGCGGACCGGCTGGTCAAGCGCGACAAGGTCGACTTCATGACCGGCATTGTGTTTTCCAACGTTATGCTGGCCGTGGGAACTCCTACGTTCGCTGCGCAGACCTTCTACATTAGTGCCAATGCAGGTCCCTCCCAGTACGCGGGAGAGCAGTGCAACCCCTATTTCTTCAGCGCATCCTGGCAAAACGACAACCTGCACGAAGCGGCTGGCCAGGTGGTGCAGGAAAAAGGCTTCAAACGTGTTGCGCTGATTGCGCCCAACTATCCAGCAGGCAAAGACGCCATCAATGGTTTCAAGCGTTTTTACAAAGGCGAAATCGCATCGGAGACGTTGCCAGCCCTGAACCAACTTAACTTTGGCACCGAGATATCGCAGTTGCGTGCATCCAAAGCCGATGCCGTTTACATCTTCTTGCCCGGGGGAATGGGCATTAACTTCATCAAACAGTTTGTAGCGGCAGGCCTGTCCAAGGACATGACGTTGTTTGGCCCCGGCTTTTCGGGTGACGAAGACGTGATCAAGGCAGTGGGCGACTCCATGCTCGGCATGTTCAATACCAGCCAATGGGGCCATGACATGGACAATGCGGCGAACAAAAAGTTTGTTGCCGAGTTTGAGAAAGAATATGGCCGCCTGCCGACCCTGTATGCGGCCCAGGGCTATGACGCAGCGAATCTGATTGCTGCGGCTGTGCGCGACAGCAAGGGCAAGTTGGAAGACAAAGCTGCTGTGCGCAAGGCGCTGGAAGCTGCCAAGTTTGACTCCGTGCGCGGAGCATTCAAGTTCAACACCAACCATTTTCCCATCCAGGACTACTACCTGCGTGTCATCACCAAGGACAGCAAAGGACGCGTCACCAACCGCATGATGGGTACCGTGTTGAAAAAGCACGGGGATGCCTATGCGGCCCAGTGCAAGATGCCTGCCTAAACCTGCTGCACCGACAGGAGCTCCCGCGCCATGGATTCAATATTGTTGTTGGAGCAGGCCTTTAACGGCCTGCAGTTTGGGTTGATGTTGTTCTTGCTGGCGGCGGGGCTGACCCTGGTCTTCGGCATCATGGACATGATCAACTTGGCCCATGGCTCGCTGTACATGGTCGGTGCCTACCTGATTGCCTCCATAGCGGCTGTTACCGGGAACTACTGGTTGGGTTTGTGTTTCGGGGTATTGGGCGCAGCGATGTTTGGCGCTCTATTGGAGATCAGCATCCTGCGCCACTTTTACCAGCGCGACCACCTCTCGCAGGTATTGGGGACCTTTGCCATTTTGCTGATGTGCAACGAGGGCGTGCGTCTCATTTGGGGCGCACAGCCCGTACCGCTGAACACGCCGGATAGCCTAGCGGGGCCGGTCGAGTTGTTCTCCGGCTTCTTCTACTCTTCCTATAGCCTGTTCATCATCGGTGTAGGGCTGTTCGTCGCGTTACTCATGTATCTCTTGATCTCACGTACGCGCTTGGGCATGCAGGTGCGTGCAGGTGCCGCAAACCGTGAGATGGCCATGGCGATGGGGGTCAATGTGCAGCGGCTGTTCACGATGGTGTTCGCCGTGGGCGCGGCATTGTGCGGTGTTGCAGGCGGCATGTTGGGCCCGGTGATGGCAGTGCAAGTAGGAATGGGAGAGAGCATTCTGATCCTGGCCTTTGTCGTGATTGTGATTGGTGGCATTGGGTCCATCCGTGGCGCTTTCCTGGGTGCGTTGATTGTGGGCGTGCTGGACACCGCCGGAAGAACTTTTATGCCTCTGCTGTTCGCGCAACTGATGTCGCCTGAAGCGGCCGCCAATGCTGCCCCCGCGGTAGCCTCCATCTTGATTTATGTGTTGATGGCTACGGTCTTATTTTTCAAGCCTCGCGGCCTGTTCCCTACCCATGGCTGATGATGCAATGACAACTCCCTCTTCATCTTCCCCCAGCATCCTCGATCACTCGCTGCATTGGCGTTGGGCTACGCCGCTGCTGATAGCGTTGTTGGCGTTTCCGCCACTGGCCAGTGCATTTGGCGTCGACTTCTATGTCTCCCTGGTTAGCCGTATTTTGATTTTTGCGTTGGCGGCCACCAGCCTGAATTTCATCCTGGGTTTCGGTGGCATGGTGAGCTTTGGGCACGCTGCATTTTTTGGTTTGGGCGCCTACACCGTTGCCATCGCAATGCAGGAAGGCCTGGTGAATGCCTGGCTCGCTTGGCCATTGGCCATGGCGGTCAGTGGTTTGTTTGCCCTCTTGATCGGTGCCATCAGCCTGCGTACGCAGGGTGTGTACTTCATCATGATTACGTTGGCCTTTGCCCAAATGCTGTATTTCCTCGCGGTGTCACTCAAGACCTATGGAGGCGACGACGGACTAAGCATGGTCGGGCGCTCATGGCTGGCGCCCGCGATAGACCTGGCCCGTGACCGCGACTTCTACTATGTCACGCTGGCCTTGGTGGGCGCCTGTGTGTGGGTGGTGGCGCGATTGCTCAATTCACGCTTCGGGCACGCCCTGCAAGCCATTCGGGAAAACGAAACCCGTATGACCGCGATTGGCTTTCCGGTCTACCGGTTCAAGTTGATTGCCTTCACGCTTGCCGGTGCGATGGCTGGTCTGGCCGGGGCTCTCATGGCCAATCTTGGCGGGTTTGTAAGTCCCTCCTTGATGCAGTGGAGTCAGTCCGGCATGTTGATGATCATGGTCATCTTGGGTGGCGTGGGGTATCTGTATGGCGGCGTCTTGGGGGCTGTCTTCTTTCTGGTGCTCGAAGAAGTGTTGAGCCACTACACCATTCATTGGCAACTGGGGCTGGGCGCCGTACTCTTGCTCGCGGTGCTGGTCGCACCGCGTGGACTCGCCGGATTGTTCGCACCCAAAAAGGGAGCGGCACATGGCTGAAGTGATTTTGCATATTGAACAATTGGTCAAACGTTTCGGTGGCTTGGTTGCCACCAACCACGCTGAATTGAAGGTCGAGCGCGGCAGTATCCATGCCCTCATTGGGCCCAATGGTGCGGGGAAAACGACGCTCATCCATCAAATCTCTGGTGCCATGCAACCGGACCAGGGTGCGGTGTATTTCAGGGGCCAGAACGTGACGCAGGTGCCCATGCACCAGCGGGCACTGCGCGGCTTGGTGCGCTCCTACCAGATCACCAGCATTTTCAAAAAACTATCGGTGCTCGACAACATTGCGTTGTCGGTGCAGGCCCGTAGCGGCAGCAGCATGCGCTTCTGGCGCGCTGCGCGCTCGGAATCTGCGCGTTACGCCGAGGCCGCCGCCGTTGCCGAACGTGTGGGCTTGGGGGCCAAACTGCACAGTCTGTCGGGTGCCTTGTCGCACGGCCAGCAGCGTCAACTGGAGGTGGGGCTTGCGTTGGCGCTTGGCCCCCAACTGCTGTTGTTGGACGAACCCATGGCAGGCATGGGACCTGATGAGTCTGAAAACATGGTGGCTCTTCTGCAAAGCCTGCGCGGCGAAGTCACCATCTTGCTGGTGGAGCATGACATGGATGCGGTTTTCCGCCTTGCCGACCAGATCTCAACGCTGGTGTTTGGCAAAGTGATTGCCACTGGCACTGCCCAGGAAATCAAGGACAACCCGGAGGTCAAACAGGCCTATTTGGGCGACGAGGTGGCAGAGGCTGCCACGCACTGAACCGACACAGGACACGCTTGTGGAAAAACTACTGGAAATTGAAGATTTGCAAACGGCCTATGGAGCCAGCCAAATCTTGTTTGGCGTTGGCTTTGCCATGCGGGCAGGTGAAGTCACCACACTGCTTGGGCGCAATGGTATGGGCAAGACCACGACGGTGCGTTCCATTCTGGGGCTGACCCGGGCTACGGGCGGGTCGATCCGCTTTTTGGGGGAGCGCGTGGAGTCGTTTCAGGCGGATCGCATTGCCCGAATGGGGATGGCCGTGGTGCCCGAAGGGCGCATGATTTTCTCTTCATTGTCTGTGCAAGAGAATCTGTTGGCATTCTCCGGAAACCGCTGCGCGAGCCGTGATCCCTGGACCTTGGAACGTGTGTACCACTTGTTTCCGCGACTCCAGGAGCGTGCGCGCAACATGGGCAACCAGCTTTCGGGCGGCGAGCAGCAGATGCTGGCCATCGGCCGTGCGCTCATGACGAACCCGCATCTTCTGATTCTGGATGAAGCGACCGAGGGCTTGGCGCCGTTGATTCGTGAAGACATCTGGCGCTGCCTGGCCACGCTCAAGGAAGCCGGACAAAGCATCCTGGTCATCGACAAATATGTGCAGCGGCTGGTTCGGTTGGCCGACCATCACACCATTCTGGAGCGTGGCAAAGTGGTGTGGCGGGGCGACTCATCCCAATTGGCAGCCCATCCAGACGTCTGGCATCGGTACATTGGCGTATGACCGTGGCGACTGTGCATCTCCCCGCCTCGGAAGCAGGTGCTTTCACCGTTCAGCGCTTGGTGCGATTCTCCGACTGCGATCCTGCAGGCATGGTCTTTTATCCGCAGTATTTTGTGATGCTCAACGGGCTGGTGGAAGACTGGTTTACCCAAGCACTGGGCGTCGACTATGCCGAGTTTTTGGGTGAACGCCGGCTCGGTCTGCCCATGGCGTCTTTGCAGTGCGACTTCAAAGCCCCCAGCCGCATGGGCGAGACGATTGCCTTGCGCTTACGTCTTCTGCGTCTCGGTGGGCGTTCGCTCACGCTCAGCATCGAATGCATCGGGCCGGCACCCCAGCACACGCTGCGCTGGCGCGCGCAAGCCGTCATCGTGACCACGTCGCTGGCGCATGACGGTTCTATTCCCATACCCGCGGACGTGGTGCAAGGCATCACTTCGTGGCAAAAATTATCAGGAGACACAGCATGACCCAAGTTCTTCAACCGGCCCACTGGGCCCGCCCGCGCGGCTATGCCAATGGCGTGATGGCGCGTGGACAGATGGTGTTTGTGGCGGGCATGATCGGATGGGATGCCCAATGCGTCTTCCACACCGATGACATGGCTGGCCAAGTGCGTCAGGCGTTGACCAATGTGGCGGAAGTCCTGCGCGAAGCCGGTGCCAAGCCCGAACACATTACCCGCATGACCTGGTATGTCACCGACAAGCGCGAGTATGTTGCGGCGTACCCCGAAATCGGCAAAGCCTTCCGGGAAATCATCGGGAGCTTCAATGCTGCCATGACGGCGGTGCAAGTGCAGGCGTTGATAGAAGACCGCGCCAAAGTTGAAATTGAAGTCACCGCTGTTATTCCCGACTGAGCGCCCATGTTGAATCCGCACAGTGAAGTCCTGACTCTCGCAGTCGTGGGTACCGGAGTCATGGGCCAAGGCATCGCCCAGGTTGCGGCGCAGGCCGGCATCGCAGTGCGCCTGTTCGATGTGCAAGAGGGCGCCGCTCTGCGTGCACGCAGCGCGCTGAGCGCGGGTTGGACCCGCCTCCAGGAGCGCGGCCGCATTGAGCCCGCAGCAGCCCAGGCAGCGCTGGCACGTGTGCAGGTGTGCAGTTCGCTGGAAGCACTTGCCGGGTGCGACCTGGTGGTGGAAGCGATTGCCGAGCGGCTGGAATTCAAACAAACGCTGTTTCAGCAGCTGGAGCCCATCGTGGGCCCGGATTGTGTGCTGGCGACGAATACGTCGTCGCTTTCCATCACCGCCATTGCGGCGGGATGCCAGCGGCCGGAGCGCGTTGCGGGTTGGCATTTCTTCAATCCGGTCCCGCTCATGAAAATTGTGGAAGTCGTGCAGGGCATGCGTACCGACCCCGGGGTAGTGCAGGCGCTCGTGGACCTGGGGCATCGCCTGGGGCACCGCGCGGTGCGCGCACAAGACACCCCCGGTTTCATCGTGAACCATGCGGGGCGCGGCTTTGGCACAGAGGCGTTGCGCATCTTGGGAGAGTCCGTGGCCAACCCGGCTGCAATAGACGATGTGTTGCGGGGCCAAGCGGGCTTCAAACTGGGGCCTTTTGAGTTGTTTGACTTGGTGGGCTTGGATGTCTCGGTTCCCGTCATGGAGTCGGTGTACCGGCAGTATTTTGAAGAGCCGCGTTTTCGCCCGTCGCCGCTGGCGGTCTTGCGCCGCCATGCGGGTTTGCTCGGCCGCAAAACCGGGAATGGGTTCTACACCTATGTGGAGGGCGTGGCACAAAAGCCATTGCCACCCCGCCACGCCGATTGCAGTCCGGGCCCCGTGTGGGTTAGCCAGCGCAATGCCTGGGGCCCTGCCTGTGCCGACTGGTTGCGCGAGATGGGGGCATCTATCGAAGACAGCGCCCGCCCCAGCGTAGAAGCATTGTGTATCGTGCTGCCCCAAGGCGAAGACGTATCTGCCTGCGCGGCCGCGGAGCAGTTGGACCCCACACGCACCGTGGCGCTGGACTGGCTGTTGCCGCAGGCGGGTTGTGCGCCGGTATTCACCAATCCGCTAACTTCGCAATACAGCGTCGAGCGTGCAGTCGCTCTGCTGGGCCCCTTGTCAGCGTCGGTGCATGTCTTGCGTGATAGCGTGGGGCTGATCGGCCAACGCGTACTGGCCACCATCATCAATATTGCGTGTGACATGGCGCAACAGGGCATTGCCAGCCCTCCAGATATCGACGTCGCAGTCACCTTGGGGCTGGGGTACCCCCAAGGACCGCTGGCCTGGGGTGACGCGCTGGGCCCGCGGAACATCCTGCTTGTTTTGCACAACCTGCACGCCACGACCGGGGACCCCCGCTATCGCCCCTCGCCCTGGCTGCGCCGCCGGGCGCAGTTGCATTGCTCGCTGCTGACCACTGAACTTCCGCCCCACTGAATATGCTCAACGCCTACCTGTATGACGGTGCTCGCACCGCTTTTGGCCGCCACGCGGGAGCCCTGTCTTCTGTGCGCCCCGATGAATTGGTCGCCCATGTGTTGCGGACCTTGGCCGAACGCACCCCTATGGCCCGCTCCGCAGAAGATGTGGTGCTGGGGTGTACCTGCCAGGCGGGTGAGGACAGCCGCAACATCGCCCGCCACGCGGCCTTGCTGGCTGGGCTGGGTTCCCAGGTGCCCGGGCAAACCGTGAACCGGCTGTGCGGAAGTGGTTTGGCCGCGATCATGGACTGCGCCCGCGCCATCACGGCTGGTGAGGGCGATGTGTACCTGGCCGGGGGTGTGGAAAGCATGAGCCGCGCGCCGTTTGTCATGGCCAAGGCCGAGTCCGCGTTCAGTCGTGAGTTGCGTGTGGCCGATTCGACCATTGGCGCGCGGTTTCCCAACCCGCGGCTGGAGCAAGAGTTTGGCAACCACAGCATGCCCGAAACGGCCGACGCAGTGGCCACCGTGCTGGGTCTTCGGCGCGAAGACTGCGATGCCTATGCACTGCAGTCGCAGCAGCGCTTTGCGGCGGCCTTGGCGGCAGGTGTTTTTGCCCAAGAAATCGTGCCTATCGAGGTGCCGCAGGGCCGCAAGGCTGCGCCCTTGGTGGTTTCGCTAGACGAACATCCGCGTGCAGACACCACGCTGGCTTCGTTGCAAAAGCTCAAGCCCTTGTTTGCCGGTGGCGTCACTACGGCTGGCAATGCATCTGGCATCAACGATGGCGCAGCCGCTGTGTTGCTGGGCAGTCGTGCCGCCGGTGAACGGTATGGTCAGCGGCCGTTGGCCCGCGTATTGTCTGCCGCCGTGGTGGGCGTGGAGCCGCAGCTGATGGGGCTGGGGCCGGTGGCAGCCTCCGAGTTGGCGTTGACGCGGGCCGGAATCCGGCTTGCAGACGTCGACCTGATTGAAATCAATGAAGCGTTTGCGGCCCAGGTATTGGGCTGTTTGCAGCGTCTGGGGGTGGCGGCCGATGATGCGCGTGTCAACCCCAACGGCGGTGCCATTGCCGTGGGCCATCCGCTCGGCGCCTCAGGCGCGCGTCTGGCCCTTGCGGCTGCGCTTGAATTGCAGCGGCGCCAGGGGCGTTATGCCCTTGTCAGCCTGTGTATTGGAGTTGGGCAAGGCATTGCCGTGGTGTTGGAACGCACCTAAAAAAACCCTCCCCATCCAACGTTCCCCTTAATTTACGTATAACCCCCTTTATTAAAGGAATCCCTTATGGCCACCAAAAACACATTCCAATGGAACGACGCCTTGTTGTTGGAGAGTCAGCTCACGGATGACGAACGCCAAGTGCGCGATGCGGCGCTCAGCTATTGCCAGGAGCGCCTGCTGCCGCGTGTGCAAGACAACTTCCGCCACGAGAAGACCGATGCCAGCATCTTCCGCGAGATGGGTGAGCTGGGCCTGCTTGGCGCCACCATTCCCGAGCAGTACGGTGGCGCTGGCCTGAACTATGTGTGCTACGGCCTGGTTGCCCGCGAAGTGGAGCGGGTGGACTCGGGTTATCGCTCCATGATGAGTGTGCAGTCCTCCTTGGTGATGGTACCCATCAATGAATTCGGCACCGAAGCACAAAAGCAGAAGTATCTGCCCAAGCTGGCCACGGGAGAGTGGATTGGCTGCTTTGGCCTGACCGAACCCAACCACGGATCGGACCCGGGCAGCATGATTACACGCGCCAAGAAGGTGCCCGGTGGCTATAGCTTGTCAGGCGCCAAAATGTGGATCACCAACAGCCCGATTGCCGATGTGTTTGTCGTCTGGGCCAAGGACGATGCGGGCTCCATTCGCGGCTTTGTACTGGAAAAAGGCTTCAAGGGGCTGAGCGCCCCCGCCATCCACGGCAAGGTGGGTTTGCGCGCCAGCATTACCGGTGAAATCGTGATGGACGAGGTGTTCTGTCCCGAGGAAAACGCATTTCCCGATGTGCGCGGGCTTAAGGGGCCGTTCACCTGTCTTAACAGTGCCCGCTTTGGCATTGCCTGGGGCGCACTGGGTGCTGCGGAAGACTGCTACGCGCGGGCCCGCCAGTACACGATGGACCGCCACCAGTTTGGCAAGCCCCTCGCGGCCAACCAGCTCATCCAGAAGAAGCTGGCGGACATGCTGACTGAAATTTCGCTGGGGCTACAGGGCTGTCTGCAAGTGGGGCGCCTAAAGGACAGTGGCCTGGCTGCGGTGGAGATGACCTCCATCATCAAGCGCAACAGCTGCGGCAAGGCACTGGACATTGCGCGGCTGGCCCGCGACATGATGGGGGGCAACGGCATCAGCGATGAATTTGGTGTTGCCCGCCATTTGGTGAACCTGGAGGTGGTGAACACCTACGAAGGCACGCACGACATTCATGCGTTGATTTTGGGCCGCGCCATTACAGACATTGCAGCCTTCTAAAGCCCTCTAATGGCAAGGCAGGCCCTCGGCCTGCCAAGCGCTCAGTTCAACAGGTAGCTGTCGGCCTGGTCTTCAAAGTCTTCGGCGTCAATCGCGGCGTCAAAGGCTGCCCGGGCGGCGACTGCCTCCTTGGTGTAGGGGATCAGCGGTTTGTCCAGTGGGCGCAGCTTGTGGCGGCGCAGGCCACGCAGCTGCTGGGAGCGCTCCATGGTCTGCAAAACCAGTTCGGGCTCCATCATCAGGCTGAAGGGGTTCAGGGCGGTGGCGGTGTCTTTCATGGCAGTTCTCCGGTGGTTGCCGCGCCATCCAACTACTCTGGCGCTTGGAGCAACTGTAGTCACGGACCGCAAGAACTGGAGTCGGTCACACGCTGTAAAGCGTGTAGGAAAAAACCTTACAACAACCGCGCCCGCACGCTCTTGCCCTTGACCTTGCCGGCATTGAGCTTGTCGCAAGCGTCTTTGGCAATACTGCGCTCCACGGCCACAAAGGTGCAGTACTCGGTCACCGCAATCTTGCCAATCTGCTCGCGGGTGTAGGGCGGGCCACCATCGGTGCTGGTGAGGGCACCCAGCACGTCGCCGGGGCGAATCTTCTCCTTGCGGCCACCAGCAATCTGCACGGTCACCATGGGCGGCAGCAGGCGGCCCAATTTCCCGTTTTCTCCCGTGGGTGTCAGTTCATCGCGCTTGAACCAGACCGACGGCGCGTTCTGGTACTGCTCAATCTTGCCGACCGATCCCATTTCGTTCATCGACGCCAGGCTCACTGCCAGGCCCGACTGGCCCGCGCGGCCGGTACGGCCAATGCGGTGCACATGCACCTCGGCGTCGGGCGTGATGTCCACGTTGATCACCAGGTCCAGCTCTTTCACATCCAATCCGCGCGATGCCACATCGGTAGCCACCAGCACTGAGCAGCTGCGGTTGGCAAATTGGGCCAGCACCTGGTCCCGGTCGCGCTGCTCCAGGTCGCCGTGCAGGGCCTGGGCAACAAAGCCCTGGCCTTGCAGCAGCGTCACCAGCTCGTTGCACTGGGCCTTGGTGTTGCAAAACGCAATGGTGCTAACGGGGCGGAAGTGGTTCAGCAGCAGTCCCACGGTGTCCAGCCGGTTGCTGCGCTCGACCTCGTAAAAGCGCTGCTCAATCGTGTTCTCGGCCACAGCGGCCTTCACGGTAATCTGTTGTGGCTCGCGCATGAACTGCTTGGCCAGCTTCTCGATGCCTTCGGGGTAGGTGGCCGAAAACAACAACGTCTGGCGCTCCTTGGGGGTTTGCTTCACCACGGTGGCAATGTCGTCAAAGAAGCCCATGTCCAACATGCGGTCGGCCTCGTCCAGCACCAGTGTGTTCAGGTTCTCCAGCGAGAGGTATTCACGCTCCAGCAGGTCCATGATGCGGCCCGGCGTGCCCACAACAATGTGCGCGCCGTTTTCCAGGCTCGCGCGCTGGCCGCGTGTGGCCACGCCACCGCACAGCGTCACCACCTTGATGTTTTCTTCGGCCCGGGCCAAGCGGCGAATTTCCACCGTCACCTGGTCTGCCAGCTCACGCGTGGGGCACAGCACCATGGCCTGCACGGCAAACCAGCGCGGGTTCAGTTTGGTGAGCAGCGCCAGCGCAAAGGCGGCTGTCTTCCCGCTGCCGGTCTTGGCCTGGGCAATCAGGTCTTGGCCCGCCAGCGCCACGGGCAGGCTGGCAGCCTGGATGGGCGTCATGGACTCGTAGCCCAGTTGTTGCAGGTTGGCCAGCGTGGCGGGCGAGAGGGGGAGAGAAGAGAAAGCAGTCATGCCCCAATTATCGGTGCTGGGGGCGGACTTGAGTTGGCTGGTGCGTCTAGGTGCTACATTTTTAGTAGCTGCACGCGCATAATCCATGGGATATTGAGGGCTTTAACATGAAGAAAACCCTTGCCGAAGCTTGACGCTTGGCTGAACAAAAGCACCTTACCGCTCTGCAGTGGCCAAACGCAATGCCAAACCGACAAACACCACGCTGGCAATGCGGTTAAGTGCGCGTTGCGCTGACAGCGAACGCTTGAAGACCTGGCCAAAACCTGCAGCAAACCATGCAATGGCGCTGAAGGTCAGCAACGCTGCCAGCATGAACACCGCACCCAGCAACACGATCTGCAGCGCCATGGAGCCTTGGGTTGGATCGGCAAACTGGGGCAAGAACGCCAAAAAGAAAATGGCCACTTTGGGATTGGTAACGTTCATGACCACGCCGCGCAGGTAGGTTTGCCAAGGCGTCATGGCGTCCTGTGTGGGGGTGTCGGCAATACCCACTGGGGCATTCCAGGCGCCCCAAGCCAGCCACAACAAGTAGGCCGCACCCAGCATCTTGAGTGCAGTGAAAGCGGTGGCAGAAGCCGCAAACACCGCAGCCAGGCCGAGCGCCACGGCTGCCGTGTGAAACAGCAACCCGCTGCACAAGCCCAGTACCACCAGCAGGCCAGCCTTGCGCCCATGCACGGCCGAGTGCAGCAACACAAACACGTTGTCA
>REAW01000048.1 GCA_004293725.1 Curvibacter sp.
GCAATCGCCTGGCCGATGCGCCCCATACCGATGATGCCCAATGTGGTGCCGTGAATATCGGTACCGCAAAACATGTCATAGCTCCACCGCGTCCAGTGACCAGCGCGCAGGTAGTGTTCGCTCTCGGTGACGCGCCGGGCTGTGGCCATGAGCAGGGCAAAGCCAAAGTCCGCGGTAGTCTCGGTCAGCACGTGCGGCGCATTGGTGCCCTGTACGCCGGCTTTCGTCATGGCATCGACGTCAAAATTGTTGAAGCCCACCGCCATATTGGCGCAGATGCGCAATTGTGGGCAGGCCGCCAGCAGCGCGGCATCGATGCGCTCGCCTCCTGTGCTGAGCACACCCACCTTTCCCTGTAGCCGTTCGATCAAAAGGTCAGGGCCCCAAACGGCATCCGCTTGGTTGGACTCCACTTCAAAATGCTGTGACAAAAAATCAAGCACTTCGGGAAAAATGGCGCGAGCCACCAGAATGCGGGGTTGAGTGACAGAACTGGACATGCGGATTTCTGGAAATGGCGCTGGATGGAGGTTGGCGATCAGGCCGGCGATGTGATCTCGAAGACCTGGCGCAGGTAGGCCAGGTACTTTTCGTCATCGCACATGTTCTTGGAAGGAGTATCCGACAATTTGGCAACCGGTTGGCCGTTGCAGCGGACCATCTTGATGACGATTTGCAATGGCTCGTACCCTAGGTCGTTGGTGAGGTTGGTGCCAATGCCAAACGCCAGCTGACAGCGCCCACGGAACTGCTGGTACAGCGCAATGGTGCGCGGAACAGTCAGGCCGTCACTGAAGATGAGCGTCTTGGTGCGCGGACTCACGCGGTTGCGTTGGTAGTGCTCCAACATGCGTTCCCCCCAAGTGAAGGGGTCGCCGCTGTCATGACGGGCGCCGTCAAACAGTTTGCAAAAGTACATATCAAAATCACGCAGAAAAGCGTTCATGCCGTAGACATCGCTCAGTGCAATGCCAAGGTCCCCCCGGTACTCGCGCGCCCACGACTCAAAAGCAAAAATCTGGCTGTCACGCAGGCGCGGACCCAGAGCCTGCGACGCTTGGAGGTATTCGTGCGCCATAGTGCCCAGCGGCAGTAGCCCCAAATGCATGGCTTGAAGCACATTGCTGGTTCCCGCCAATTGCCCTGGCGCGAACCCCACTTTGCCTGGGCTATGCACTGTTCCAAGTTTGGCCACCAGTACGCGCAGCACCTCTTCGTGCCACGTGCGTGAAAAACGCCGCCTAGTTCCGTAGTCGGCAATTTTGAGGTCCCCCACTCCGGCCACGCGGAGTTCGGCAATTTTGGTCTCCAGGCGCCTGCGGCCTTCTTCCAAATCGGGGTATGGCTGCGTATTGCGGAAGTAGACCTCATTCACGATAGCAAGCACCGGAATCTCGAACAAGATGGTGTGCAACCACGGGCCCTCAATCACGATCTCCAGCTCACCCGTCGGTTGCGGTGTAACAGTGATGTATTTCTCGTTGAGCTTGAAGAGGCCCAAAAAATCCACAAAGTCGCTTTTGATAAAGCGCAGCGAACGCAAATAGGCCAACTCATCGTCCTGAAAACGAAGGTTGCAGAGGGAGCGTATCTCCTGCCGGATTTCTTCGGCATGCACGGCCAGATTCACTCCGGGGTTGCGGCACTTAAAACGGTACTCCACCTGAGCCCCGGGAAACTGGTGCAGCACCACCTGCATCATGGTGAACTTATACAAGTCGGTGTCTAGCAGGCTGGAAATGATCATGGTGAAACGGGTGGTGCCGAGAAGGCAGCTTTTGCTTGCTATATTTTTAATATCTGCTTGCGCAGCTTTTATAGGCTATACGGCCATTTTTTTCTTCAATCAAGCCATCAGTCGAGCCAGTGGGTAAAGTCCGCAACGGGTACCCGCGGGGTGTGAAAACCATTCACTGGCGCTTGCGTATCGGCATAACCCAGCGACATGCCGCACACCAGCATTTCGCCCTCACCGGCACCAATGTGCGGCAGGATGATTTTGGCAAAGCCGTTCCACGCCGCCTGGGGACAGGTATGCAAGCCGCGCCCGCGCGCAGCGACCATTACGCTTTGCAAAAATGCCCCATAGTCGACCAATGAGCCACGACCCAAAATCTTGTCTACTGTAAACATCAGCCCCACGGGTGCGTCAAAAAAACGAAAATTGCGCTGGTGCTGCGCATGCATCTTGTCTTTGTCAGCCTTGCCAATACCCAGCAATCCATACAGGCCCCAGCCGTTTTCGCGGCGGCGATCGATATAGGGGCTGACCCACTGGCTAGGGTAATAGTCATATTCTTCCTGGTACTCCGCTGCCAGCGCTGGGTTGTCGCGAATGGCGTCGTGCGCAGCACACACTTTCTCAACCAGCACCCCTTTACTAGCACCTTGCAGGACATAGACTTTCCAAGGCTGGCAATTGGTTCCGCTTGGTGCGCGGCTGGCAACTTGCAGAATAGCCTCAATGTCTGCGCGCGCGACGGCCTGCCCTGTAAATGCCCGCACAGACATGCGGGAAGCAATGGCTTCATCTACTACCGAAGAATTCATACAAGGGTCTCCAATACGGTTTTCAGGGTAGGCGGCAAGGCCACCGGTTTACGAGTGATCTGGTCCACGTACACATGAATGAAGTGGCCTTTGGCTGCCGTGAACTCACCTTCGCCAAAAATGCCAATCTCGTAACGCACACTGGAACTTCCCAGCTTTGCCACACGAATGCCGGCGTCGACTGCTTGCGGGAAGGCCAACGGGGCAAAATAGTTGCATTGTGTTTCCACCACCAGACCAATGGTGCTGCCCTGATGAATATCCAACGCCCCTTGTTCTATCAGATAGGCGTTCACGGCCGAATCGAACCAACTGTAGTACACCACGTTGTTGACATGGCCATACACATCGTTATCAGACCACCGCGTGGTGATAGGGCGAAATACTTTGTAGGCGCCGCGCGATTCGGCAACGGGTTTGGCAGAAGTGGTGTTCATAGCTTCATTTTGCCAGCCTGAAACTAGTTACTAGCCTGCGATGACAGGCCCGTGAAATTGCGGCGCAATTGGCAATTCCTTCTAATTTGTTGCATTGCAGCAAAAAGTGCTTGCATTGCAGCGCAGCATGGCTACAATTCGTCTTATGCTGCACTGCAACATAAGGGGCTAAGGGGCCAAGTTACGGAGCAGATAGTGATTTTTCATCTTAACTTCTGGAGAATGAACATGCTGACCGTTGAACAAGTAATCGCATCCCACAAAGCCAACATCGAAACTCTGTTTGGTTTGACCAACAAAGCGTTCGAGGGCGTGGAAAAAATCGTTGAACTGAACCTCACCGCATCCAAGGCTGCCCTGTCTGAAGTCGCTGGCCACACCCAGTCCATCTTGAGCGTCAAAGATGCCCAAGAACTGCTCGCACTGCAATCTAGCCTGCTGCAGCCTTTGGCCGAAAAGACTGCTGCTTACAGCCGTCACCTGTATGACATCGCTTCGGGTGCCAGCGCTGAACTGACCAAGACCATGGAAAGCCAAGCAGCCGACGCCCAAAAGAAATTTACTGGCTTGGTTGACAGCGCTGCAAAGAACGCTCCGGCTGGATCTGAAGCAGCTGTCGCCATTTTGAAAAGCTCGGTTGCCGCTGCCAATAACGCGTTGGAATCTGTGCAAAAAGCAGTGAAGCAGGCAACTGACGTAGCCGAAGCCAACTTTAACGCTGTGGCTGCTACAGCTACCAACGCGACCAAGGCTGCAGCTAAAAAGCGTTAATTGGGTCTAGGCCCATAAGTTTTTCAACTTTTTGAGCCTTCACCGTAGTCACCAAGGGAAAACCCTGAGATAATTCATTTATCGGAAACAATGTTTGTTTCCCCCGGTTGTCTCCTCGGGTCCTTTCGAAACCATCAGGTTCAGGGATCCCTTCAAGGCCTCGTTGCAAAACGGGGCCTTTTTTTTGGCTCATTCGGGTGTTAATACGCAGTTGGCCAAAACCCTTGTAAATCATAGACTTACGTTTGTTTTTCAGCCCTGAATTAAGAAATTAGGCGAGCAGACTCGGTTCAATTGAAAGACCTACCTATTTGAGGTACCGCCTCTTCTTTGCACATGCGATGCAGCTAGACTCCGGCTTAACTTGCGGTAAGCAAACAGGGGGCCGGATTGACAAAAAAATCGCTTCGCATCGTCACATGGAACTGCAATGGAGCACTGCGCAAGAAATGGCATCGACTCGCTACCCTAAACGCGGACGTCTACGTAGTTCAGGAGTGCGAAGACCCGTGCCAGACTAACGACGCCGCTTATTCGGCTTGGTGCGGCAGTCACCTTTGGACAGGTACCTTCAAAAGCAAAGGTATTGGCATCTTCACGGCCGGCGACATAACTCTGCAGGCCATGCCCTTGGCTGCCGGGCGGCTGGAGCTATTCCTGCCGTGCATCGTGGACGGAGATTGGCCGCTGCTTGCTACCTGGACCAAAAAAGCCAACTCTCCAAACTTCGGATACATAGGGCAGCTATGGAAATACCTGCAAGAGCACAAGACGTTTTTGGCCAATCCGCGGGCCATGCCAAGCCAATGGTCTGGTGTAGTGGTCAAGTTTTTTCGGACACATCAATAGGTTGTTGAGTTGCCTGTTGTTGCTCAAAGACATTGGGCGGCAAGTTCCCCAGTTTTGAATGCAGA